>JAUNPZ010000005.1:0-41741 GCA_030536455.1 Lachnospiraceae bacterium | reverse complement strand
TGCTGTATCTGGTGTCCCATACCATCAGCGGGCAGATTCGCCGGACCATCGGCATCTCCACTGAGAAGGCGGTGGAAATCTGTGAACTGCAGCTTTCGGAGACGCTGGCGGCGTCCAAGATGGCCTCCTACAATCCGGTCATCCGGGACAGCTACAATCAGTACCGGAGAAATCACAGCAAAGGCGCTTTTGTCACGGCTGTGACCAGTTTTTTAAACCAGCAGTATAAGTATGACCGGAATTTCTTGAGCACAGTGGTGTTTCTCCTGGAGGAGCCGGATGTGTTCTGCTTTACCTACAATACCTATCAGGATAATAATGTAGGGGCGGAGGGGTACAGCCGGATTGAATATTTTAAGGAAAATCATCTGGAGGATATGAGGGCGCAGGCCTCCCGGCGGGAGACCCGGACGGAGCTTCGGATGGAGAACGGCCACTGTTATATGGTGCGGAATCTGGTGGATGCGTCCTTTTGTCCGTATGCGGTGCTGGTAATCGAGCTGTCTCCGAAATTCGTGTTTGAAAGCCTGAACAGTGTCTGGGGTGCGCTGGATTACGAGGTCTATCTGGACGGGGAGGCGGTGTTCGGGAACGGAACGGCAGAGGCGCTGGACATTCTGCCGGAAGCGCTGGGGGTGCATTCGGCGGAGGCGATTGAGCGGGAAAAGAACGGGGGAACCTGGGTGGAAACCCTGACGAAACCGGAAAACGGCTATGAGCACCGGGCGGGAAGGGCGTTTTCCTACCGGAAGTTTGCCTTTGAAGATCAGGAGCTGGTCTGCCTGGTGAAGCTGGATTCCAAGATGCTGGTGGACGATATGCGGATGATTTACTGGATGCTGGGACTGGTGGTGCTGTTTGTCATTCCGCTGGTGTATATGATTTTCCGTTTTTTCCATACCAAGGTAACGAAGCCGGTGGCGGAGCTGGTATCGGCGTCCAGGGAGATTGCCAATGGCAATTACGGCCATCAGATTCAGGAAACGGGAAGCAGTATGGAATTTGAATACCTGGACGGAGCATTTAATGCCATGAGCGTGGAGCTGAAGCATCAGTTTGAGAAGATTTACTTAGAGGAGCTGGCGCTGAAGGATGCCAGCATCAAGGCGCTCCAGTCCCAGATTAATCCGCATTTCCTGAATAACACGCTGGAAATCATCAACTGGGAGGCCAGGATGAATGGAAATGAAAAAATCAGCGGCATGATTGAAGCCCTGGCTACGATGCTGAATGCCACCATGAACCGGCGGCACCGGCGCTATATCACGCTGGCGGAGGAACTGGAGTATGTGGACGCCTACCTTTATATCATTAAGCAGCGGCTGGGAGAGCGGTTCACGGTGGAGCGCTGGATTGAGCCGTCTCTTCTGGATGTGAAGGTGCCGCTTCTGATTATCCAGCCCATCGTGGAAAATGCGGTAGAGCACGGGATGCAGGGGCGGAAGACCGGTAAGGTCAGCATCCACATCTTTGAAAAGGACGAAAAGATGTACATCGAGGTCATCAATGACGGCGGCTTAAGCGAGGAGGACCGGAAGCGGATTGACTATCTTCTGGGTGAGGACTGCCGGGAGGATGAGGAGCACCATGTCAGCCTGGGCATACGAAATGTAGACCGGAGGCTGCGCATTATTTACGGAGAAGAGTATGGTTTATCCATCAAAACAGACAAAGAGAATTATACAAAAAGCACAATTCTGGTCAAAATAGACAAGGACAACAAGAAAAGTCAATAAATACCAAGACTGACAATTTTGTTTTCCGGCTGCTGAGAGTATGATAATAACATAAGGAAAAGCGAAACACTTATCAACGGAACGGCCGTCTGAAGGAAGGCGGTCCTTCAAAAAAATGATTGGGAGGTAAACGTTATGAAGAAACTCACAGCAGCAGCATTAGCATGCACCATGGCAGTGTCACTTGTGGCCTGTTCATCCGCACCGAAGGAGACCAAGGCTCCGGAAACCACCGCAGCTCCGGCTGAGACAAAAGCTCCGGAAACCACCGCAGCGCCAACTGAGGCAGCGAAAGCCGCAGTCGAGCTGGAGGTTGTGACCACCTTCGCCGGCAATGACCAGAACTCACAGAACTACAAGGACGCCTACAAGGCATGGGAAGAAAAAACCGGCAATACCGTAGTGGATATGTCCGCAACCAGTGATGAAACCTTTAAGACCAGAGTCATCACCGATTTTGAGACCAACTCTGAGCCGGATGTCCTCTTCTTCTTTAACGGCGCAGATGCAAATCCATTTATCGAGGCCGGAAAGGTGATGTCCATCGATGATATCCGCGCCGAGTATCCGGAGTACGCAGGCAATATGGATGACGGCCGTATCGCTCCTTCTTTAGTGGACGGCAAGAAATATGCAGTTCCGGTAAACGGCTTCTGGGAGGCGATGTTTGTGAATACCGCGATTCTGGAAGAGGCCGGAGTGGAGATGCCTGGCCCGGATTATACCTGGGATGCATTTAAGGCAGACTGTCAGAAGATTAAGGACGCAGGCTATACGCCAATCGCGGCAGCTCTTGGAAATATTCCGCATTACTGGTGGGAGTTCTGTATCTTCAACCATACCGGCCCGGAAAAGCACCTGAACGTTCCGGAAACCGCCGATGACGAATTAGGCCAGGCATGGGTTGACGGTATCAACGATATCAAGGAACTGTATGAGCTGGGCTACTTCCCGGAGAATACCTTATCCGCTCTGGATGAAGAGACCTTCAATATGTTTATGGAAGGCAAGGCAGCATTCTTGATCGACGGAAGCTGGAAGGTCGGCGGTATCGTGGCAGCATGCCAGACCGATGCAGAAGACCCGTCTACTCTGGACGCAGAGAAGCTGGCAGACTATGATGTCACCTATGTTCCGGGAAGCGATGTAAGAAAGGCTTCTGATTTAGTCGGCGGTCTGTCCATGGGCTACTACATCACCAAGAAGGCATGGGACGACCCGGCCAAGAGAGAGGCAGCGGTTGACTTCGTAACCCATATGACCAGTGACGAGGTGGTTCCGGTATTCGCACAGCATACCGCAAGCGCTTTAAAGAATTCTCCAAAGGTTGACGAGTCCGTATTTAACGAGCTTCAGGTAAAATCCATGGCAATGATGGCTGGATGTACGTCCCTGACCGGCGCAGTTCAGGATATCTTTAACGGCGACTGCCGTGTATCCACCTTTGACGGCATGGGCGATATCGTATCCGGCGATGTGGATGCAGCAGACGCAGTAGCGGAAGGTCTGGAGATTTATCACAATCAGTAGGATTTGGAAAAGGAAAACAGAATCGGCAGGAACCGAAATCTGACGATTCTGAAAAAGTAAATAGGCAGTAAAAAACCGGCACAGTTGGATTTTCCACCTGTGCCGGAGTACTAAAAAGGTCTTTTCAAGAAATAAATGATGGGAAATGGAGGAACGTTATGAGTGCAAATATCTACAAAAATAAAAAGCCGTTGTTTTTCTTCCTCTTTCCGGCGTTCTTCTTTATCGGGCTGTTTCTGTATTATCCATTTTTTCAGAATATCATAAACAGCTTCCAGCACATTAAGGTGCTGGGCAGCGGAGGAAACGGCTGGAATGAACCGTGGTACGAGAATTATGTCAAGCTGTTCACCGACCCGGTTGTAAGAATTTCATTAATCAACACCTTAAAGATGATACTGGTCACGATTTTCGGCCAGGTGGGAATCGCCCTCTTTCTTGCACTTCTGGTAGACAATATCCCGTGGGGCGGCAGCCTGTTCCGGACCGTGTACTTTTTCCCGATTGTAATCAGCGCAACGGCGCTTGGTCTTTTGTTCAACCTTGTATTCTTATATGACAAGGGTATGATTAACCAGATTTTAGAGATGTTCGGAAGGACGGAGCTGATTGACTGGAAAGGAAAAGGGCTTGCCCTTTTTACCATGATGCTTCCCGTTATGTGGCAGTATGTAGGATTTTACTTTGTTATCATTATCACAGGCTTGAATAATATCTCCGGAGAGCTTTATGAGGTGGCTTCCATCGACGGAGCCACGAAGCTTCAGCGAGTTCGCTATATTACCCTGCCGCTGGTACGCAACGTAGTCTGCACCTGCGTGGTGCTGGCCGTAACCGGCGCGCTGAAGGTATTCGACCTTCCGTGGACCATGTTCCCGAAGGGGATTCCAACCAAAAGCACCTTCTTAACCGGTACCTATATGTACTATCAGACCATGGAGGCCAAGAACATCGACTATGGCTCCACCCTGGCACTGATGATTGTAATCCTTGGCGTGGTGCTGTCCAAGGTGGTAAACATGGTCTTCCATGAGAAAGAATATTAAGAGGAGGGAAACGAGATGAAAAAGAAGAAAATATCCATCGGCATGATCTTCGTGTACCTGCTTCTGATCTTCTGGGCAATGACCACGATTTATCCGCTTCTCTGGGTGTTCCAGAACTCCTTCAAGGCGAAGAATAAAATCCTGGAGAATTCATTTGCCCTGCCGACCGGAGCGCTGTTTACCACGGCCAATTACCGGAAGGCATTCCGGGATCTGAACATTTTCCGGGCCTATAAGAACAGCTTGTTCATTTCCACCATGGTGTGTATAATTGTTATTATACTGGCCGGTCTGGCAAGCTTCGCCCTGGTGCGGTACAGCTTTAAGCTGAAGGGACTGCTGCAGACAATCGTAATCGCCGGAATGATGTTTCCGGTGTTTGCAACCATCATTCCCGTTCACCGCATGGAGGTATTGTGGGGGCTGGCGAATACGGGAAGCTGGTTAAAGAGCATGCTGTCCGTGATTCTTCCCCAGGTGGCCGGAAATCTGTCATTTGCCATCGTGGTGCTGTCGGGGTACATAAAGGGACTGCCCATCGAGCTGGAGGAATCCGCATTCCTGGAGGGCTGCACGCCGTTCCAGATTTTCACGAAGATTGTCGTGCCGCTGACCAAGCCCAGCTTTGCCACGGTAACGATTTTCTCCTTCCTGTGGAGCTATAATGATTTGTTTACCCAGATGTTCTTCTTAAGAAGAGAGGAATTTAAGGGCATCACCACCCTGTTAAACAACATTACCTCCAGAGAGGGAACGGATTACGGTCTGATGGCCGCGGCGGTGACGCTGGTGGTGATTCCCATGGTAATCGTATATATTTTCCTGCAGAAGTACATCATCAAGGGAATGACGGCAGGCGCGGTGAAGGGGTAATGACGGAAGCGGAGAAGGGGGATTATATGTGGAAGGTTGCCATCATAGATGATGAGCCGATTATCGTAGAGGGATTATCCAGAAGCTTTCCCTGGGAAAAATGGGGCTGCCGTGTGACCGCTACGGCAGAGAACGGAGAAGAGGGAACGGAGCTGATTCGAAGAGAAAAGCCGGATCTGCTTTTTTCAGACATCTGTATGCCGGGCCTTAACGGCCTGAATATGATTGCCGGCGTGAAGAGCGAGTATCCGGATATGGAAATCGCCATTCTCACCGGATACCGTGATTTCGAGTACGCCAGAGAGGCCATCCGCCTTGGCGTCACCCGGTTTCTGTTAAAGCCGTCGAAAATGGATGAAATCCAGGAGGCGGTTCAGGTGATGGTGGGAAATCTGGAGCGGAAGGGCATCTGGCCGGAGCGGCAGGAGCCGGAACACACACCGGCGGCCGGGGAAGCTGCAGACCGGAAAGAACAGGCGGAAAGCATGGAAGCTTCCGGGAAGGGAGCTGAGGAAAGGGATGCCGGAAGCTTTGTGGTAAATAATGCCATCAGCTACATCGAGGAAAATTACCAGAACAAGCTGAAGCTGGAGGAGGTGGCGGACCATGTGTTTGTCAGCCAGTGGCATCTGAGCAAGCTGCTGAACCGATACCGGGGCCAGAGCTTTTCCGATATCCTGAATCATGTGCGGATTGAGAAGGCCAAGGAGCTTTTAAAGGATCCGGGGCTGCGGGTGGGAGACGTGGCGGAGCTGGTAGGATTCCTGGACATGGCGCATTTTTCCAGGGTATTTAAGAAAGTGGCCGGGGTTACGGCGAATGAGTATCGGAATACGTTGTCCTGAGAGGGGCCTTGCTTCGGCAGGGCTCTTTGTTTTAGTTGCTTCGCAAGAAAAGCTGCGGTATAATAATAAAGATATGCCTGCGGGGCAGAAAGAAAAGAAACTGAAGGAGTTAGAAACATGGGAAACAAAAAGGGGAAAGAAAGAGATGAATTCCGCACCAGGCTCGGCTTTGTCATCGCCTGCATCGGTTCGGCGGTGGGAATGGGGAATATCTGGATGTTCCCGTATCGGACAGGAAAATTCGGCGGGGCGGCATTTCTGATTCCGTATTTTATCTTTGTGGTGCTGCTGGGCTTTTCTGGTGAGATTGGCGAGATGGCATTTGGCCGGGGGATGAAAACCGGGCCGTTAGGCGCATTTTCCAATGCCTGTGAGCTGCGTTTTGGAAAGAAGGGAAGGGTTCCGGGAAGGCTCATCGGCATGATACCGGTGATTGGCTCTCTGGCAATTGCCATCGGATATTCCGTGGTGGTAGGCTGGTTTTTAAAATATCTGTGCAGCGCTGTAACCGGGCAGCTGTTCGAGGCAGCCGATATGGGGGCCTATTTTGGCGCGCTGGCTGTGGATTTCGGAAGCGTGGGCTGGCAGATGCTGGGACTGGGCATTACCTTCGTGATTATGATTCTCGGTGTGACCGGGGGAATCGAGAAGATGAATAAGATTATGATGCCGGTATTTTTCGTATTCTTTATCATCCTGCTGGCGCGGGTGGCGACCCTTCCGGGTGCGCTGGAGGGCTACCGCTATATGTTTGTGCCAAAATGGCAGATGCTGGGTGATATCAAAACCTGGGTCTATGCGCTGGGACAGGCGTTTTTCTCACTGTCTCTGGCCGGCTCCGGCACGCTGGTGTACGGCAGCTATCTGAAAAAGGATGCGGATGTGGTGGAATGCGCCAGAAATGTGGCATTTTTCGACACCTGTGCCGCCCTTCTGGCAGGCATGGTGGTGATTCCGGCCGTGTTTGCGTTCGGGATGGATGTGTCCAGCGGTCCGCCGCTGATGTTCATCACCCTTCCGGCTGTGTTCCGGCAGATGCCGCTGGGCCAGGTGTTTGCAGTGGTGTTCTTTATCGCCGTACTGTTTGCGGCCATCACCTCTTTGATGAACCTGTTTGAGACGCCAATCGAGGCGCTGCAGGAGCAGTTCAAATTGTCAAGGATTACAGCAGTATGTATCATAGCGGCAGTTTCTGCGGCAGTGGGTGTCTTCATCGAAAGTGGGGACAAGGTAGGGGCATGGATGGATGCCGTGTCGATCTACATCATTCCGCTGGGAGCGCTGCTGGCGGCGGTTATGTTCTTCTGGGTCTGTCCGAAGGGATATGCCAGAGAGCAGGTGCAGTTAGGCCGGAAGAAGCCGCTGGGCGGCTGGTTCGAGCCGGTGACGAAATATGTGTTTGTGGGGATTACCCTGTTTGTGTATGTGATGGGAATTTTCTTTGGGGGGATCGGCTGAGAAAAGAAGCGGAAAAAATGGCTTGATAAAACTAAAAAGACTCCGGGCTTTTGATGATGTCTGTCGGACAGATGATTGAAAAGCTCCGGAGTTCTTTTTCTATTTGATGTTAAAACTTACATCATTGTACATTACCGGAATCTATGCTAAACCCATAATCAAGTACAGAAGCCGGTAATCCGTACATAATGGAATTGACTTCGGCAGGGGGCAGATGTTATGGTGTTTACAATGGGGAGGGGAAAAGCATGGATTTTACGAAACAGGATTCCGGTAAAGATCTGATTTGTTTTCTGATTCCGCTGATAGCAGCAGAACTGTTCCAGCAGGTGTATGCACTGATCAATACGATTGTAGTCAGTCACGTTCTGGATTATCGTGCAGTAGCGGTAATTGGCGCCTGCAGTGGCTTTCTTGCAGTCCGCAGCAACTTTATCTGCGGAATGATGTATGGATTTGGAATTTACCTGGGAAAAGCAGTTGGGAGAAATGACGAAGATTATTTCAGGCAAAGCTTTTCGGCGCTGGCTGTCTGTACGCTGATGCTTGGCGTACTGGGAATTGCGGCGCTTCCGTTTACGTATCGGATGCTTCTGGCGGGCAATGTTCCGGCGGAGCTGTTTGATGATGCGGGACGATATCTGCGGACGGCATTTGCCGGAAGCGGAGCCATGACGGCAAAGCTGTTCCTTCTGGTAACGCTGCAGGCGGTGGGGGAAACCGGCTATTTTAGTTTCCTGGCGGCTGCCTGGCAGGATCTGATGAAGAACGGTTTTTCGAAGACCGCATATTTTGTCCTGGGTGCGGCAGGTGACCTGTTCCTGCAGAGAACCGTCAATACCTTCCCGGTTGAGATGATTGCCGGGCAGACCTGGGCAGTGCGCCTCCAGACGGTTCTTCTGGTTCTGCCGGGAGAACTGGGGACGGCGTCCGGCGTGATTACCGGGCAGAATGTGGGGGCGGGGAACCGGGAGAATATCCGGCGGTATCACAGACGGCTGGTGAGATGGATGGTATGGTACGGTCTTATGGCAATCGGCGTGGTTTACCTGATGGGATATCCGCTTCTGCGTATCCTGACCGGTACGAATCAGACAGCGGTGGCTGTTTCTGCGGCAGACTGGATTCGGATTACGGTATCGGCATTCCCGGCGGCATTCTTTATCCTGTACCGGAACGCGCTGCAGGCCATGGGACGTTATGTTCAGGTGGTCTGCCTGGGTATCCTTCATCTGGCTGTGATGCTGGTGACGGCGTATGTGCTGGCTCCGGCATTCGGGTATGAAGCGGCAGCCTTTGGCGTTGCAGCCGGATGGATGCTGCAGACGGCAGCCGGTGTGTTCTTTTTCCGGCATGCCATGAAGGGAGGAGCTGCAGTGTGGAAGAAAAAGGATTGAAAGAACATGAGCTGCTTTCTCCGGAGGATGGCGCCGGATTTGGCCTGAAACGGGAACTGATCTGGGAATGGAATCAGAACGTGCTTCGGAGCCGCTTTTCCAATACGCCGGTCGGCTTTCAGACGGAGAAGCAGAAAGAAGAGGCGCTGGCCGAATGGAAGAGAAAGCAGGAGATTTATCGGAACGCGCACGAATACGCGCTGTGCTTTAAAGCGCTTCCGGATATTGCTTCCGGAGAACACTTCGTGGGAAGAGAGGCAGAACTGGAACACCTGGGTCGGCTGTTTTCCGAAAAGGAAGGGCGGAAGGTGCTTCTTTATGGAATGGGAGGAATCGGGAAAACATCCCTGGCCCGTCAGGCAGCGCGGTACATGAAGGAATGCTATGACGGCATCCTCTGGCTGAGCTGCAATATGGATCTTCTGCATACAATCTGCGATGACACGCAGATTTCCATTGCAAATCTGGCCTGGCATGCCGGACGCTATCGGAATCATACCGAGTATTTCTGGAAGAAATGGGACGTCCTCTGTTCTCTGGTGAAGGAGAAGAAGGTCCTGCTGATCCTGGATGATATGAATAATCTGAGGGACCGGAAGCTTCCCCTGCTCTGGAAACTTCCGTGTGACGTGCTGGTCACCAGCCGGAACTGCCGGGCGGAATGGATGAGGGAACAGAAGGGCGGTCAGGAGGTGACGGCGGTTTTCGTAGAGCCGCTGCGGGAGGAACGGGATTGGGAGGCATTTTATCGCTCCTATAGCCCGGTTCCGCTTTCCAGAGAGCAGACCGGAAAGCTGGGGGGGGTACCGGAAGCAGGTTCATGGGAATACCTTGCTGATGCGTCTGGCAGTCTGCAATCCGGATTTGTGCGGTACAGCCGCAGACGGACTGGAGGGGCTGGAGGCCTACTTTCTTCGGACAAATGCTCTGAATGCATCGGATATCCAGCTTCTGCGGTATCTGTCGCTGATACCGGTGGACGGAATTGAAAAAATGCGGTTTCTTCCGGCATCGGGAGTGCCGGAGTCTGCATTTTACAAGCTGAAAGAAATGTCCCTGCTCTGGGAGCGGGAACGTAATGGTTCGGCTGTCTGCGGACTGCATCCGGTAATTGCGGAAAGTGTACGGCGGTATTACCGGCCTACGCCGGAAAACTGCTGCAGCATCTTAAACGGTATGGCAGCGCAGTATGAGCAGCTCTGGAACGAACCCTATGAGGAGGTAACGAAAGCAATCCCGGTCTGCATGGCCATATTGCGGGCGTGGCAGCAGCCAAGGGCATGGCTGTATGATGCATATGATGTATTTACCAATGTGCTGTGCATGGGCGGATATTTTGAGGAGGCGCAGGACTGGAAAATCAGGCTGTATCGCTCCTGTGTGGAGTATTACGGAGCGGTTCATCAGATTACCGGACAGATTGCCATGCGGGTTGGCGCCATGTATCACAACAGCCTCCAGTTTGAAGAGGCCAGAGCGTGGTATCAGAAGTCCTATGAGATTCTGAACAAGAGCCAGCCGTACAACCTGTATTATGAAATGTTCCGGATGAAGGCGGCCCATACCTTGTGCCGCAATGACCGGCACGAAGGAAAATGGGATTCGGCCCTCCGTTATCTGGAGGAAGGAGTGCTGGCGCATGCCCGTTATCTGAAAGAGAATCCGAAAGCTCCGGCCCATCACCGTCAGGAAATCTATTTTCTGCTGATGGAAAAGGCCAAGATTCTTGCGGACTGCGGAAGGTACCGGGAGGCGGAAGCGCTGTGCCGGGAAATTGATGCAGGATACCGGAGCGAGGACTGCGGCTGGGTTCATTTTTTCCAGGAGCTGTACCTTTTAGAGGCAGAGATCCAATTAAAGCTGGGGAATGCGGAAGCAGCGGTTTTGCTGGCGGAAGAGAGTGTGGAAATCGCAGAAACCATGCGTGGAGAGACGGCAAAAGAAGTGCTGGGCTGCAGGGAGATTCTGGCAGACGCTTATGGTGCAGCCGGGCGATTCCGGGAGGCAGAAAGGCTGTATCGGGAAATCCTGGAAAAACTGGAACGGTATTATCCGCTTCAAAGGGATTGGTATCGGAAGGTCTGTGAAAAGGAGCGGCAGAATCATTCGGGAATGGCGGAGCAGGAAGAAAGGGGGTGTCATTACGGCAGGCAGGGAGAAGGATAGAAATGGTGCTTGGATTGCGGATATCTTATCAGAATGCACGGCGCAGCCGGATACTCCGGCACAGCTTCCGGGAGAAATCCGATGGATTCAGAGCCGGTTTGAACAGCTTGGCGCGAAATTCGGTTTGTACAGAAAGCAGGATGTAGACCGGCTGATTTTCGAGAAGATGAACGGCAGATGTCCTCTGCGGGATTCCGAGATTTTAAAAATCCGCTATTGGCGTACCGGACGGCACAAGCCGCAGAGCCGGGAGCAGTGTCTGGAGCTGACGCGGGCGCTGGAATTGGAGCCGGAGGAAGCCAGATATCTGCTGCAGTTTTACTATGACGCTGCCGATCAGGTTTTTACAGAGGAGGATTTGGATAATCCGGTTTATCAGGAGCGGCTCAGAGTCCTGGCTGAACTGGAGACACAGTATCTGGCGAATGCACACCCGGCAGAGCTGGACCGGCTGGATATCCCCTGGACCGGCAATGGGAAGTTCCTGCGCCATTATTATTTTCAGGACGCCGGCAGCTATGTATATGCCGGGGCAACTGAAAAATCAGGAAAGAAGAACAGCCATTTCAGCAGCATAAATTATATCCATGAGTTTCAGAAAAACCGCCGCCTGCTGGGAGAGATTCCGCGGAAAACCATTCTTCGGCATCTGTTCATTATGGGAGCGCCGTTTTTGTCGGCGGAGGTAATGAATGACTGGTTTCAGGCGCTGGGATATGCTCCGCTTACGATGGACCATGAAACCAGATGGGGAGAGCGGCTGGACTGCCTGCTCCTGCGGCTTCTGGAGCGTTATGAACAGGAGTGTACCGGAAAATCCCCGGAGGAGGGGCTATGCTGGCTCCGGGAAAGCTGCCGGATGCTTGACCGGGCGCTGGCGGGAACGGGGCATGAGGAGCTTCGGTTTCTGTATTTTAAGGCGCTGCGGAATGCGGAGGGGTAAACGATTAAACGGATTGCATAGTTTTATAAGGGATTGAAAAAGGATGTAACATGCAGAAGGGATGAAAATGTGATGAAGAAAAAGGGATGGAAAAAAGCGACTGCAGCAGCAATTCTTGCGGAAATTCTGGTTCTTGGACTGAACGGCTGTGGGAAAATGGAATTGGATAATTTGAAATTAGAGAATCTGAAATCGGATAAGGCTCAGATAGAAGAATCTTTGAAGGATATCCTGGCCGATATTTTTAATGGGGAGAAGAAAGAAGAAAGCCGGCAAGAAGCGGAGAAGGACGAGGTGGAAACAGAAGAGGCGAAAAACGGAAAAGCAGAATCCCAAAAAACAGAAGCGGAGGAGACTGAGGCTGGCAGTTTATCTACAGATTGTGAATTGTCGGTTTATCTGGTACGTGCACAAAGCGAGAAAAATGGAAAATATGGCTATATTGATGTACGAACCGGACACTATGTAATTGAGCCGGAATTTGCGGATGCGGACGTTAGCTTCGGAGAAGACGGATGGGCGCGTGTAAGGAATGAAAATGACGAACAAACCGTAATCAATACCGAAGGAACGCCATTATTTGACTTCGGAAGCATCGGTTATGTCTATGAATATGAAGGGGATGCGATGCTGGTAAGCAGATCGGATACAGAATGCCTGCTGTACCATGGGAGTAGTTTTATCAAAGAACTGGAAGTCCCGGTTGAGAATGTGAAAAATTTCGGCCCGTCCTGGGGATATCGGGGAAAATCCGGCAGCGGTGATTTTTATGAGCCGGAGCGGTATCTGGTAATCAAGGTGGAAAACAAGGCGGGTGATTATTCTTATGTTTGGTATGATAAGGACGGAAATTATATCTATACAGCAGATGATGTCGGCGGACTTGCAGGAGATGACCAGGGATATTATCATTTTTCACAGGGAAAGCTGATTATAATGGATCCGGACAAAAACATAGTGGAAGAGAGCTTCTGTGGTTCACCGATTTCAGCGGTTGTATATGAGGGCGATAACTGGTACGTTTATGATTCTTTAGGAGAAAATGAGAAGAATGCAGTTGGTATTTATACCAATGGATTAAAACTGCTTGTGAGCGTTGAGGGCCGGAATGGCTGGGGAATTACTGCAAACGATGGAATTGTAACGGCAGATGCCCGTTATTTCAGAGAGGATGGAAGTCTTCTGTACGAGTCCAGTGGAGTAAAAGGCTGGTATGGCTTTGAAAACGGTTACGCAAAGATGATTGCAGGAGGAAGAGAGAGCGGTTTTAATTACTGTGGATTTATTGATACGGAAGGAAATGAATGTTATCCGTTAGAGTATGAGGAAATGGAAAATTACAGCGAAGTTTTGCCGGGAGGTTATCTGGCTTACAAGAAAGAAGATTTGTGGGGAATCAAAGATATGCAGGAAAACATCGTAGCAGAACCGATGTACACCAGCATATTTGATATGAAATAATGAAAAAATTTTTTAAGGAGGAACAAAATAATGAAGAAAGCACTGAAAACTTTATGTCTGGCAGCGGGGGTATCCGCGATGACCTGTATGACTGCATTTGCCGGAACGTGGCAGAGCAATGGCGCCGGATGGTGGTACGACAACGGAAACGGAACCTGGCCGGCAGCCTGCTGGCAGTGGATTGACGGAAACAACGACGGTATTGCGGAGTGCTACTACTTTAATCCGGACGGCTACTGCGTGATGGGCCAGGTGACGCCGGATGGCTATCAGACCAGTGGAAGCGGAGCCTGGGTGGTGGACGGAGTGGTTCAGACCATGCAGGTATATGTGGAAACAGCAGAAGAAAATGATATTTACGGCACCTACGAAGGCTATTATGTGGCGGGTCAGGGCAAAACCGGAATCACAATCACGATCTTTGATGATATGGGCGAGGATTGGGCAGAGGTTGAATTTTACAATCTGGAAGGCATGAGCAATGCAAAGGAAGGCTCTTTCCTGTCAAAGGTGCTGGAAAATGAGGATGGTTCTTATAAGCTGGATGCGGATTCCTGGATTTCACGGCCAAGCGGCTATTCGATGCTGGACTGGAATGTGAAAATTGAAGGAAAGCGGATGACGGGAACCTCACCGAGCAGCAGCCGGTATGAGATTCGCTGCCGGAAGGATTGATTCATCTTTTCGGGCGATTATAAGTCCATCGCAGCTGCAAAATTACGGAATCGTTATAAGTGGCTGAAATGATAGGGGACGGCTGCAGAATCGATGATTTTTGAACGATTCTGCAGCCGTCCTTTTTAGACAGAATGGAGATGGGTGTTTATGAAAAGAAAGCTTTTTGTGGTTTCGAGCATACTGCTGGCAGCGGTGGTCCTTCTATCCGGCTGCAGCGATCTTGGAGATTATCTGGGAAAATATGCGGCTGATTATTCCGGCGTGACCGGGAAGAATGTTCGGGTGATATTTGAGGAACCGGGAGAGATGGTGGAGCCGGAGGAAGTGAAAACGGGAGAAGAAGCGGAGTCTGGAGACGCAGGGCCGGAGAGTGCTGACTATGTAAATGAGCTTTCCTCCCTGGCAGAGATAAGGGTAAAGAAAGTAAAAGGTGGTCATGCTGTCTGTGAGATTGAAGCACCGGATGTATACAGCATGGTGATGGAGTTTGCAGAGCAGGGGATGACATTTGAGGATGAAGAACAGCTTCATCAGGCGATCATGGAGTATGTGGAGGAGCCGGAGTGTCCGAAACGGGAGCAGACGGTCAAGGTGCCGGTTGTGAAGCGGGACGGCAGCTGGTATGCAGACACGAAATCGGAAGAATATCAGGACGCCGTGACGGGTGGTCTTTATACCGCTATGAATGAGATGGCGCAGAAGATGCTTGAAGAGATGATCGGACAGATGGAGGAGAAGCAATGAGAAAGAGGAGGAGAAGTATCCGTTTCCGCGTGACGGCAGCCCTGCTTTCCTGTGCGATGGTCATCAGCAGCCTGTTTTCGAATGACATTATCGGATATGCACAGGATGGTGTGCAGACGGAGGAGACGAAAAAGGAGTGGGACGAGGATAAGATTTATCAGGCTGATTTTACATTTATGATGCCGGATGGGGAGACCTTCAGCCAGTCGGGGCGGGAGACTCAGCCGGTAAAGGTGAAAGATGAGAATCTGATGGTTAATCTGGAATGGCTGGCAGATGGACTGGGGCTGGTATTGGAGCGTACCGGCAGCGATGTGTCCAGTCAAAATCTCTGGACGGCAGTCGGGGATATGAAAGAGGATGATATGACCGGAACAGAGACCATATTCCGGCTTCGGAAGGAGGCCGGAAGCAGTCATCAGATTATGCTGTGCACCGGTGCGCCGACGGCCATCACCATATCCTATTATCTTGGCCAGTCATCTCTGGAACTGGGAGCACCGGTTGTGGAGGAGGAGCTGGAAGACGGAACGGTCTGCTGCTGGGCGCCGCTTAACGATATTCTGTATCTGGTGAATTCCCATGCGATTCAGTCGGAAGAAATGATTGCAATCTATCCCTGTGAGCTGACGGCGGTGGATATTCTTCATGAGAAAAACTTTACGGAACGTTTTTACTGTAATGTGCTGGAGGATTCCGGGCTGGAGGTGTGGCAGATCGCAATGGGTTCTGCCTATAAAGGACTGTATGATCAGCTTAAAAATCTGTATGGCGGCGTGGTAAATGTGGATTATTCTGCGCTTTTTAAGCTGTGTCCTTCCGATTTTCAGGAGGAAGCCGGGGCAATTCTGGCGCAGCAGATGTGCAGCTCAGACCCGGAAATCCAGCAGATACAGAAGGAGTCTGCAAATTACCTGACCAGCTATTTCAGTGCAGATTCAGCATTGATTCAGGAAATGATGAAGCTGCTGAATGAGAGTAATACGAAGGCTGTGGATGCCGCGAAAGCGGCTGAGGAAGCTACAAGAAAGTTAATGTCGGCTGCTGTAACGGAGCGGAGAGATAGAGAAGCCGTTGAATTGTTTCAGAAATACATGAGCTTTGACACGGAGCTTGCCACGCTGGAGAAAAATGAATTATGGTGGAGTAAGACCGGAAAAGCGCTGGATGGTATTGTGAACTATGGCGGTCCGCTGCTTGGCGCTTACCTGCAGACATCGGTATTGATTTCGGAGCTGAACCGGGTGGATAAAGCTTATGCGAACAACGTTCAGACATTCCTGAGATATGATCAGAATGGGGAGAGTGCGATTGCGGATCCGGTAAAGGAAGGGCTTTCAGAGCGAATTGCGATGTATGTCACAGAAGGGAAGGACAGGCTGTATACGGCGGAGGCAGTGGAAGAAGCAGCCAAAATCCTGACGAAAACCGGAAGTGATTTATATGCGAATCTGTCAGCATCTGTGTTTGTAACAGGAATGGCTCCTTATCAGTGGATTCATACCGGATGGGAGATTGGTGAATTTATGGTCAATCAGTATACCTCCGGCGCATTTGATGCTCTTGATGCTTTGAACCTGTCTCTATATGGAATGCAGCTGGAATCTGCGTCGTTAAATGCGCTGGTGGATTATCGGGCCGGCATGAGAGCAGATGTGGATATGACGGAACTTCGTTATGATGAAAGCAAGCTGGAAACATTTTCTGCACTGGCATGGGTTTATCTGAAATCCTGTTATGTGACCAGGAAAAATATGCTGGATTTCTATCAGACTCAGGAGAAGAACGAGCAGTATGAGCTTGCATTTGCCGATGAAGAGAAGCTGCAGAAGGAACTCTGCCGCTACATGGAAGCTTTATTAAAAAGCAGTCCGGGTGGGGATGTGGCAGATTCTGCATCGGAAAAATTCGGAAAATCAGACCGCAATCCGCTGGATGCGGTAAAAGGTATTCTGGAAAATAATGACGTGGGCACGCTGTATGAAGGAATCAGGGAGAAGATGCTGAGTGCAGTTCACGGAAAGGATTCGAAAAAGATTCAAGCCGGAAGACTGGAAAAACAGAATGGTTTCCATGAGAATGTAAACTGGACCGAGTGCCAGTATCTTCTGAAGGCTGTCCGTGACGATGACCGGCAGATCTTTTATGACTATCTGAAGTCAGATTACATTCCGGAGTATGGCCTTGCCAGCCTGGATGAATTAAGCTGGAATCTGCATGACTTGGGTATGAGCAGCGAATCGGATTATATGAAGGCGAATAGACGCTGCGGTCTGGTCAGTGCCGTTGTCCGTGATTTCGATCTGGACGGTGTGACGGATATGGTGGCCTTCCGCCTGGAGGCGATTCCGCACAGTGAGGTATGGCCGGAAATCTTTACCTCGACGAAGTATTATAAACCTGATTTTGCGATATCGGCAGACTTCTATACGCTGGAGAAAGCAAAGCTGCATTCCCCCAAAGTGACCTGGAAGGATACCTATTCCTGCTTAAACTGGCTGGACGGAAGAAGCTGGGGCGGAATCTGGATTGAATTGGAGCAGTTGGAGAATGGCATTTACATCGACAGCAGTACCGAGGCGGAGGATATGACCACCTACGGCGCCACCCCGCGGACCATTTTCCATATAGAGGATGGAAAATTTGTGATGGACTACATCATGGGCATTCACTGGGGCCAGGGCAGTCTGGACCGGAATCCGAACCGACTGATGGGAACCACGAATATCGATCCTCAGGACTACACCTTCCGATCCCGGACCATTCCGTTTGAGGAGGTAAATCCAGATGGTGATGAGCGGGAGAACCGCTGTGTATATTGGGGTGAATTTGAATGTACCAACCGGAATCGCGGTGACATTACCTATCGGGGAACGGATTACACGGGGCTTCGAACGATCCTGGAAGAAGGAACGAAAGCGTTTCCGCATAAACCACTGCCGCAGGGCGGGTTAATACCGGAAAATCCGGCGGTTGCGGAGGGCGCAGAGGCGGTAAAGCCGCTGGCTGATTATATTGCGGAGCAGAGCGGCTGTGTGTATGTGGATTCCGACAGCAACTATTATGAAAAATCAAAGCTGGTTATCGTTGAGTATGAGACGGAAGAATACAGTTCTCTGTATTTTCGTTATAACCCGGAAACGAAAAAAATTACTTACATAATGATTTCCAACAACTCCTATCCGGTTCCACAGATCTGGTTCCAAATGAAAGATGCGGCGCTTTCCTATCCTGGATTTGGATTGGATCCGAATGAGATCACACAGTTCTTCGGAAAACCATACAACTATTCGCATTTTGCCAATGGAATTAAAATTAAAGGAGCAACGGTTTCAATCATTCAGGTGGTGGATACCAACGTAAGGATTCAGCTTGACTGATGATGCAGCAGACGATTGGAGATGGTTGCATTTTCCTTCAGCTGTTTTTATAATGAAAAAAGAAGAAGGAGGAGGAAGCGTATGAAAAAGAGAAGGCTGAAAAACAAATGGCTGCTGGGCAGTGTGACGGGTATGCTTGTCCTGTCGGCTGCCGGCTGCGGGATAGCAGAAACGGGAGTCCAAAATCTGAGAAATGGGATAAAAAGGGCGGCGGAAAGCTATGCAAAGCTGGATATCGGACAGATGGACCGGAATCTGCGGATCATGAGGAAGCAGGTCGTGGTGGAGGATTATGAGATTTCGGAGGAGGACGGAAACCTCTGCGCGGTGGTTACGGTTCAGCTTCCGGATTACAGCCGTTATCTGGAGGCGTGTGCCAGAGAGGCGGCAGAAGACAGTAAGAATGTGAAGCAGATGGAGCGCCGGCTGCTCCGCATGGTGGTGAAAGAGGGAAAGAAGGAGCCGGAGTTCTGTCAGAGAGAGGTTGTGCTGAATCTTACGGAACTGGATGAGAAAAAGACGGAAGAACAGTGGAAGGAATCGGAGATTATCGCGGAGGCCCGGAAAGCGGCCGTTGAGGCAGAAAAGGCGGAGTACAGCCTGTCCCTCCTGGCTGAGCTTTATCCGGTTCCGGAGATGGACGGAGAGGAGGCGCAGCAGTGAAAAAACGATTTTCTATGAGACCGGTAAAACGGCTTACGGCGCTGTTTTTATGCATCCTGCTGCTGTCGAATCTGCTGTGCGGCGCAGGGCTGGCAGAGGAGGGGAGCGGGAATCAGACGGATGCTTATCTGGAGGGCTTATTCCGGAGAACAGAGAAGCATTTCCAGGAAGCGTATGCGGTAACCGGGCTGACGGAGGATGATTCGTTTTCTTATGCAGTCTGGGCGGAGGAGCTGGAGGCATTTCAGGAGGAAAGCTGGGAGGGACGCCTGTTTCTCTGGGCAGCCCATGAGCTGACCGGGACCGAGTTAGATACCGCATCCTATGTGACCTATTTGTCGAATATTATGGCTATGATGGAGAAGGGCCTGATTGAGACAACCGCAGCTCAGGCCAGCTACTGTGCCAGCGATAATCTGGGAAACCGAATCACGGATTTTGGCGGGGTAACGGTGGAAAAACTGCTTGGTTCCTCCTTGATGGGCGAGTTAAAGAAGCCGCTGGAGCTGCTTATGGATGGAAAAAAACTGACGAAGCTGGCGGCGCAGAGTGTGGAAACCACAGGGGAAGCGGCAATCCTTACCAGCTACGGCCAGATTTATCAGAAGAAGCTGGCTTTCCTGGAGGAGGTCCGGGATCATACGGAGGATGCGAAGCTTAAGGAGGCGGCGGAGGATTTGATTGCAGCAAGCAGTCTGCAGCTGGTCTATATTCTGGAAAATTACAGTACAGAGCTTATAAAAGCAGCCGGAACCTTAGCCTGGGATATTACGAATCCATCCGATATGAAATTTTTAGAGCAGGTCAGCGTGAGAGTCGCGGAAAAGATCGGCCCCTGGCTGGATCAGCTTCTTAAAAAATCAGGAGAAAAGGTAATTTCCGGTACAATCGTTCTGGGAATCAAGAAAACGGCTCTGTTTTTAGGCCTGATGCAGACGGGCTTCGAAATCGGCGGAGCAGTGGGAGCGCTTGTCTGGGGGGATGACCTGGAGTGCTTTCGGGAAATGCGCTCTATGAAAAAAATCAGCGACGCCCTGTCGGATTCGGTTTCCGAATCTGCCAGACAGGCGCGGAAGGAGACGGACAGCCGGAAGCGTTACGAAAGCATTTTCCGTATGGTTGCCTGCGGAGAGGCCCTGGCTTATGTACGTCTGCGGGGAGAACACTGCGCGCTGGAGTCCATCCGCGGCAAAGAAGAGGCGCCGGAGGATATCGATGGAATCGATCAATACATATCCGGGCAGATTGCAAAGTATTATCACGCTCTGGCGATGATTTTCCCGGAGCCGGCCGAGCGGGTCGTGATTTACGGAGAGGCCGAGACGCTGGAGACCGGCAGCATGCAGAGCGTGATTACCACGCCGGTGGTATCCATCACAGGCCGGGAAGAGATTGCGGAGAAGATTAACGGCAGTGCATGGATTCAGGAATATGTGGATGAACAGAGAGCGGTTCGGGCAGATGTAGAAAGTTATCCGGCGATGTACGGCCTGAACCACAGCATCAGCATTATCGATGACTGTTATGCGGTCAAAGGTGCGGTATCCATCAGTATGGGGTCCTACTATTATGCGGGCGGAGCCCATGGAAGCCATCAGGTTTACTCGGCAGTCTTTGACATGGAAAATGGAGAGCAGCTTTCTTTTTCGGACCTGTTCCGTACAGAGGATGAGGCTTCGAAACAGAGGATGAGAGACCTTCTGATTCAGTCGCTGAATCAGGCGACCAATCACATGGAGGGGATGTTTCTGGATGCTCCGTCGGCGGTGGATGAGGCTTTTCAGGATCGGTATTTTGAAAAGAACTGGTCTCTGACCAGGGAGGGCCTGTGTATGGTTTATCAGGAGTACAGCATTGCGCCGCATGCAGGCGGTCTTATGAAGGCGGTGGTTCCATACGATGAACTGGCTGGAATCATAAAAGAGGAATATCTTCCGGAGGATGTAAGCGGCCGGACCGCGGAAGGAAGCGTGTGTCTCTGGTTCCCGGAGGAGCTGGAGGAGGCCGGGCTGCCGGGTGGTGAAGGCCAGGGAACTGTATATGGAACGGCAGACGAAGGGGTTCTGGCAGCCGTCAGTCCCAGCGGCCGGCTTTTTGATGTATTTATCCGGAATCTCAGCAGCCATTCGGACAGTGTCAAGGTGGATGCGGTGTGCTGTTACATCAGCCGGATGGAATCACAGGATGTCATCTGGATTCCGAAGGAACGCCCTTCCTTCGGAGAGGAGATCCGACTGGTTGTGGAGGAGACGATTAAGAGCGAGGCCGCGCAGAAAACGGATACGCTGGTGACGGAGTATACCGTGAAGGATGGCGTGGTTTATGGAAATTAATTTGTCAATTACTTGTCAGAACCTCCCATTGCAAGTATAATGAAAACATCAAAAAAAGACAGGGAGATTTTGTGCATGTATCAACTATGGGAAGATTTAAAGAGACTGAAAAGCTGCCGCTGGATAGACCTTTCGCATCCGTTAAACAATGACAGTCCATACTGGGGCGGGATTCCGGAGGGGCAGCTGGAACTTTGCAAAACCGTGTATGACTGGGGAAATGAGCTGGAGTGCCTGATTCAGACCTTCAAGTTTCCGGGGCAGTTCGGAACCCATATTGATTTTCCGGGACATTTTATAAAAGGAATGGCTCTGTCGGAGCAGTACGGCCTGAAGGATATGGTGTTTCCGCTGGTGGTAATCGATGTTTCGGAAAAGGTGAAGGAGGATGTCCACTATGCCGTGACCGTGGAGGATATCAAGGATTACGAGGCGAAGTACGGGGAGATTCCGGACGGCGCGTTTGTAGCCCTGTACACCGGATGGAGCAGGCACTGGCCGGATATGAATGCGCTTTCCAACTACGATGCAGAGGGCGGAGAGCATTTCCCAGGCTGGTCCATGGAAGCGCTGCAGTATATTTATGAGACGCGGAATGCGGCGGCCAGCGGCCATGAGACCCTGGATACCGATGCTTCCGCGCTGGCTGCCCAGGCGGGAGACTTGGCCTGCGAGCGGTATCTGCTGAGCAAAGGCAAGCTGCAGGTGGAAGTGATGTGCAATCTGGACCAGGTTCCGCCGGCCGGCGCAATCTGCTTTGCCGTATTCCTGCCGATTGAAGGCGCTACCGGACTTCCGGTGCGGATGTGGGCGATTGCGGAATAGAGAGATAGAATGGAGGACATATAACATGAAATTAGGTGCATTAGAAGCAGGCGGAACCAAGATGGTTTGCGCGATTGGAAATGAGAATGGTGAGATTTTTGAGCGGATTTCGATTCCGACACTGACTCCGGAGGAGACCATGCCGCAGATGATCGAGTATTTTAAAAAGCATCAGGTGGAGGCCCTGGGAATCGGGTGCTTCGGACCGATTGATTTAAACCGTCAGTCGGAAACCTACGGCTACATTACCACCACGCCGAAGCTGGCCTGGGCCAATTATGACATCACCGGCACCTTTGCGAAGGAGCTGGGGGTCCCGGTAGGCTTTGATACCGATGTGAACGGATCGGCTCTGGGCGAAAGTGTATGGGGAATTACCAGAGGACTGGAAAACAGCATTTATATCACCATCGGAACCGGTGTGGGCGTGGGTGTGATTTCCGGCGGAAAGCTGCTGCACGGAATGCTCCATCCGGAGGCTGGACATGTTATGGTAAAGCCGCATCCGAAGGACACCTTTGCAGGCGGCTGCCCTTATCATGGAAGCTGTCTGGAGGGCATGGCCAGCGGTCCGGCGATCATGAAGCGATGGGGAAAGAAGGCCCAGGAGATGAGCGATGTGCCGGAGGTCTGGGAGCTGGAGGCGTATTACATCGGACAGGCTCTGATGAATTATATTCTGGTTCTGTCTCCTCAGAAGATTGTTCTGGGCGGCGGCGTCATGCATCAGAAGGGACTGATCGAGCAGGTTCGTGAGGAAGTGAAGAAGCAGTTAAATGGATATATCAACACCAAAGAGATGGAGAACCTGGAGGATTATATCGTGTTGCCTTCTCTGAATGACAACCAGGGAATTATGGGCGCATTAAAGCTGGGACTGGACGAATTGATGATGACGAAGGCGTGACCGCGTGCCGCGCCCGGAAGTGGAGGATAATCATATGGAGACATCGAAAACGTCAGAAACGACAAAAGTGCTGAACTGGGCCGTTCTGGGAACGGGCGTCATTGCCAATCAGATGGTGTCGGCTTTGCAGGATATGGGACGGCAGCTCTACGGAGTGGCCAACCGGACCCATTCGAAGGCGGTGGCATTTGCGGAAAAATACGGGGTCGGGAAGGTATTCGATTCCTATGAGGATGTATTTGAGGACCCGGCGGTGGACGTGGTGTATCTGACGACTCCCCACAACACCCATTATCCGTTTATGAAGATGGCGCTGGAGCATGGAAAGCATCTGTTTGTGGAGAAATCCATCACCCTGAACAGCCGGGAACTGGAGGAGATGGCGGCGCTGGCCGAGGAAAAGCATCTGGTTCTGGCCGAGGCCATGACCATCTGGCACATGCCCTTGTACAAGACGCTCTGGGAGATTGTGGACAGCGGGGCGTTAGGAAAGGTGCAGATGATTACCGCGAATTTCGGAAGCTTTAAGGAATACGATATGAACAACCGGTTCTTTAATATGAATCTGGCCGGCGGGGCGCTTTTGGATATCGGCGTGTACGCGCTCAGTGTTGTGCGGAGCTTTATGAAGAGCCAGCCGAATCAGATTTCCAGCCAGATGCTTCCGTCCCCCACCGGCTCCGATGAGCAGGCCACGATGATATTGATGAATCCGGATGGACAGATGGCAGCCGTGGCATTGAGCATGCATTCCAAGCAGCCGAAGCGGGTGATGATCAGCTGCGAGAAGGGCTATATCGAGATTATGGAGTATCCGAGGGCAGACCGGGCCGTGATTGTGGATGCGGAGACCGGAGAACAGCAGGTGATCGAGGCCGGTGAGACGGCCAAGGCGCTGCAGTATGAGATGATGGATATGGAAGCAGCCATTCTGGAGGGAAAGACCGAGAGGATGCGCCTTTCCGACAGCCGGGATGTGATGGCGCTCATGACCGGCCTTCGGAAGGAATGGGGTATGAAGTATCCGGGAGAAATCTGGTAAATCAGAAGACAGAATGTGAAACGGAAGCGGGAAGCCAGGCAGCAGGAAGCCAGACAGAAGCAGGAAACAAAGCAGAAACGAACAGAAGCAGAGAGGAAGCAGTTATGGAGCAGGTACGGGCCGCGGTAATCGGTTTTGGCGGAATGGGCCGCCAGTATGCGAAGATGATTTATGATGGCGAGATAGAAGGCATGACCCTGGCCGGGGTGTGCTGCCGGAATCAGGAGGGTCAGGCGGTTTTGCGGAACGAGTACCCCGGCATTTCGATTTATCAGAATGTGGAGGAGATGCTGACCCATCCGGCGGAATATGACGCGGCCGTGATCGTAACGCCTCACACCAGCCATGTGGAAATCGGCCTTCAGATGGTGAAAGCCGGAAAGCATATCCTGATGGACAAGCCGGCCGGAGTCTGTGCAAAGGAGGTAAATGCCCTGATTCAGGCGGCCGAAGAAGCCCATGTCAGCTTTGGCATGATTTTTAACAACCGGGAGAATCCGGTGTTCGTGAAGGCGAAGGAGATGCTGGATGCCGGAGCGCTGGGACGGATTCAGCGGGCGGTCTGGGTATGCAACACCTGGTACCGGACTCCGGCTTATCACCATTCAGCCCCGTGGCGCAGCTCCTGGAACGGGGAGCGGGGCGGACTTCTGATTAACCAGAGCCAGCATTACCTGGATTTGTGGCAGTGGCTTCTTGGAATGCCGGATTCCGTTCTGGCTGTTCTGGATTATGGAAAATACAATGATTTCCTCGTAGATGACAGCGCGGAGCTTCAGTTTTCCTATCGGAATGGAATCCGGGGGACCTTTCTCACCGCCAGTGGGGAAGCGCCCGGCGTGAACCGCCTGGAAATCTGGGGAACCATGGGACGCCTCTGCATCGAGGACACCAGCCGCCTGACCTTCTATGAGAATGTGATGTCAACGGATGAATTTGCGAAGACCAATACCGAAATTTATGGAATGCTGGATTATACAGTAAAAGAAATCCCGACGGAGAAGGATGAGAGGGGATATCAGAAGCTTCTTGCCAACTTCTCCGCCCACCTGCGAGACGGAGTCCCGCTGCTCGCAGATGGAAGGGAAGGGCTGAAGTCGGTGGTTCTGATGAACGGCGCCTACCTTTCCTCCTGGCTGGAGCGGAGAATTTCTCTTCCGGCAGAGGAAGCCCTTTACCTGGAGATGCTGGAGGAGAAGATGGAGCAGGAAAGGGCCTGGAAGGAAAAGCATTAAGAAAAAACACGATGGAAACGCACAGAGAAAAACACTAGGAAAAAATCCGCTCCACGAAATGCCGGAGCGGAAGCCCCTGCTCGCCCTTTTTCCACACGGCGATGATTTCTTCAAATTCCCCTTCCCCAATCAGCGGAACAAATACCAGATTGTCGGCATTGGTCAGCTTGTTGGTGACGTAGGAGGGGAGGATGGAGATGCCCTCCTCTGCGGCCACCATCATCAGGATGCTTTCGATGTCATTGGAGCGGAACAGGATGTTGGGGTAATAACCGGCCTTCTTGTAAAGCTCCATGAAATGATTATCTCCGAAGGAATCGGCAGTGCCGGAGGGCGTCATATAAAGAATGGACTCATTCAGCAGCTCTTCCCTCCGAAGGGAGGTGCGGCGGGCGAACGGATGGCTTCCAAACAGAGCCACCACCAGAGGGGAATGGTCAACCAGGCGATATTCCACGTTGCTCTCCTGCATAATATTGGTGCTGTCCCAGGTGAAGATGATATCGTAATCCCCGATGAAAAGGCCGGAGGCCAGCTTATCCGTGTCGCACCGGTAGCAGGTAATCAGGATGTTCGGATACTCCAGATGGAAGGCCCGGAGGTGGTTGGAAAGGCTGCTCCGCTCATAGCCCTTCGTATAACCCACCCGCAGTGTGCCTACCAGTCCGGTGGAGGCATCCTGCACCTTGCTGACTGCCGTATTCATCCGTTCCAGAATTGCTTTTGCTTCATTCAGGAACACATGACCGGCCGGCGTCAGTTCGATGGGACGGCAGGTGCGGTCGAAAAGCTGTACCTCCATCGCCTCCTCCAGAGAATGAATCTGCTGGGTAATGGCGGTCTGTGAAATATAATATTGGTTTGCCGCCTTGGTAAAGCTTTTGGTCTCAGCCACGGCCACAAAATACTTTAACTGGTTCGTATTCATAACAATTCTTAAAACACCTTTCTAATATAACTTTTTCTTATTTTAATATGGAAAATAGAAATTTGCAATCCACAATTCCCGGCAGTATAATAATAAAATGTTATGAAAATTTAGGAGGTAGTTATGGAAAGAGAAAAATTTGGCTCCCGGCTGGGATTTATCCTGGTTTCGGCCGGCTGTGCCATAGGACTGGGCAACGTATGGAAGTTCCCGTATATGTGCGGAGTATACGGCGGAGCGGCATTTATCCTGATTTATCTGGCTTTTCTGGTGCTGCTTGGAATCCCGGTGCTTGTCTGTGAATTTGCAGTTGGCCGGGGAAGCAGACGGAGCGTGGCGGCTGCGTTTGAGCGTCTGGAACCGAAGGGCTCCTGCTGGCATTGGATGAAGGGAATCGGCATTGTCGGCTGCTACATGCTTCTGATGTTCTACACCATGGTAGGCGGCTGGATGATGTATTACTGTTACCGCAGCATCAAAGGTGATTTTGCGGGCGTTTCCACGGAGGTGGTATCCGGCGCGTTCAGCGATATGCTGGGAAATCCGGGACTGATGACCTTCTGGACGGTTTTAATCTGTGTGATTGGTTTTTTAGTCTGCCTGTTCGGTCTGAAAAATGGAATCGAGAAGGTTTCCAAAGTAATGATGACTGCGCTGCTCCTGATTATGGTGGTCCTGGCCGGTCATTCCTTCACGCTGGAGGGAGCCGATGCGGGAATCCGCTTCTACCTGGTTCCGGACTTTAACAAGATGCTGGAGCAGGGCATCGGCAATGTGGTATTCGGCGCATTAAGCCAGTCCTTCTTTACCTTATCCATCGGAATCGGCGCAATGCTGATTTTCGGAAGCTACCAGACAAAGGAGCAGAGCCTGACCGGAGAGGCGCTGAGCATTACGGTTCTGGATACCTTTGTAGCGCTGATGGCCGGATTCATCATCATTCCGGCATGCTTCTCCTTCGGAATCGAGCCGGGGGCCGGTCCGAGCCTGGTATTTATCACGCTGCCGAACATCTTTGCCCAGATGTCGGGCGGAAGATTCTGGGGAGCGCTGTTCTTCTTATTCTTAACCTTTGCCGCACTTACCACGATTATTGCGGTATTTGAAAACCTGATTTCCTTCGATATGGATTTGTTCCACTGGTCCAGAAAGAAGAGCGTGGTGGTAAGCGCTGTGGCCATCATGGTGCTCAGTATGCCGTGTGTCCTTGGCTTTAACGTGCTTTCCGGCATCCAGCCGCTGGGCAGCGGAACCAACATTATGGATTTGGAGGACTTCATTGTTTCCAATAACCTGCTTCCGTTAGGCAGCCTGGGCTATGTGCTGTTCTGTACCAGAAAGAACGGCTGGGGCTGGGACAGCTTCTTGCAGGAAGTGAATGCCGGAAAAGGCATTTCATTCCCCAAGGGCTTAAAATGGTACGTTTCCTGGTGCATTCCGGCCGCCATTATCGTAATCTACCTGAAGGGATATTACGATATGTTCCGCAAAGGAAGCACTCTGCGCCTGGCTTGCTGGATGGCGGTGGCGGTTCTGCTGCTGGGATTTGTGATTACCTGTGCGGTGGCGAGGAAGCCGGGGAAAAATTAACAGGTTAGCTGAATGGTGACTGAATCTCGCTTGTTCCGGTGAATTGTTATGTTAAAAAATAGTCGTCGCTCCGATTAAGAAGCAGGACGGCTATTTTTTATGAGAATAAGTCAGTATTGCGGCAATCAGCAAAGCTGCATGCAAGAGCGCTTAAAGGAGAAATCTGTTGTTTGTCAAGTACGTGGAATCTAAGAACTTCATTGTAAGAATATAAGTATTATGATAGAATCATTGTAAGAATATACAGATAGAGTAAAATGCTGTATATGAGCGTGAATAAATAAGCTAAGCCGGTTTTACAAAGCAGATGGTTTAAAGCAAGGGTGATGGAGGATAAAGTATGCAGTTGAATATGGAACAAAAGAAATTGATTCATAGTACAGTTATGGGCCAGTCGATGATTAAAGGAGTTGCTGGTTCTGGTAAGACTACTGTGGCTGTTCACCGCATTCCGTTTCTTTTGAATAATTATTGCTTTAGTCCGCAGGATCGTATTCTTATGGTGACATTTAACAAAAGTCTGACTAATTATATTGAATACATATATGAACAGATTGAAGAGGACGAGCAGTACAGCTTGTTTGATTCGAAGGATAAAAAAGAAAATGTAAGAATTACAAATATTGATAAGCTGCTTTTTGGTTATTTTCGTGCTTTTTGTAAGGAAAATAAGAGAAAATTAGAATTTGCAAGTTCACAGCAGGAAATTCACATTTGGGAGAGATGTATTTTTGAATTGAGGAAATCCTTTGATAATGTGAAAATTTTAAATATGAAATACCTTGGATTTCTGAAGAAGGAAATTTCATGGATTAAGGCGTGTAATCTGATTGATGTCGAAGCATATCAGGTAGCTGACCGTTTAGGACGGACAGGAAGCGGGGGAGACGGACCCCAAAAATTAATGAAAAACAGTCCAACCAGACAAGCGATTCACGAATTGATGGTTTTATATACAAAGGCATTGAATGCAGAAGGATTATGTGATTTTCAGGATGTGGGATTATATGCATTAAAATATCTGAAAACGCATACCGTGGAACGATATACTCATATTATTATAGATGAAAGTCAGGATTTATCTAAAGTGCAATTGGAGTGTTTAATGCAGCTATATGATTCTGAAAAAGAGTATAGCAGTATTATGTTCGTGGCAGATACAGCACAGAGTATTTATAACACATCCTGGTTAATCAAAGGAAGAAGTTTTACCAGTATTGGCTTGGATATGAAAGGAAAGAGTACTTCACTGGCGAAGAATTACCGCACCACAACACAGATTGCAGAGGCTGCATATAGTTTAATTGAATCCGATGGAGAGATTGTAAGTGATGATAATTTCGTGAAGCCGTCTCTGATTGATAAGCAGGGGGTATATCCTGTATTTCGTCGATATAATACTTTAGATGAAGAAATAGATGAAGTGGAACGGTTGTTGGAAGAGAAGCTTGTGAAGTGTTATGAATTGAAAGAAATTGCAGTTGTTGCCAGAACAAAAAAGATTTTGGAACAGTTTCAGATAAAACTTAAAAAAGAGATCAAAAGTACACTTTACTCAAAACAGGACGGGATTGATTTCAATGAAAATACAATTAAATTATTAACGATGCATTCAATTAAAGGATTGGAATTTAAAGTTGTAATATTAATTGGACTTTCTGATAAATTGATTCCAAATCAGATGTTAAGGCAGGAAAACGATGATCCGAATTATGCTGAGACAATGGAAAGAAAGCTGTTGTATGTAGGAATGACAAGAGCAACAGAACGGCTTTATATGAGCTGTCACGGTGAACCGTCCAGATTTATATCCTGTATCAGTCCTGAATTTTTAAAACTGAAGGATGGCGTGAGATTTCGCAGTTTATCAGATGTTCCAATGAAGGATTACCTGTTTGCGGATAAGATTGCTGATCCATACAATAAAGAGGAAAAAATTCGTCAGTGGGTCTTAAAGGAACTTCGGGAAACTTATCATTATCCAATTGATTTGCTTGGAATTGAATTTCGGGTACAGACATTTTCTAAAGCAGGATTCGTAGATATTGTTGTTTTTGTTTATAAAAACAATAAAATGATACCTTACATTTTTATTGAAACCAAACAGTACCGGGCCGGAATAGAAAGCGGAGAGGAGCAATTAAAATCCTACATGGCAGTTACACCGGAAAACTGCTATGGTATGATTACCGATGGTAATTCTTTGAAAATATTTGAAAAGGATGGAAGCGAGATAGAGGATATTCCAGTATTTGATACTTCCATGCTGCCGTCCAGTATCAGAGAATATCAGTATGTTGATCTGGTTAAAAATAAAAAATACAGCTTTCTGCGAGATGAGGATTGTCCGGAAGACGTGATTATTAATTGTGAAGGAGTTCAGCATACCCTTAGCGGGGAGCGAGTGGTACGTTGTCCGGTATTTGCAGATATTGCAGCAGGAAGTCCGATTGAGATGCAGGAAGAGATGGTGGAAATTTGCACATTGCCATTTGAATGGCTGAGTGCGCCTTCAGAAACTTTTTTGCTGACAGTAAAAGGAAATTCGATGATTAATGCGGATATTGAGAATGGTGATTATGTGGTTCTGCGTCGAACCAATACGGTTGATAATGGGCAAATTGCAGCCATTGAATTAGATGGAAATGTAACATTAAAACGATTCCGCAGTATGGGAAGTTTTGTGCTTCTGATACCTGAAAATGACGAGTATGAGCCAATGATGGTAAATACAGAGCAGTTCAGAATACTGGGAAAAGCAGTAGGAATTATGAAAGCATCGGAATAAAAAGTAAACAGACAAAGGGATTGTACTTCCTGCTGTTCTGTAGTAAACTAAAGATGTATGGTTTTTGGAAAAGAAATTACGGAAAACCAGAGATTACACAATATTACAACTAGAAACAAAAAGGAGAAGGAACATGAAGATTGCATTAATCAACGAAAACAGCCAGGCTGCAAAGAATGAGATGATTTGCGACAATTTAAAGAAGGTTGTAGAGCCGATGGGCCACACCGTATATAATTACGGTATGTACTCCGCTGATGATGAGACTCAGCTTACATATGTTATGAACGGCCTTCTGGCTGCTATCCTGTTAAATTCCAAGGCTGCCGATTTCGTAGTAACCGGCTGCGGCACCGGCGAGGGCGCGATGCTGGCGCTGAACGCATTCCCAGGCGTGCTTTGCGGCCATGTGGTAGATGCAGAAGACGCATTTATGTTTGCACAGATCAACGATGGCAATGCGATTGCGCTTCCATTCGCGAAGGGCTTCGGCTGGGGCGCGGAGCTGACTCTGCAGTATGTATTTGAGAAGCTGTTCGGCTGCGAGAGCGGCGGCGGATATCCAAAGGAGAGAGTGGTTCCGGAGCAGAGAAACAAGAAGATTCTGGACGGTGTGAAGGAGATTACCCACAAGGATATCATGACCATCTTAAAGGAGATTGACCAGGATTTCTTAAAGAACACCATCAGCGGACCGAAGTTCCAGGAGTATTTCTTCGAAAACTGCCAGGTACCGGAGATTGCTGAGTACTTAAAGAGTGTATTAAACTAATTTTTAAAAATGAAAAAGCAGGGGTCCGGATGTATTTTCCGGACCCTTTTGTGATTCTGTATGTGCCGGCATCAGAGCCGGCTTCGTCTGTTAGAATGCCTTTCCTTCCAGAATTTCCATATAATCTTTATAATTATCTTCCAAAAGCTTCGGCGTATTTAACCCATAAGGACATTTGCTCATGCAGGCTCCGCAGTGAAGGCAGTCCTGGATTTTCTTCATCTTCTCCTGATTCTCCTCGGATAAGAGGGGAGCGGACGGCGCGCGCCGTATCATCAGGGACATGCGGGCGCAGTTGTTGATCTCGATGCCGGCCGGGCATGGCATACAGTAGCCGCAGCCACGGCAGAAGTTTCCGTAAAGCTCCTTCCGGTCTTTTTCAATCAGAGCCTTCCGCTCCGGCGTCATGGCGGGCGGATTGTCGATGTAGCTTAAAAATTCATCCAGCTCAGACTCCTTCTGCATCCCCCAGATTGGGAGAACATGGTCAAACTGGGCCTGCCAGGCGTAGGCTGCGGCGGAATCGGTAATCAGGCCGCCGGATAAGGCTTTCATGGAGATAAAACCCATGTTTTTCTGACGGCACAGTTCCACCAGCTCCAAGTCGGCATCAGATGCCAGATAGCAGAATGGGAACTGCAGCGTTTCATACAGACCGGATTCGATGGCTTCCCTTGCAACGGCCAGGCGGTGGTTGGTGATGCCGATGTGGCGGATTTTCCCCTGGGCCTTTGCTTCCAGCATCGCTTCATAAAGACCGGTTCCGTCGCCTGGTTTCGGGCAGAAGTCCGGATTATGGAACTGGTAAATGTCGATATAATCGGTCTGCAGGGTTTCCAGACTGCAGTTTAAGTCCTCCCAGAAGCTCTTCACCTCCACGGCCTCTGTTTTGGTGGCGATAAACAGGCGCTCCCGAATCTGGTGGAAGGCCGCGCCCAGCTTGCGCTCACTGTCGGAATAGGCGCGGGCGGTGTCGTAGAAGTTGATGCCGCTCTCATAGGCCTTGTGCAGCAGGCGGACGGCTTCTTCCTCGGAAATGCGCTGGATTGGAAGCGCTCCGAAGCCGTTTTTATTTACGGTGATTTGGGTGCTTCCCAGGGTAACGTTCTGTCTCAAGTTAAAATCCTCCTTCGTATGATGAAATTTTTTCGTATTTCGTATATAATTATTGTAGCGTTTTTTTGCCGGCTTGCAACCGGATTTTGCTTGAATCCCTGTTTTTTCTATGATAAAATACGCTGTCAGCTCTCGTATTAAGGAGCGTAAATGGTGCAGATTAATAAGGATTCAGCAGATGAAGAACAGGACAAGGAAAATACAGGAGGAAATCGGAATGAATCATATGCAGAAGATTTGGATATGCGGCGCAGATGGAAGAGTGGGGCGGAAGATGACCGAATTATTGATGAAAGCTCCGGTCGAGCTGCTTTTGACAGATGTGGAGGATGTGGATATAACGGATGCGAAGGCTGTTTCGGAATTTGCCAACATGAACCGTCCTCATTTTATCGTGAACTGCGCCGGCCTTACGGATGTGCAGGAATGTGAGTCCGATATGCAGAAGGCCTTTCGGGTGAATGCGCTGGGAGCAAGGAACCTAAGCGTTGCGGCCAGGATGGGGAAGGCCAGGATGGTCCAGCTTTCCACCGATGATGTGTTCGGCGGAGCAGGGACTGTTCCGTATACGGAATTTGATACGCCGGACCCGGTGACGGTTTACGGAAAATCCAAGCTGGCCGGTGAAAATTTTGTCAAGGAGTTCTGCAACCGCCATATCATCGTAAGAAGCTCCTGGATTTTCGGTGACGGAAGCATTTTTCTGGAGGAGATTTTAAAAAGGGCGGCTTCCGGAGAATCGGTATATGCGGCCGAGGACCAGATTGCATCGCCTACCGATGCCGGATGTCTGGCGGAAAAAATCGTGGAGCTGATGGAGACTGCGCCGGATGGCCTTTATCATGTGACCGGGCAGGGCTTCTGCAGCCGCTATGAGTTTGCGAAGGAGATTCTGGCGCTTTCCGGTATGGATGCGAAGGTGGTCCCGGTTCTGGCGGACGCCGACCCGCTGGCTGCCATGCGGCCATCCTATTCCGTGCTGGATAATTTCATGCTGAAGATGTCGGATATCGCGCTGCTTCCGCACTGGAAGGACATGCTGAAGGGTTACATGTCCCGGCGGCAGTGCAGCCTTAGATGAAATCCGGCAGGAAAGTGAAATCCGGCAGGAATGGAAAGAAAGATGGAAAGAAAGAAGGAAATAAATTTATGGGAAAGAAGAAAATCGGTTTGACAACCGCTATTTTTATCGGCCTTCTGGCCGGGGCGGTCACGGGCATCCTGTTCCACTATGTGGTTCCCGCAGGCGTATTCCGGGATGAGATTATGATCAACGGGATTTTTTATGTGGTGGGCAATGGCTTCCTGCGCCTGATGCAGATGCTGGTGGTTCCGCTTGTGTTCTGCTCCCTGGTCTGCGGCAGCATGGCTATGGGAGATACGCAGAAGCTGGGAAAAATCGGTGTGAAGACCCTGGCCTTTTACCTGGCGACCACTGCGCTGGCGATTACCGCCGCGATTCTGGTGGCGCAAATCATCAATCCGGGGCGGGGACTGGACCTGACCGGAATGGGCGGCGCAGGTGTGGCGGAGGCAGAGAAGATCCGCTTTGCTGACACGCTGTTAAATATCATTCCGACGAACCCGCTGCATGCTCTGGCGAACGGGGAGATGCTTCCAATCATCCTGTTTGCGCTTTTGGTGGGCATCATCCTGGCTCAGCTTGGGGAGAGCGTGGAGACGGTGGGGAACTTCTTCAGCCAGTTTAATGATGTGATGATGCAGATGACGGTGATTGTCATGAAGATGGCGCCCTATGGTGTATTCTGTCTGATTGCAAAGAACTTTTCCGGCATTGGCTTCGACGCCTTCCTGCCTCTTTTAAAATATATGGCCAGCGTGCTTCTGGCCCTGGCGGTACAGTGTCTGGTGGTTTATATGCTGATGTTAAAGGGCTTTACCGGACTGAACCCACTGAAGTTTTTGAAAAAATTCCTTCCGGTTATGGGATTTGCATTTTCGACCGCAACCTCCAATGCGACGATTCCCATGTCCATCGACACGCTGCACAAGAAAATGGGTGTGTCCAAGCGGATTTCTTCCTTTACCATCCCGCTGGGCGCCACCATCAATATGGACGGAACCTCTATCATGCAGGGCGTGGCGGTGGTATTTGCGGCCCAGGCGTTTGGGATGAATCTGGAGCTGGCGGATTATCTGACGGTCATCTGTACGGCAACGCTGGCGTCCATCGGTACGGCCGGTGTTCCGGGTGTCGGGCTGATCACGCTGTCTATGGTGTTCCAGTCGGTGGGACTGCCTACCGAGGCGATTGCTATTATCATGGGAATCGACCGGGTCCTGGATATGAGCCGGACAGCGGTCAATATCACAGGTGATGCCGTGTGCACCACGATCGTGGCCTGCCAGGAGAATGCAGTGAACCGGGATGTATTTTACCGCTCCGATGAGAAATAACCGGAATGCGCTCCGTGCGGATTCCAAGGGAAAAGGAATGCCAGATAAAAGGAATGTCAGGGGAAATTTAAGGAAAATGCCAGGTTTCCATTGCCGAAAACGTCCGGCTGCGCTATAATGAATCCATATGGTTACAAATGGAGGAGTTGGATTCAGGAGGTGCTTTATGACAAAAATCATTACCATCAGCAGGGAGTTTGGAAGCGGCGGAAGGGAGATTGGACGCCGTTTGGCAGAAAAACTGGGAATTCCTTTTTATGATAAAGATCTGATTCGGATGGCAGCCGATGACATTGACATTGAAGAGCATATTTTCGAGATGTATGACGATGCCTTTTTAGAAAAAGAGGAGATGCAGTATACCCCGTTTTCACCGGTGTACGAGGTGCCGATGTCGGACCAGATTTTCATGGCGCAGTCCCGTGTGATCCGCCGTCTGGCCGAGCATGGTCCCTGCGTGATCGTGGGCCGCTGCGCGGATATGGTGCTGAAGGACGAGCAGTGTCTGAATCTTTTCTTTTACGCCAGCTTTAAAAAGCGTGTGCAGAGGATTCTGACCAGGGAGAATCTGCCGGAGTCTGAGTTTAAGCAGATGGAGAAGAAGGTGCGGGAGATTGACCGGAAGCGCCGGGATTACTATCAGTACTATACCGGCAATGAGTGGGGCAAGCCGCAGAACTATCATCTCTGTCTGGACAGCCACAAGGCCGGGCAGGATGCCTGCATCGATGCGGCTGTCGCATATATGGCTTACCTGGATTAAGTGTGACGGGTGCCGGAAGACGGAAGAAATATCCGTTTCCGGCACCTTTTTTGGAGGAAATGATGCAGTGTCAGATTGTGGATATGGATTTAAGACAGATTGCGGCCAGCGGTCAGTGCTTTCGGATGGAGGAGCGGGAGGACGGCTGGTTTTCCATCATAGCGGGGGACCGGTATCTGGAAATCCGCAGGGTGGAGGACGGAGCGGAATGCAAGGACGGAGCAGTCGGCAAAAACGGAGCGGGCCTTTTTCAGCTTTCCTGCCCGGAGCCGGAGTTTCAGGCCTTCTGGAGCCATTACTTTGACCTGGAAACGGATTACGGGGCCATCAAAGGGAGGATTGCAAAGAGGGACCGGTATCTGAATCAGGCGGCAGAACGGGGCTGGGGCATCCGGATTCTGAATCAGGACCTGTGGGAGATGATCATTACCTTCATCATTTCCCAGCAGAATAACATCCCCAGAATCCGCCGCTGCGTCCGCCTGCTGTGCGAGCGGTATGGGAAAAAGCTGGTAAACTTTCGGGGAGAATCCTATTATGGATTTCCGGAGCCGGAGGCTTTGGCCGGGGCAGATCTGGAGGATTTGAAGGCTTGCAATCTGGGGTACCGCGCCAGATACCTGCTGGAGACGGCCGGAATGGTGTCGGACGGACGCTTTGTGCCGGAACAATTATATGGCATGGGCCATGAGGAAGCCAGAGCGGAGCTTTTAAAGCTTTGCGGCGTTGGAGTAAAGGTGGCGGAATGCGTCTGCCTCTTTGCCCTGCATCATGTGGATGCATTTCCAATCGACACCCACATCGCCCAGGTGCTGGAACAGCATTATCCCAAGGGCTTCCCTTATAAGCGATATCACGGATTTGCGGGAATCCTGCAGCAGTATATGTTTTTTTACGAGGTAGAAAATAAAAACGTTCCACAAATAAGCAGAGAAAGAGGAAAAACGGAATGATTATCAGAAAAGCGGAGTGGTCGGATTTGCCGGAGATGCTGAAAAGCTATGCGAGGGCGAGACAGTTTATGAAGGAGACGGGAAATCCCAACCAGTGGAAGGATACGAACCCAAGCGAAGCGGTGGTGGAGCAGGGAATCCGGGACCAAAAGGCCTATGTATGCGTGGCGGAGGGACCGGAGGACGGAAAAGAAGGAGAGGAGTTAAAGGCTGGTGATTTGCTGGGCACCTTTTACTTTGCCATAGAGGAGGACCCGACCTACCACAAGATTTATAAGGGAAGCTGGCTGAATGAGAAGCCTTACGGTGTCGTGCACCGGGTCGCGGCCTCCGGAAGAGGAAAAGGCTTTTCTGGCGCCTGCTTTGACTGGGCGGGCAGACAGTGCGGCAATTTAAAAATCGATACCCATGAGGACAATCATGTGATGCAGCATGTACTGGAAAAGAACGGATTTAAGCGGTGCGGCATCATCTATCTGGAAAATGGAGAAGAGCGGGTGGCGTATCAGAGGGTGAGGGAATAGGCAGAAAGAAAAAGCGGGCCGGAATCGCGTAAGGATTCCGGCCCGAAGTATGTTCAGGACTTAAAACGCTAAGCTTCTGAAAAAATGTTTTATAAGATCTTACAGCCCCGGACGATAGATACCATATCCATCTACATAGTAGTTATCCGGTGTACGGGTATTGGTCAGCATCTTTCCGTCGCCGCCTAAGTAGTACCAGTTGCCGTCGGTGTGATGAATCCAGTTATTGGCAACCATGTAGCCATCCTGGTTGAAATAATACCAGGCGCCGTTAATCTGCTGCCAGCATGCTGCAGGCCAGGTTCCGTCGTAGTTGCGGTACCAGTAGCCGATTGCATTCAGCTGCCATCCGGTGCTTGCACCTGCAGGGCCGGAGGTGTTGGTGGAAGAGTAGCTGTTGTCGCTTCCGCCGTAGTAGTTGTTGTAAACGCCGTTTGCCGCATTCTGGCGGATGTACTGCAGGGTATCGGAATCAACGCTCCAGCGTTCGGAGCTTACCCACTTGCTCTTGTTGGATGTTACATATTTGTTTACGGTCCGAACCTGGAAGGAATAGTTTCCGGTCTGGGTAATCATATTGCAGAAGTTGAAGGTAGTGTCGTCAACCTTTAAGATATCGCTGATGACGGTACTTCCCTTTTTCAGACGGACTTCATAATAGCCGGCATTATAAACCTCGCTCCAGGTGCCGCTTCCTTCGTAATCCCACTCGACATCCTCAGCCACATCGGCTTCCGCACCGGAATAATCCTTTAACTGAACCGTTACAACCAGAGTGGAACGGGAATCGCGGAGACTGGAACTGGAGTAGTAAGCGCCTTCGCCTTCCAGGTCAAAGAAGGAGCGGGAGCTTCCGCCGAAATAGTAGTCGCCGTCTGCAATTAAGGTTACCTTTACTCTTGGATAGCGGGAGGTGCTGGTATTGGATAAAAATTCAACATCATCAACATCGTAGGTGCCGCTTCCGGTGGATACCTCAACCTCTCCATATTCGGTGTCTTCGCCGTCATCGTAAGCGGTAAAGCTTAAGGAAACTTTTTCAATCTTGGTTCGTTCTTCTGCGGCGAATGCGGGAACTGCCATAGCGCCTGCAAGGAGGGCGGACAGCATCACTGCGGTTAATTTTTTCCATACTCTCATAGTTCTCCATCCTTTCTTAATGGTTTGGTGGTTGAAATGCTTCATGATTATCTTGTAACGTTCCGGCATCACCACGGTTTCTTTCTATGCCCTTATTATACTAGAAAATAAAACATTTTGCTTAAACAAAATCAGTCTATTCTCCTACATTTTTCTGACAATGATGTTAAGAAAATGTAACATTTCCCAGATTAATATCAGTGGCAGGACTAACGCAGCACCGTGCGGTTTCCGGTTCCGTGCTTTAAGTAGCCGGGAATCGGCTTGATGGCGATGACGATATTGGCCATCGGGGAGAAGACGTTAATCTTTTCCGGATTGGAGGAAGTGAGCGTTTCATGGATTTCACGAAGGAAATCGGTGACGTTCGCGCATTTCGGGAGTCCCAGAATCCGAAGTCCCTCCGGACCGTATTTCTCAAAGGTTTCTTCCACGGACAGGATTTCGATGGATTTGATGGTTCCGTAAAGTACGATGTTGGAATATTCCTCATAGCCGACCTGCACAGTCCGCCCAATCAGCTCAGCGTGACGCGCCGGGTCAGTGGACGTCATGGTAGGGGAACACCAGTAGTCGATTTCAGTTAAATTCTCTGTTTCATAATGAAGTGCTGTCTGCGCCCATGCTTCGTTCATCATAGGGAGAGACAGCGCGCTTTGTCTTACAAGTGCCATATCTTTCATACCTCCTGAAATTTTACATTTATACTATATTATACCGCAGCTTTACTTGCGAAGCAACTAAAATCACGAGTCCCCGGAGGGGATACAAAAGCTTATCTTGCGAAGCAACTAAAATCACGAGTCCCCGGAGGGGATACAAAAGCTTATCTTGCGAAGCAACTAAAATCACGAATCACTATTTTATTTTTAATAGTACTTGACAATGCATAGTAGCGTGTATAATATAGTAATCGTAAGGAGGAGGCTGCAGAGTATGAATGCACAGTTAAAAAAGGGAGTGCTGGAGCTGATTGTGCTGGAATCGGTTCGAAAAAGAGATATGTATGGTTATGAGCTGGTAGAGGAAGTGTCGAAGGTAATTGATGTGAATGAAGGAACCATCTATCCGCTTTTAAAGCGCCTGACCAATGAACATTATTTTGAAACCTATCTGCGGGAATCTTCAGAGGGGCCGCCGAGAAAGTATTATCATCTGACAGCTGCGGGGGTTCTGTATCGGGATAAGCTGGAAACAGAATGGAGCGAGCTGCAGATGAGGGTCAGTTGCTTTTTGAATGAGCAGACGAAAGGAGAAGTATGAAGAAACAGGAATTTTTGGCGGAATTAAAGGATTACCTGAAGATTCTGCAGGACGAGGAACAGGAAGATATCCTGGAAGAGTATTCCCAGCATATAGAGATGAAGATGGAAAATGGCTTAAGTGAGGAGGAAGCAATCCGGGACTTTGGAAGCGTGAAGGAGCTGGCAGCGGAGATTCTGGCGGCATATCATGTGAAGCCGGAATATGAACCGAATGAAAGCGGTGAAAAAAGGCGGAATTTCGGAAAGATTCCATTTCTGCATCAAAAGGAAGCAGAGGATACGCGCGATAATCGGGCGTCCTCATTTGCGGAAATGCTGAAAGATGGAGGCAGGAAGGCCGTCGGCCTGCTTCGCAGAGGGGCGAAGGCTGGAAAGCAGCTTTTCCTGGCTGTCATCCGGACAGCAGCGGCGCCTTTTCGATATGGAATGGAAAAATGGGAAAACCGGAGAGCAGGCCGTGGGATTTCATATACAGTAAGTGATGCAGCACCTGAAACGGCAGCCTTTGCTGCAGATGCAGGGAAGCTGGAAGTGAACGCCGAAGGAAAAGGGCGTGGATGGGAGGATGGAAAGCGGATGGGAGATAAGCTGAAGCATCTGGTTGTCTGGACCGGAACCGGCGCATGGTCCTGCTTTTGCTGGTGCTGCCGGGCGGCATGGAACGTATGTCTGCTGTTTGCGGCAGGCAGCGTGGCATTCTGCGGATTCTTGTTTCTATTTTTGCTGGGAACCCTGGTGGTATTATGGGGACAGGGATATCCGCTGGCGGGCATTGTAACCGGATGTGCCGGCGTTGTGCTGTGCTGCATTTCGTTAACGGTGTTTGGCGGCACCTTGTTTTGGAAAAAGCAGAGAGAAATGAGCCTGGAAGAGGAGCCCTTAAAAAAACAGCGCCAGAGCAGGCGGATGATACGCATCGTGATGGCCGGAACATTTTGCGCAGGCGTGTTAGCCGGTGGAATCGGAACCGGGCAGGCATTTTCCGACTTTTCGGGATTCTCCTATCAATGGATTGGCGCGTCGGAAACGGATTATGAGACGCAGCATTTTTCCTATGAGATAAAGAGTGGGGAAGAGAAACCGGTATTCATCCGGCAGTATTTTGGCGGCGAGCGGTGTGAGATTGTGGAGGATGAATCGGTGCCGAAGGATTCTGTGGAACTTACCGTGGTTTATAATCCGGAATACTGCCGCCCGGAGTTTTATATGGAAAAAGGGGAAGCCGGCAGTTCGTATTTAAGCCTGCATATGACGGATGTGCAGTCCGGACTGGGAATGCTGATGAAATACAAGGATGAATTTCTGGCGGGACTGAAGAACCGGGAACTGCGGGAGTATGAGGTGGAATATGTAACGAGCGTGACATGCCGTGTGAATCCGTCTAATCGGGAACAGATCGAATTTTATTAATGCGAAGAATATAGAAAGGAAGTAACGATTCAGCAGGCCGGCGCACTTGCTGCGCTGACCGTAAGAAAACGCGAAGTTACGAAAGGAAACGTGCAATGGGACATTTGTATTTTGCAAGACATGGGCAGACGGTCTGGAATGTAGAAAATAAAATCTGCGGGGCAACGGATATCGCGCTGACGGAGCTGGGACATCGGCAGGCGCAGGAACTGGGACAGGAGATTGCGGCACAGAATCTGAAGATTGATCAGATTTTATATTCTCCGTTAAGCCGTGCGGCGGAGACCGCCAGACATATCTCGGAGATCACCGGAATTCCGATGCAGGTGGAGATGCGGCTGAAGGAACAGAATTTTGGCCGGTTTGAGTCCACACCCAGAGACGGGGAAGAATTCAAAAAGGCAAAAATGTGTTTTGTGGACCATTATTCAGGCGGAGAATCCATGCTGAGATTCTGCCAGCGGATTTACAATCTTTTGGATGAGATTCGCGCAGCCTCGGAAGAAACCACTTATCTTCTGGTAGCACATAACGGAGTAGCGCGGGTGATACAGTCTTATTTCTTTGATATGAGCAATGAAGAATATGCCAATTTCGGAATCAAGAACTGTGAAATCCTGCGTTATGATTTTGATGAAGAATAAATATAAAATAGAAGGAACCGATGCTGTGGAAATAGAACGTAAATTTCCACAGCATTTTTGCAGTGAAAGAGCTGAAAAAGGTCTGAAAAAACAGTTGAAAAAACAGCTTGAAAAAATACGCAAAAAAATGAAAAAAACAGTTGACATTTGTTGATGGGCATGCTATTA
>JAUNPZ010000094.1 GCA_030536455.1 Lachnospiraceae bacterium | reverse complement strand
GCCCCAATACCTGGCCCAGTGTGTGAGCCGGGGGACCGGGCCTGGCGAGCATGGCGGAGCAGTTCGCAGGTTCTTATGCCCAAAAGGCCGGGCAGCTGGGGAGAAAATGGGTTCTCCAAAACCCATTTTCAGGCAGCCTGAGCAGTAAATTCCATCAGGAATTTGCTGCGAATGCCGCCGATGCCCCTGCTGCCCTGCCTTTCGGGTATGTAGAACCTGCCACTGAGGAGCCCGGCCCGCCAGGCCCGGTTCCCCGGCTCACGCACGGACAAGACCTTCTCCGGCGTCCGCGTACCCCTCGCCAGGTTGATTCATTAATATAATTTACTTGATCTTCAAATCCGTATCATCAAACGCATCCTCGATCGGCGCTCCTGCCGGAACCATCGGGAATACCTTATCGTCGCAGTTGATCTGGCAGTCGATGACACAGGGGATATTCAGCTCCATTGCCTCTTTCAGCACCGGCATAAACTCTTCCTTCTTCGTCACCCGGTACGCCTTGGCTCCCATGGCCTCTGAAAGCTTCACGAAATCCACCGCGTCATTTAATACCGTCTGGGAATACCGCTTTCCGTAGAATAAGGTCTGCCACTGGCGCACCATACCCAGCACATGGTTATTGATAATTACCTGGATAATCGGGATATTATACCGGGTAGCGGTGGCAATCTCATTCATATTCATGCGGAAGCAGCCGTCACCAGCAACATTGATGACCGTCTTATCCTTGCAGCCCATCTTCGCGCCGATGGCAGCGCCAAGGCCGTAGCCCATGGTTCCCAGGCCGCCGGAGGTTAAAAGGGTTCTCGGATTTTTGTATTTATAATACTGGGCCGCCCACATCTGATGCTGGCCAACCTCGGTGACAATCACCGCATCTCCCTTCGTCGCCTCGTAAATCTGCTCGATGACATAAGGGCCGGTCAGGGAGCTCTTGTCATAGCGGAGCGGATACATATCCTTCATGCGCTCGATATGCGCCACCCACTCATCATGGTGGATGGGGTCCAGACGGGCATTCAGTTTTCTTAAAATCACCTTCACATCGCCGATGACATACGCATCCACCCGGATGTTTTTATTGATTTCCGCCGGGTCCACATCCAGCTGCAGGATTTTCGCGTTCTTTGCAAATTTGGACGCATTGCCCGTCACACGGTCGCTGAAGCGGGCGCCCACCACGATTAACAGGTCGCATTCCGTAATGCCGAAATTGGACGTCTTCGTGCCGTGCATGCCCACCATGCCGGTGTAAAGCTCATCGGTACCGTCAAATGCGCCCTTGCCCATCAGACTGTCCGCCACCGGCGCCTGAATCTTCTTGGCAAATGCCCGCAGTTCATCCGCCGCATTGGCAATTACCGCGCCGCCTCCGGCAAAGATGAACGGTTTTCTTGCGTTGTGAATCATCTCCACCGCCCGGTCCATGGCCTCATCGGTAATCTTGTCGGTCAAACGCTCCACCGGCGCCGGGGCCTCGTACTCATACTCGCACTCTGCGGCCGTTACGTCCTTGGTAATATCGATTAATACCGGGCCCGGCCGTCCGGTCTGGACGATGGCAAATGCCCGGCGGATGACCTTGGCAAGCTTGGTCACATCCTTGACGATGAAATTGTATTTGGTAATCGGCATGGTAACGCCGGTAATGTCAATCTCCTGGAAGCTGTCCTTTCCTAACAGGCTGTTGCCTACGTTGCAGGTAATGGCCACCACCGGAACGGAATCCATGTAGGCGGTAGCAATTCCCGTAACCAGATTGGTTGCGCCCGGGCCGGATGTGGCAAGGCACACGCCTACCTTGCCGGTGGCTCTGGCATAGCCGTCCGCCGCGTGGGAGGCCCCCTGCTCATGGGAGGTCAGAATATGGGTGATTTCATCCTGGTGTTTATATAATGCATCGTAAATGTTTAAGATGGCGCCGCCCGGATAACCGAACACGGTATCTACGCCCTGCTCCTTTAAGCATTCAATTACGATTTCTGCTCCTGTTAATTTACTCATAAAGCGTAACTCCTTCCTAGTCTCTTCCCGGCACCTTTAAAACCGCCCCTTTATCAGCAGACGTTACCAGTGCCGCATAGCGCGCCAGGTAACCGGTGGTCACTCTCGGCTCTCTCGGCTGCCATTTCGCCTTTCTGGCTGCCATCTCCTCATCGGAGATTTTTACCTCCAGCTTATGGGCATCGATATCGATGGAAATGATATCGCCCTCCTCTACCATAGCAATCGGGCCGCCCACAGCCGCTTCCGGTGAGCAGTGTCCGATGGACGCGCCTCTGGATGCGCCGGAGAACCGGCCGTCGGTAATCAGGGCCACGGAGGAGCCCAGACCCATTCCGGCGATTGCGGAGGTTGGATTTAACATCTCTCTCATGCCAGGACCGCCCTTCGGTCCCTCGTAACGGATTACCACCACATCGCCGGCTACGATTTTTCCGCCCTTGATGGCTGCGATGGCATCCTCTTCACAGTCAAATACTCTTGCCGGGCCTTCATGCTTTAACATCTCCGCCACTACCGCAGAACGCTTCACCACTGCGCTGTCCGGTGCCAGATTTCCTCTTAAGATGGCGATACCGCCGGTCTGGCTGTATGGATTTTCCACCGGACGGATTACCTCCGGATTCTTGTTCACCGCATTTGCAATATTCTCGCCCACGGTCTTTCCGGTTACGGTCATGCAGTCCAGATTCAAAAGGCCCTTCTTGCTGATTTCCTTCATTACGGCGTAGATGCCGCCTGCCTCATTTAAGTCCTCCATGTAGGTGGGGCCGGCCGGAGCCAGATGGCACAGGTTCGGCGTCTTTGCGCTGATTTCATTGGCGATATCCAGATTTAAGTCCACGCCTGCTTCATGGGCAATGGCCGGAAGATGAAGCATACTGTTGGTGGAGCAGCCCAGCGCCATATCCATGGTCAGGGCATTACGGAAAGCCGCCTCGGTCATAATGTCTCTCGGACGGATATTTCTCCGGTACATCTCCATAACAGCCATTCCGGCATGCTTTGCCAGCTTGATTCTCTCGGAATAAACCGCCGGGATGGTGCCATTTCCCCGAAGTCCCATGCCAAGGGCCTCGGTCAGACAGTTCATGCTGTTTGCGGTGTACATGCCGGAGCAGGAGCCGCAGGTCGGGCATACATGATTCTCAAATTCCGTTACATCCTCCTCGGTCATGGTTCCGGCTGCATAGGAGCCAACGGCCTCAAACATACTGGAAAGGCTTCGCTTCTGTCCCTTCACATGGCCGGCTAACATCGGACCGCCGCTTACGAATACGGTCGGGATGTTCACTCTGGCTGCCGCCATCAGAAGGCCCGGAACGTTCTTATCACAGTTCGGCACCATCACCAGCGCGTCGAACTGATGCGCCAGCGCCATACATTCGGTAGAATCTGCAATCAGATCTCTGGTTACCAGGGAATACTTCATGCCCACATGTCCCATGGCAATGCCGTCGCAGACCGCAATCGCCGGGAATACCACCGGAGTACCGCCGGCCATGGCCACGCCAAGCTTTACGGCCTCCACAATCTTATCCAGGTTCATATGACCCGGAACAATCTCATTATAGGAACTGACGATGCCGACCATCGGCTTCTTCATCTCTTCTTCTGTCATACCTAATGCATTAAATAAAGAACGGTGCGGGGCCTGCTGCATACCGCATCTTACGTTATCACTTCTCATACCGGCGTTCCTCCTGAATTTATCATTTATATTTTCTGTCTGATTCCATATCCAATCTGCCAAAATGGCCTATTTCCGGATTCTCTCCGCAATCAGGTCGCCCATCTTCGAGCAGCCTACCTTCTCACAGCCCTCGCTGTAGATATCGCCGGTGTGGAAGCCCTCGGTCAGCACCTGCTGCACAGCCGCTTCCATGGCGTCTGCCTCTGCATCCAGGTCGAAGGAGTAGCGGAGCATCATCGCTGCGGAAAGGATGGTAGCAATGGGGTTTGCGATATCCTGTCCGGCGATGTCCGGTGCGGAGCCGTGGCTTGGCTCGTACATGCCGAACTTGCTTTCATTCATGCTGGCAGAAGACAGCATACCGATGGAGCCGGTGATCATGCTGGCCTCATCGGATAAGATATCGCCGAACATATTCTCCGTCAGAATCACATCGAACTGTCCCGGATTCATCACAAGCTGCATCGCACAGTTGTCCACCAGCATATGGCTTAAGGTCACCTCCGGATAATCCTTTGCCACTTCCTCCACCACTTTTCTCCAGAGACGGGAGGAATCCAGCACATTGGCCTTATCCACACTGGTCACATGCTTCTTTCTCTTCATGGCAATGTCGAAGGCCTTTACGGCAATCCGGCGGATTTCATTCTCATTATAGGTCAGGGTATCGACGGCCGTCATCACACCGTCCACCTCCTCGGTGTGGCGCGCGCCGAAGTACAGGCCTCCGGTCAGTTCTCTCATGATTACCATGTCAAAGCCTTCTCCGATAATCTCTCTTTTTAACGGGCAGGCATCCATCAGCTCTTTATAAAGGTAAGCCGGACGGATATTGGCAAACAGGTTTAAGCCCTTGCGGATGGCCAGAAGACCTGCTTCCGGGCGGAGATTCGGAGCCACATCGTACCATCTGGAATTTCCAACATTGCCGCCGACTGCACCCAGCAGAACGGAATCGCTGTTTCTCGCCGTCTCCAGCGCTTCATCGGTCAGCGGAACTCCGTGGGCATCGATGGAACAGCCTCCCATCAGAACCTCGGTGTACTGAAACTGATGTCCGAACACCTTTCCTACCTGGTCCATCACCTTACATGCTTCTCTAACAATCTCCGGTCCGATTCCATCTCCGGGAATCACAGCTATATTATAATCCATCTTTTTCTCTCCCTTATCCTTTTATAACTTTTATACATACCTCATTCCATTCCAGCCGGAAAACTGCCCTGCGGTCCTTTTGCAAAGCCGGATTTTCCAGACTCTGCCTCCGTTCCGTTCCTGATTTTCAGCGGTTTCACGGCGGGAATGTGTATTTCTCTCCATCATAAAGCATTTGAGTCAGAATTTCAAGAAAAGACGGCGAATTTCTGCCGTCTGAAATATACGAGATTGGAATTGATGGTATGAACGACAGTTATAATGCCAGACGAAAACAAGGCCGGATTTCTCCAGCCTCATCTTCCATGCAAAGCAGAACCGCATCTTCTACCTTGCGCTCTCAATCGCCTTTTTCAGACGTTTCACCATCTCGTCCACATCCGCCTTCTCAATCACCAGCGGCGGCACGAACCGGATAATGCTGGTTCCGGCGCTGATCAACACCAGTTTCTGCTCCAGCAGCGCATTGGCCACAATCGGGCCCACCGGAACGGTAAACTCCAGTCCCTGCATCAGCCCCAGTCCTCTGTGGTCTGCCACGATGTCATACTGCGCCTTCACTTCCTCCAGCTTCTCCCACAGATACTGTCCGATTTCCCTTACATGGGCCGTCAGATTTCTGGACTGGAAGATATCCAGCACCTTGGAGGCTGCGGCGCAGACAAATGGATTGCCGCCGTAGGTGGTTCCGTGGTCGCCCGGCACCATCGCCGAGGCCGCCTTTCCGCAGGCTAAAAATGCACCCACCGGAACGCCGTTGCCCAGCGCCTTGGCCACGGTCATCACATCCGGCTTCACGCCGTAATGCTGCCATGCGAACATCTCTCCGGTCCGTCCCATGCCGCACTGAATCTCATCCAGAATCAGCAGCGCGTCGTGCTCATCGCACAGCGCCCGGACGCCTTCGATAAATTCCTTCGTGGCCGGGTAGATGCCGCCCTCGCCCTGAACCGTCTCCATGATCACCGCGCAGGTTTTCTCATGGAAAAGCGCCTTCACGCTATCCAGATTGTTAAACTCCGCGAACACAATTCCCGGAAGCAGCGGCTTAAATGGCTCCTGATAATGGTCATTTCCCGTCACGGACAGCGCGCCGATGCTTCTTCCATGGAAAGAATTCTTCATGGCGATAATCTCATGGTCGTGTCCGCCGTCCTTGTTGTAAGCGTACCGGCGGGCAATCTTAAGCGCCCCCTCCACCGCCTCGGTGCCGCTGTTGGTGAAAAATACCTTATCCATCTGCGCCGCCTTCGTAAGCTTTTCTCCGGCCTCGATGGACGGGGTGTTATAAAAATAGTTGGAAATATGAAGGAGCCTTTCTGCCTGCTCCTTTAAGCAGTCCGTGTACTCCTTATCCCCATAGCCCAATGCATTTACCGCAATCCCGGCATAAAAGTCCAGATACTCCTGTCCGTCGGTATCATACAAATGAAGTCCCTCGCCTCTTTCAAATACCACCGGAAAACGGTTATAAGTCTTATAAAATGCAGACTCACCCTCTGCAATCCAGGTCTCTTTACTTTTCTTCATGGCAGTACCGCTCCTCTCCGGAATTTAAGATGGCCGTCCCAATCCCTTTGTTCGTAAAGATTTCCAGAAGCAGGCAGTGTGGAATCCTTCCGTCCAAAATATGCACTCTGGAAACGCCGCTGTGGATGGCATCGATGCAGTTCTGCAGCTTCGGAAGCATGCCGCCGCCTAATCCGCCGCCGGACACAAACTCCTGGGCCTCCTCAAGGGTCATTTCCGAAACCAGGGACTCCTTATCATTGAAATCCCGGTAAACGCCCTCCACGTCCGTTAAAAAAGCCAGCTTCTCCGCCTTCATCGCAGTAGCGATGGCGCAGGCCGCATCATCTGCATTTACATTATAGGAAAGGAAATTATCATCATAGCCAACCGGGCAGATAATCGGCAGGAAATCCTTTTCCAGCAAATCATAGATGATTTCCGGATTGACCTCCTCTACCTCGCCCACATAGCCGATGTCCTCGCCGTTGGAATACTTCTTCTTACACTTTAACAGCATGCCGTCCTTGCCGCTGATGCCCACCGCCTTCACGCCAAGCTCATTCACAAGCTGCACCAGGCTCTTATTCACCTTATTTAAAACCATCTCCACAATTTCCATGGTAGCATCATCGGTCACACGAAGTCCATTCACAAAATGAGGCTCCATGCCCACCTTACCTACCCATTTGCTGATTTCCTTGCCGCCGCCGTGGACGATAATCGGCTTGAAACCGGTCAGTTTCAAAAGCACCACATCCTGAATCACCTGACGCTTCAGGTTCTCATCCACCATGGCGCTGCCACCGTACTTTACCACAATCACCTTGCGGTTAAAACGCTGGATATATGGAAGCGCCTCAATCAAAGTCTCGGCCTTCTGCATAATCACTGGGTCCATCTCTATCATAATACTTGCTCCTCCTCGTTTTCTGTTTTATTTATAGGTTGGCTGATTTGTTTATTGGCTGACGGATACGCCGAAAGGGAACCGGGGCATCCTTCAGACACGCTTGCGCTCGGGTTTGGACGCAGCGGATGCTAAGCTCGAAAATACCTCGCTAAGCACCGGCGTCCGAAAACGGTCTTCAGCGATGCCCCAGTTCCCTTTCGGCTGTTTACTTCCGGCTATATTTCAAACCGCCGCATATTAATTCTGCAATGTATGTTACTTGATTTATCTGCTATCCATCTATATTCCTCCGGTACTCAGCCCGAACGGACAGGAGAGGTCTCCGAATGCCCTGTTTTCTCGCCGGTACTTAGATGCGGTCTTTCACGCATCTTATGTACCGCTGCGTGAAAACCGGAGCGGGAGCGCGCTGAGGAACCTCTCCTGTCCGTTCGGGCGTACCCCCGCCAATATGATGCAAACCACCCGCCTATGACCGGTAATCCGCATTAATCTTCACATAGTCGAACGTCAGGTCGCAGCCCCATGCCGTGGCTGTGGCCTCTCCCATCTTGATATCTGCCACTGCCGTCACCTCCGGCTCGGACAGAATCTTTGTGGCTTCCTCTTCGCTGTAATCCAGCGCCACGCCATTTTCGATAATCTGCATCCTTCCGGCCTTGCTCTGGAAGTATAAATCGACCTTTTCCGGGTCGAACTGTGCGCCGGAGTAGCCCATGGCGCAGAGGATCCGGCCCCAGTTGGCATCGTGGCCGAAGATAGCGGCCTTGGTCAGGCTGGAGGTGATGACGGATTTTGCCAGAACCTTCGCCTGCTCCCTGGTTTCCGCTCCGACGATTGTCACCTCGAACAATGCGGTGCAGCCTTCGCCGTCGCCGGCCATCTTCTTTGCCAGTGTTTCATTGATGTAGTTCAGCGCCTTACAGAAGGTATCGTAATCCTCGCCCTTCTCCGTAATCTCCGGATTGCCTGCCATGCCGTTTGCCAGAAGGAGAACGGTATCATTGGTAGAGGTGTCGCCGTCTACGGAAATCATGTTGAAGGTGTCCTTCACATCCTCCTTCAGAGCTTCCATCAGAAGCTCCTTGCTGATTGCCAGGTCCGTGGTGACAAAGCCTAACATGGTGCACATATTCGGATGAATCATGCCGGAGCCCTTGCACATGCCGCCCATGGTGACGGTCTTTCCGCCGATTTCAAATTCCACGGCCGCCTGCTTATTCTTCGTATCCGTGGTCATAATCGCTCTGGATGCGGCCTCGCCGTTTTCTAAGCTTCCGCCTAATAAGGGAGCCATGGTCTTAATTCCGGCGGTAATCCGGTCCATGGGAAGCTGCATGCCGATCACGCCGGTGGACGCAACCAGAACCGACTCCATCGGGATGTGCAGAGCCTCGCCTGCAGCCACCGCGGTCTGGCGGCAGTATTCCATGCCCTCCTCACCGGTGCAGGCATTTGCGATTCCCGCGTTGACTACGACGGCCTGGGCATCCGCGCCGCTGTATACCTGGTTCCGGTCCCATTTTACCGGAGCCGCCTTTACCAGATTGGTGGTGAAGGTTCCGGCCGATTTGCACGGCACCTCGCTGTAGATCATCGCCATATCCTGACGTCCTTTATATTTGATTCCGGCTGCCGTTGATGCGGCCCGGAAACCTTTTGCAGCGGTCACGCCGCCGTTGATAATTTTCATAATGTTTCCTCCTGTTATTCCTTTTCACGCAGTACATCTTCCGCTCCGCAGTGCGTCACTTCGACTCCGCTTCGCTCCGTCTCAGTTACGAGGGCTTCGCCCTATGTGAAAAGACATCTGCGGCTTTGCTTATGTGCAGGCACAACGCAAATCTGCGGCTTTCTTTTCACGCACTGCTCATTGGATAAAGTTGGTTATATTTTCCTCATTCAATACAATATCATAAAAGTTCACATCGTCCCGGCTGTTCCAGCCAAGGCCCTGCCAGAAGGCATTGCCTACCTCGTTGGACTTAAAGGCGATGAGACTGATTTTATTTATTCCCTCTTTTTTCAGAGCCGCCATGCAGGAATTCGCCATCTTGTATCCGATGCCGTGCTTCCGGTAGTCCTTCGCCACGCAGACATGATAGAAATAGCCGGTCCGGCCGTCGTGGCCGCACAGGATATCCCCGATAATCCGCCCGTTCTGCAGGGCAACCACGCTGGTGGTGGGATTTCTCTTTAAGAACCGCTCCACTCCTTCCTTCGAATCATCGATGGAACGGATTCCAAATCCTTTTATACTCATCCAAAGCTTGTAAACTGCGTCGTAATCCTCCGGAACCATCTCCCGGATGATGATGTCCAATGTGCCTGGCATAAAAAACTCCTTTAAATAATCCGTTTTCTCTATATCCGCTCAATTCCTATGGGAACATGGGAACCAGCTTCAGTCCCTTGTTCTCCGGCAGTCCGAACATCAGGTTCATGTTCTGGATGGCCTGGCCGGCCGCGCCCTTCACCATATTGTCCATGGCGCCCATCATGATAACCCGCTTCGTTCTTGGGTCAAGCTTGAAATTCACATCCACAAAATTGCTTCCCTTCACCCACCGGGTTTCCGGGCATACATCCTTCGGCAGCACGCGGACAAACTGCTCCTTGCCGTAGTACTGATCATAAACCGCCTTCACATCCTCATAGGAAACCTCCTTTGTCAGAGATGCATAAGCCGTAATCAGAATGCCCCGGTCCATAGGAACCAGATGAGGCGTAAAATTAATCATCACCGGATGACCGGCTGCATAGGAAAGCTGCTCCTCAATCTCCGGAGTGTGGCGGTGTCCGGCTACGCCGTATGCCTTGATGCTTTCATTCACTTCACAGTACAGGTTGTTCACCTTGGCCCCTCTTCCGGCTCCGGAGGTGCCCGACTTGGCATCCACGATAATGGTGGATGTGTCAACCAGCCCTTCCTTCACCAGCGGGTACATCGACAGGAAGGAGCAGGTCGGATAGCAGCCCGGATTGGCAATCAGCCTGGCGTCCCGAATCTTCTCCCGGTTGATTTCCGGCAGACCGTAAACCGCTTCCTGAATATACTGAGGCGCTCCATGCTTGATTTTATACCATTCCTCATAGACCTTCACATCTTTAATCCGGAAGTCCGCGCTTAAATCAATGACCTTTGCCTTGGAAAGAATTTCCTCATTAATTAAGGAAGCACAAAGTCCCTGGGGCGTCGCGGTGAAAATCACATCCACTTCCTCCGCAATCTGCATCATATCATCGGTTTTGCACACATCGTCCACAAGCTGATACATATTCTGATAAATCGATGCGTAATCCTGGTCCACATAGCTCCTGGAACCGAACCATTTGATTTCAATATCATCTCTCTGTAAAAGAAGCCTTGCCAGCTCGCCTCCTGCATAACCAGTCGCTCCGATAATTCCTACCTTTATCATATGTCTCCTCCATCCCATCCGTATTTCCATCCGGCCCGGCGCTTTCGTGTAGTAACGCACTGCCCAGGCAGTTTTTTCTATATATTATAACGGATTTTTTGAAAATGCCAATAGTAATTTCTGCTGAAATTGTGCGCCGGGCCGCAAAACTCCTCGTTTCTTCCAATCCGGAGCGCCGCAGAATATTTTTCATAATTATACATCTGTGTTGTATAATATGCAAGCTGTTTTTGTTTTAAATGTATTTTTTGTATAATTATAACTAAATTCATTTTTACCTCTTGATTTTTACCGGATTGTGGTGTATATTTATGAAAGTCAATTCAAATACGAAAGCAAACCAGATTACATAAAATATGGAGGAGAACATAATGAAAGAGAAAGTTGTATTAGCTTATTCCGGCGGACTGGACACCACCGCAATTATTCCATGGTTAAAAGAAAAGTTTGATTATGAGGTTATCTGCTGCTGCATCAACTGCGGACAGGGCAATGAATTAGACGGACTGGATGAAAGAGCGAAATTATCCGGCGCTTCTAAATTATACATCGAGGATGTAACCGATGATTTCTGCGAAAACTACATCATGCCATGCGTACAGGCAGGCGCAGTCTATGAGAACAAATATTTATTAGGAACCTCCATGGCTCGTCCGGTTATCGCAAAGAAGCTGGTTGAGATTGCCCGCAAGGAAGGTGCTACCGCAATCTGCCACGGTGCTACCGGAAAAGGCAATGACCAGATTCGTTTCGAGTTAGGCATCATGGCTCTGGCTCCTGACTTAAAGATCATCGCTCCATGGCGTATGACCGATATCTGGACCATGCAGTCCCGTGAGGATGAGATGGAATACTGCAAGCAGCACGGTATCAACCTGCCATTCTCCGCAGACTCCAGCTACAGCCGTGACCGCAATTTATGGCATTTAAGCCATGAAGGTCTGGAATTAGAGAATCCGGCCAATGAGCCAAACTACAAGCACATGCTGGTATTAGGCGTAACCCCGGAGGAAGCTCCAGATGAGGGCGAATATGTAACCATGACCTTTGAAAAGGGCGTTCCAACCAGCGTAAACGGCGAGAAGATGAAGGTTGCCGACATCATCCGCAAGTTAAATGAGCTGGGCGGCAAGCACGGCATCGGTAT
>JAUNPZ010000093.1 GCA_030536455.1 Lachnospiraceae bacterium | reverse complement strand
GAGAAGATTATCGCAGGCGTTACCGGCGGCGGTGTGAAGGGTTAAAACTGAAAAAACAGGATATAAAAGAGGATGTCTCAGGGGATGATACGTCCTCTTTTTTTCCATATTATCCCGAAAAAACTGCATTTTTTGGATTTTTCCCATTGATTTCGGAAATTAACCATGTGTCTCAGGGGGTTTTGCCCATGTATCACGAGTTTTTTGTATATCTTTTTATGAAAAAATCGAATATAGTGGAGTCACAGCAAACGAAGCGTGGAACCACAAAAACGAATTGCAAAACGTAGAAAAAAGGAAAGGAAGTAATGAGATGAAAAAGAGAGGGTTATCATTCATGCTTGCTGCAGCGATGACAGCAGCATCCGTAACCGGATGCGGAGGCGGAGGCGAGAAGGCTCCGGCAGGCGAACAGACTACAGCAGCGCTGGAGACGGAAGCCGGACTGGAGAACGCGGCACCGGAGGAATTTACTTATCCTATGGAAAAGGGTGACAAGCTTACCTACTGGGCCGAACTGACTACCAACGTATCCATTAACTGGTCTAATTTAGGCGATACTCCATTTGGAAAGGGTTTAATGGAAAATACCGGAGCGGAGATTGAATTCTTACATCCACCGGCAGGTCAGACCAAGGAGCAGTTCAGCTTAATTCTGGCAGACGGCAATTTACCGGATTTAATGGAATATAACTGGACGGTGGATTATCCGGGCGGACCGGAGAAGGCCATCAAGGATGGCGTTATCCTTCCTCTGAATGATATCTTTGCAAAGTATTGTCCGAATATTGTTGCTTATTTAAAGGAGCATCCAGAAGTAGACAAGGCCATCAAGACTGATGAGGGACACTATTATGTATTCCCGTTCGTCCGCGGCGATGAGGGTCTGTTAAAGACCATCGGCCTGATGATTCGTCAGGACTGGCTGACAGAGCTGGGGCTGGAGGTTCCGACCACCATCGACGAGTGGCATGAGGTTCTGACTGCATTTAAGGAAAAGAAAGGCATCCCGGCTCCATATACCTTTGAGTATACCATGCCGCAGTTACTGGCTGCCGACCCCTTCACCTATGCATTCGGCACCACCAGAAGCTTCTATTTAGGAGATGACCAGAAGGTACATTTCGGCGCTGCGGAGGAAGGCTACAAGCAGTACCTGGCTACCATGGCTCAGTGGTATGCGGAAGGGCTGATTGACCCGGATATCGCCACCTTAAAGTTAGATCAGGTAAGCGCGAAGATGACCAACGGAGAATCCGGTGCATCTGCGGGACAGGCCGGAAGCCGTATGGGAACCTGGACCTTTGCAGCGCGGGCAAATAACCCGGAATTCGAACTGGTTGCATGTCCGTTCCCAACCCTGGAAAAGGGACAGTCTCCGGAATACGGATTTACCGATATCCCATTCTCCGGAAGATGCTCCGTAGCGATTACCACCTCCTGTAAGGATATCGAGCGGGCAGCAAGACTGCTGGATTATGGATACGGCGAAGCCGGCCATATCTACTACAACTTCGGTAATGAGGGCGTTTCCTTCGAGTGGAAGGATGATTACCCGACCTACACCGATTTAGTTATGAAGAATCCGGATGGTATGCCGATTGCACAGGCGATGTCCTCCTATGTCCGCGGCAACTACAATGGACCATTCGTACAGGATGTCCGCTATGTGGAGCAGTATTACACCCTGCCGGAGCAGAGAGACACGATTAAGGTATGGGGCGCAACCAATGGTGCAGCGCATACGCTGCCGGCCATCACGCCGACCTCCGATGAAAGTAAGGAATTTTCCAGTATTATGAACGAAATTAATACATACCGGGATGAGATGACCTTGAAGTTCATCTTCGGTCAGGAAAGCCTGGATAATTTTGACACCTATGTAAAGAACATCGAAGCAATGGGATTAGACAGAGCTTTAGAGATTCAGAATGCAGCACTGGAAAGATATAATGCTCGTTAATGGATGAGAACGAAGGGGCTGTTGCATAACAGCCCCTTCTATTAATAGAAGAAAGGGCAGCTGGCATGAAAGAGAAAGTTGTAAACAGAGAATCATTTCGCTATCGTCTGAAAAAGGAATGGACACGCAACCGGTCTTTATATTTCATTATTCTTCCGGTCCTGGCGTTCTACATTGCCTTTCATTATAAGCCCATGTATGGCGCAATCATCGCATTTAAGGATTATTCCCCGGCGATGGGAATTGCAGACAGCCCCTGGGTTGGATTTAAGAACTTTACCCGTTTTTTCAACAGTGTATATTTTACCCGTTTGATTAAGAATACAATTTTATTAAGTGTATATAACCTGCTGCTGGGCTTCCCGGCGCCGATTATCCTGGCTCTTCTGTTAAATGAAGTGAAGAACCGGAAGTTCAAAAGCTTTACGCAGACGGCAACCTACCTGCCGCACTTTATCTCACTGGTTGTAGTAACCGGTATGCTGACGGACTTCAGCTTAAGCTCCGGCTTATTTAATGATATCATCGAGCTTTTCGGCGGCACCCGTTCCCCGCTGCTGCAGAATCCAAAGCTGTACCGGAGTATCTATGTGGCATCCAGTATCTGGCAGGAGGTCGGCTGGGGCTCCATCATCTATCTGTCCGCGCTGGCCGGTGTGGACCAGCAGCTTTACGAGGCGGCGCAGATTGACGGTGCAGGCAAGTGGAAGCAGCTTATCAATGTAACGCTTCCGGGCATTGCGCCGACCATCATCATCATGTTTATCATGAAGATGGGTTCCCTGATGAATATGGGCTACGAGAAAACCATTTTGTTATACAATCCTTCTACTTATGAAACGGCAGATATTATTTCTTCCTATATTTACCGAATCGGTCTGCTGGAACAGGATTGGAGTTATTCCACTGCGATTGGTCTGTTTAACTCGCTGATTAACTTTGCGCTGCTGATTATCACCAACAAGCTGTCAAAACGTTACAGTGAGACCAGTTTGTGGTAGAACCGGGAGGAAACATCATGAAAATAAAAAAGTCAAAAGGTGAACGGATATTCAATGTAGTGAATTATGTGATACTGACATTCGTCATCATCATCTGCCTGTATCCGGTCTGGTATGTGGCTATGGCATCCTTCAGCGACAGCAATCAGCTTACTCAGCATACCGGACTGTTGGTGAAGCCGGCGGGCTTCAGCATCGAAGCCTATAAGAAGGTATTTGACAATCCTATGATTGGAAAGGGGTATCTTAACACATTGTTCGTGCTGCTGGTCGGTGTGGTCCTGGACCTGATCATGACATCCCTGGGCGCGTACTTCCTGTCCAGAAAGCATCTGATGTTTAAGAAAACCATCATGCTGATTATCATTTTTACCATGTTCTTCTCCGGCGGTATGATTCCGTTCTACTTAAATTTGAGAGATTTACATTTGACAAACAGCTTATGGGGTCTTATCATTCCATTTATGATCAGCACCTACAATCTGATTATTCTCCGGACCTCCTTCGAGGCCATTCCGGAAAGTCTGATTGAGGCGGCGCAGATTGACGGCGCAGGCCATCTGACCATTCTGCTTAAGATTGTGATTCCGCTGTCCAAGGCGATTCTGGCGGTTATGGTGCTTTACTACGGCGTCAGCATCTGGAACTCCTGGTTCTGGGCATCCGCGATTATGCGTAATCGTGAGATGTATCCGCTGCAGGTTATCCTTCGTGAAATCCTGCTGTCCAATGATACCAGTTCCATGACAGCAGGCGCAGGCGCAGCCGATACCGAGGCAATCGCGGCTACCATCAAGTATGCGACAATTATGGTTGCAACCGTTCCGATCCTTTGTGTATATCCGTTCCTTCAGAAGTACTTTACCAAGGGAACGATGGTCGGCGCCGTTAAGGAATAATTTTTAGAAAGGGTAATGAGAATGCAGCAGAGATTAGAAGAGATTTACAAGAAAATAGAAACGAAGCTGGAGGCCGAATGCGGCCGCATGGGAGATAAGATACCGTATATTCCGGAAAATGGCGTGTACCCGGATATGCGGGAACGGAACATCTCCTTCTGGACCAATGGATTCTGGGCCGGTATGCTGTGGCAGATGTATTCCGCAGAGAAAAAGGAGATTTACAAGGAAACCGCAAGAAGAACGGAGGCGGCCCTTGACAAGGCGCTGGAGCAGTTTACCAATCTGCACCATGACGTAGGCTTTCAGTTTCTGCACACCGCAGTGGCGGACTACCGGCTGACCGGAAGGGAAGAGGCGAAGGTGAGAGGACTTCACGCGGCCACGCTCCTGGCAGGACGTTTTAATCCCATCGGAAATTACATCCGGGCATGGAACGTGGTAAACGGCGGCTTTGAGGCAAAGAATCAGAACCGGGCCGGCTGGATGATTATCGACTGTCTGATGAATATTCCGCTGCTGTACTGGGCGGGAGAGGAGCTGGATGACCCTCGTTTCGCCTGCATTGCGGACCAGCATGCCCACACTGCATTAAAGACTATGCTCCGCGGGGACGGCTCCTGCAATCACATCGCGATCGTGGACCCGGCTACGGGAGAATTCTTAGAAACCTCCGGCGGACAGGGCTATGGGGTCGGCTCCTCCTGGTCCAGAGGACAGGCGTGGGCGGTCTACGGCTTTGCGCTGGCGTATATGCACACCGGAAAGACCGAGTATCTGGATGCGGCAAAGCAGGTGGCTCATTACTTTATCGCAAATATCGCTTCTACCGGATACGTTTCCGTGGTGGATTTCCGCGCCCCGAAGGAGCCGTTTATGTGGGATACCACGGCCACGGCCTGCGCCGCCTGCGGTATGCTTCAGATTGCGGAGATGGTGCCGGAGCTTGAAAAATCCCTGTACTATGACGCGGCAGAGAAGATGCTGATGGCGCTGGCAGAGGACCACTGCTGCTGGAATCCGGAGGAGGACGGCATCTTAAAAAATGGCACGGTGGCTTATCATCGGGAGGCTGATGAAATCGAGGTGCCGATTATCTACGGCGATTACTTCTTTGTAGAGGGCATCCTGCGGTTAAGAAAACAAGGCTTTATGATTTGGTAAAGGCAGGCGGGGCGGGATAAAACCCGCCTTGCTTTCGCTTGAAATGGAGGAAAGCATATGACAATCACAGAAAAATGGAAAACCCGTTCGTTAAAGACAAGAAATGATGTGGCAGAGCTGCTTCTGGACATGGTCCGTCCGCTGAAGCCATTTTACAGCGCCGGACATGCGCGGCTGAAGGTGGGCAATACCGGAGCTCATTACGGAGAACAGCCCTCCCAGATGGAAGGATTTGCCCGGATTATCTGGGGACTTGGTCCCTTATGGGCCGGAGATAACCGCAGCCTGCCAGAGGAGCTTCAGAGGGAGGCCGGGGACTGGCTTGCCTGGTGTCTGGAAGGCATCATCCACGGCACGGACCCGGAGCATGAGGAGTACTGGGGCAGGCTGGTGGACTTTGACCAGATGATGGTGGAGATGGCGGCTCTGGTGACGGCAGTTTCTTTATCCCCGGACAAGCTGTGGGAGCCCTTAAGCGCTTCGGAGAAAGAGAATCTTTATAACTGGCTGAATCAGATTAACCAGAAAAAGGTTCATCCAAATAACTGGAGATTTTTCCGTATCCTGGTGAATATGACCTTCCGCCTGTTAAACCTGCCTTATTCCGAAGAATGTCTGAAGGCCGATTTCGATGTAATCGAGGGCTGCTATACCGGAGAGGGCTGGTATTATGACGGAAATCCGTATCAGATGGATTATTATATTCCGTTTGCCATGGAGTTTTACGGTCTGATTTACGCAAACCGGATGGAGAAGCTGGAGCCGGAGCGGTGTGCCGTATTAAAGAAGCGGGCCGCTCAGTTCTCAGAAGACTTTGTATACTGGTTCGGCAATGACGGAAATGAGCTTCCTTATGGAAGAAGCTTAACCTACCGTTTTGCCCACAGCGCCTTCTTCTCGGCCATGGGCTTTGCCGGAGTGGAAGGTGTGGGCTACGGCGTGATGAAGCATCTGGTGTTAAAAAACCTGGAAAACTGGGTGAGACGTCCGATTTTCGACAACGCCGGTGTGCTGACCATCGGCTATGGCTATCCGAACCTGTTTATGAGCGAGCGTTATAATGCGCCTGGTTCTCCTTACTGGAGCTTTAAATGCTTCCTGATGCTGGCTATGGATGAGAGTCATCCGTTCTGGCAGGCAGAGGAGAAGGAATTTGATTTCAGCGCGAAGAAATTCCTGGAGAAGCCTCATATGCTGGTTTCCCATACACACAATCAGCATGTGCTGGTCTACCCTTCCGGACAGAAGAGCCACAACAATATGGGCGCAACTCCGGAGAAATACGGCAAGTTCGTCTACTCCAATCAGTTTGCCTTCAGTGTGTCAAGAGGCTATGAGCTGGGGACAGGAGCTTTTGACAACACGCTGGCGGCGGCCATCGCCGGAACCGGCCGTTATCAGATGCGGGATACCTTCCACCGTTTTGCAGTGACGAAGGACTGCGTGACCACCGCATATCCGCTGATGCCGGGCGTGGAGGTGGTGAGCCGGATCGTTCCATGCGGCGTATGGCATGTGCGGATCCACCAGATTGATACCTGCCATCCGATTGACCTGGCAGACGGCGGCTTTGCTCTCCGGGTGGAGAATAAGAAGTACACCGATGATGTTATCCGGAGAACCGGGGACAGCATTGCCCTCGAACTTCCATGGGGAATCAGCAAGGCAGTCAATCTGACGGAGGATGCGGCAGAGGGAACCATAATAGACGCCTTCCCGAACACCAACCTGCTTTACAACCTGACCAGCATACCGGCCCTCTGCCGGACCCTGGAGCCGGGAACCTATACCCTGATTTCAGCATTTATGGCAGACAGCTCCGCTGAGGCAGCGGAAATCAGCGCACAGGTACCGAAGGTACGGGCGCTGGAGAAGGGCTGGGAGGTTTCCTATCTGGAGGCCGGAGAATGGCAGACGGTGGAGCTTGGCGAATAAAAGCGGGAAAGACAGACCGGGCGGGAGAACCGAGCGGAGGGCAGCGGCGGGAGGCAAGAGGGTTTACAAGGCGGGATATATTTTGTAAAATGACAGCAGAAAAGATACAAAACCGTGACACAATATAACGGGAATGAGGGGAAGAGAAACGTGAAAAAGAAATCCAATGTATATTTGAAGATGTTTTTATCCTATGTCTGTATTTTTGCCATACCGCTGATTATCTCCATGGGACTTTACAGCTACACCCTGGGTGTTATCCGGAGACAGTCGGAGAAGATGAACCAGGACCTGCTTCAGATGGTGAGAAGCGAGCTGGACCAGGAACTGGATACCACCAACAAGACGGCGAACCGTATGGCCCTGAGCAGCAAGGTTCAGATTGCAGCCAGTGTAAACGGGGAATTCCGCCCAAGAGACCAGATGAACCTTTATAACATCTACGATGAGTGCGACCGGGTGAATCTGTCGGAGGAATTTATCGAGGATATCTTCATCGTCTTTAACAACAGCCAGAAGATTATCAGTACGCGGGGAAATGTTTCGACCTCCCTTTTCTATGAGATGTATATGAAAAGCAGCCAGTTTTCAGAAAAGCAGTTTATGGATTACATGAATTCCTATCATTATAAGGACATTCTGCCGGTTCATAAGGACGACGGGGAAAATGTGTTTTTGTACACGACATCCGTGATGAATTCGGATATCCATGACCACACGGCCACCATCTGTCTGGAAATTAACTATAAGGCCATTCAGAAGCGTCTGGCTGGTATGAAGTGGTCGGACCAGATGGAGGTGGTTCTGCTGACGGAATCGGGCGAGGTGATAAGCTCTGGTACCGAAGATTCCTACTACAAGGCCCTTTCCTACTCCATGCTTGGCGATGGCAGCATGGAGATGACAGACGAGTCGGGGGAGACCTATATGGTTTCGGCCATCCCCTCCCAGATGACGAACTGGAAATACGCAAGCATGATGCCGGTAAGGGCGATGGAGGAGGAGGCTGCCAGGGCGCAGAAAGTGATGTTTGCCGGATTGTTTCTCTGTATCCTGACCGGACTGGCGGCATCCCATTACATTACCAACCGGAACTATAACCCGATTCGGCTGCTTCTGGAGAACTTTAAGAGCCATGAGGCAGTGGAGATAGGAGAAGGGGAGAATGAATATCAGTGGCTGAACAACCAGATGGACGAGTTTTTCAAGCGTCATGTGGATGCGGAGCGGCTGCTGAAGAAAAATCAGAAGACCCTGAAGAACTATTATCTGTATCAGCTTTTGATGAATGACACGGACAGCCGGCCGGTGGAGCAGTACGGTCTTCGCATGAACAGCGGATTTCATGTGGTTATGCTGCTGATTCCGGGCAGCCGTTCTGCAGAGACAGAGAACGAGGAGCATTATATCGAGGAAAATGCGCTGCAGAAGTTTGCGGTGATGAATGTGTTTGAGGAGATGTGCCTGGAGTATTTTAATGTAGATATGGTGGAGCTTGGCGAGCGGGTTGCAGCGATTATCAGTGTTCCGGATACCTCCAGAGAGAATCTGGATACGCTGAAGGGGCTGGCGGAAAAGCTTCAGCAGATGGCGGACGAATCCTTCGGTTTCTCCTGTGTGATTCTATGCGGTTCCATCTGCACGGAGCGGGAGGGAATCCACACCTCTTATCAGCAGGCGGCGAAGCTGGAGGAGTATGTCCATCTCCTGGATGCCAATCTGCTGTTCTATGATGAGGTAAAGGATATCCAGCCGCGGTACGATTACCCGATCGAGGTGGAGCAGAAAATCATCAATGCCATTAAGATCGGCGACAGCCGTCAGGCCGGAAAGGTGATGGAAGAGGTATTCGAGAAGAACCTGCAGGGCAATGTGACCAGCAACGTATACCGCTGCCTGATATACGGTATGATCGGCACTCTTTTAGAGGGCGCCAGCCAGGGCGGCTATAAGGATGTGGCCGGGGAGATTACCTTCCCGGACGGCAATTCGGCCAGACAGACCATCGGGGAGACGAAAGCACTGTTCCAGCAGAATCTGAATGAAATCTGCGAGAAGGTATCGGAGATTCAGAAGGCGGTTTCCCAGGACCAGACGCTGAGTAAGAAGATTCAGGAGTATATTCAGGAAAATTACCGGGATCCGGATTTGAATATCTCCATCGCCAGCCAGCATTTCGGCATGACGCCGTCCTACCTGTCCTCCATTTACAAGAAGCAGACCGGCGGCAGTCTGCTGGAATATATCAATACCGTTCGAATCAATCATGCGGAGGAGTTCCTAAATCAGGGCTACGCGGTGGTAGAGGTCGCGCAGATGGCGGGATTCCGGGACAGCGGAACCTTTATCCGTGTTTTCAAAAAGAAAAAGGGAATCACTCCGGGCCAGTTAAAGAAAAAATAAGACACCGGGGTATAGTGAAAACTGCAACGTCTGCGGCAAAACCGCAGATTTTGCAGTTTTGCTGATTTAGTCCCCGTTTTTCCTATATTTTTTTCAAAAATACGATGCTATGATGCAGACAGATAAAGCGTTCAGGCAGGATATAGGAAAGGAGTTTTAACGTTATGTATGCAGTAAAATATGAAGAGCCATGGAAGGCAGAATGTGTGGAGATGGATATTCCGAAACGGAAGGAAGGAGAGGCATTGATTCGGGTGAAGGCAGCCGGAATCTGCGGCAGCGATATCGGTGCATTCCGGGGAACCAACGGACTGGTGACCTATCCGAGAGTGATTGGACATGAGATTGCCGGAGAAATTCTGGAGATTCCGGAGGATAATAAGCGGGGGCTGAAGGTGGGGGACCATGTAATCGTAGACCCGTATCTGTACTGTGGAAGCTGTTATCCCTGCTCCATCGGAAGAACCAACTGCTGCACCGATTTGAAGGTGCTGGGTGTTCATGTGGATGGAGGAATGGCGGAGTATTTTGCCCATCCGGCCGATATGCTGTGGAAGCTTCCGGATGACATGTCCTGGGATTTAGCCCCGATTGCGGAGCCGCTGACCATCGCCCTTCATGGAATTCACCGGGGCGGCTTAAAGAAGGGGGAGCATGTCGCCATCATCGGCGCAGGCCCCATCGGCATCCTGGCGGCCATGGCAGCTATCGCGTATGGTGCAGAGCCGATTCTGATTGACCTAGTGCAGGAGCGTCTGGATGAGGCCATGAGCCTGGGCGTCAAATATACCATCAATTCCGGCAGCGAGAACGCAGAGGAGAAGGTGGCGGAGTTTACCAGCGGCCGCATGGCTGAGCTGGTGATGGAATGCTCCGGCTCCAACGCAGCAATCCGGGAATGTCTGGAACTGGTTTCCAACGCAGGCCGCATTACCTTTACCGGATGGCCGAAGAAGGAAACGGCGATTCCGACCGACCTGATTACCAAGAAGGAGGTAGATATCCGGGGAGCCAGAACCAGCGCCAATGAGTTCGGGGAGGCCATCGACCTGATTTATACCGGAAAGGTAGACGCAAGGAAGATTCTGACCAAGGTAATCTCCATCAAGGAGGCTCCGGAAACCATCGTGGATATTGAGAAGAATCCAGGCAATTATATGAAGGTAAATGTGCTGATGGAGGAATCTGATTTACAAAAATGATATTTGAAATGCATATCAGGATAAATTTTCAGGAGGGAAAAGTATGATTACATATAAGAAGCAGTATCAGATTGAGCCGCAGTGGCAGGATAAGGAATGGATTCTCAGAAAGGCAGAGGAGGCGCTGCAGGCGCCTGTCCGCCATATTACCGATGTGAGCAGCGAGCGCAGCCAGGGCGGCATCCACGATTATTATTCCAATGGGGATTACTGGTGGCCAAACCCGGATACGCCGGACGGTCTGCCTTATGTACAGAGGGATGGAGAAACCAACCCGGATAATTTTAATGAGCATCGGATGATTATGCGCCATATGCGTTCTGCCGTGGTGTATCTGGCATCTGCATACCGGCTGACCGGAGAGGAGAAATACGCAGAGCGGGCCGCAGTCCATCTGAAGGAATTTTTCCTGGACGAAGAGACCTGCATGGCTCCGAATCTTTCCTATGCACAGGCGCTGCTAGGCATCTGTCCGGGCCGCGGCGTGGGAATCATCGATACCCTTCATCTGGTGGACGTGGTATTCGCGGTGGAAAGCTTAAAGGAATCCAAGGCGGTGAGCGATGAGATTTACCGCGGCGTGAAGGCCTGGTTTGCAAAATATCTGGGCTGGATGCTGACCGACCCGAATGGAATCGACGAGATGACCATGGACAACAACCATGGCGTATGCTTCTTCGTTCAGGTGGCGGCATTTGCATTATTCACCGATAACGAGACGATTGCGGAATTCTGCCGGGAGCATTTTAAGAAGGTACTCTTAAAGCAGGAGGCCGACGACGGTTCTTTCCCAAGAGAAACAGGACGGACGAAGCCGTATAATTATTCCATCTTTGTGGTAGACAATATGGTGAACTTATGCCAGCTTCTCTCCAAGCCGGAGGACAATCTGTGGGAGTATGTTTCTGAGGATGGAAAGAGCATCCGGAAGGCGCTGGATTTCATCACTCCATATGTGCTGGATAAAAAAAGCTGGCCGTACCCGCCGGATGTCATGCACTTTGACGCATTCCCGGCCAGAGCCGGTTTTATGATGATGGCGGGCTGCGTCTTAGGAAAAGAGGAGCTTTTGGAGCTGTACCGCAGTCTTCCGGTGGAGTCGAAGGATGAGGAAGCGAGAAGGAACATCGCGGTTCGTCAGCCGATGCTGTGGATGTAGGGAAGAAAAGAGAGGAATAAGATGGAACAGGAATTGATTCAGGAAGAAATCGAGAGGGGAATCCACCCCTTTATGAAGGAGCTGTTCTGGCGGACTGCAGAGGGCGGCGAGACCTTTTCCATGGACGGTGTCTGGGCCTATAATGAGAAGG
>JAUNPZ010000092.1:8224-11878 GCA_030536455.1 Lachnospiraceae bacterium | reverse complement strand
CCAATAAAAATAAGCCGATAAGATTTCATTTCCTATCGGCCTATCTCAAACCCGTTTTATTCCTTTTATTTTCTCATTTTTCCCTTTTCATCCGGCTCCCGCCATCTCACCGGCATCCGGTAATACTCCACCTCAAATACCGGGCGAAAGCCCTCCGATTGGTACAGATGCAGCGCCGCCGGATTCTCGCTGTCCACCTCCAGGTATAAAGTCCTTCCCTGTTCCATGGCCATCTGCTTCGCCGCCTGCACCATCCGTCTGCCGTATCCCTGGTTTCGCAGAACTTCATCCACCGCAACTCCGCACAGCATCAGTTCCTCCTCGTCCAGCAGATCAAATACGCCGACTGCCCGCTCTCCGTCATAGAAAAGATAAGGCTCTCTGGTTTCCGATTCCAGGGTTTTGAGCAGACGCTCCCGCTCTTCTTCCGGATTTTCTCCGGCTATGCGGACGTATTCTTCCACAGCCTCATCCTCTTTTCCGGTCAGATGCTCCACCCGGAATGCACCATAACGAAGCGAAGCCCTGCTTCTCTTTTCCGCATCAGCCGTCTGAATTTCCGCCTGTTTTTCCACTTGGTTCTCTGGCAGACTCCCCACTTGACACTCTGGCCGGCTCTCCATCTGACTTTCCGCTTGGCTCTCCGCTTGGCTCTCCGGCTGGTTCTCCACCTGACACGCTGACCGGTATTCCATCCGATATTCCGTATGGCTGTACTCCAATCCATCCGCCTTCCAGACATCCCTGCATGCGGCTCCGTCCCGGCTCTGCGGCTCCAGATTAAACAGGAATTCCGGTACGCCTGCTTTCGAAACCACCTCCGCCGCAGCATCCAGAAGAGCCTTAAAATACCCTTTTCTCCGCTGCTTTATCTGGGTGTACACAACCACCTCTGCTTCCTCACAGGACGGCATAAACAGGCACAAAAAGGATACAAGCTGTTCCCCTTTATATCCCAGATAAAAGCAGGGAAGAGAGCAGTCAAAGTTGATTTCATTCGAGAGCCAGGCCCGGTTTTTCAGGTCTTCCTCGCGGTAAATCTCATCCTCTAATTCCCGGATTTCTTCTTTTTCTTTCTCCGTCAGCACCGCCGGTTTTCGAATCCGAAGGCAGGCTCCATCCTGAATTTTGTGACCAGAAAGGTCCTGCTCCCTGCTCCTTTTTTCTTGTTTGTTCATTTTCATGCCTTTCCGTTTTTGTTGCTCCGTTTTTATTTCTTCGTTTTTGTTTTTCCTTTATCGTTCAGCCGAAACGTCGATTCTGAGAATATTTTATCCCGCACACCCTGCGCTGCCGGAAGGCCCCGTCACTCTGACTCACTTCTGGTTCCTGCTTTCCTCCTTCTCAATGACAAACCGCAGCACCTGGTCCTCTTCTCCGCTGATACAGTATTCCGGATAAACCGGAGCGCCCCAGCTGTCATCGCCGCCCACGCCTCGCATGGCCGAGTAAATGCATACGTTTGTGTACTGCGCCGGAGCCAGCTCGTCCCAGTGGGCCGCCATCTCCAGCTCCTCTGCCGTATATGGAAGCACGCCTGCCTGGAATGCCTCCCCCTGAGCGGTAAAACGCAGTCCGTGTCCATCTCCGTCTTCCACCGTCAGCCACCGGCAGCCGGTACGGTTTCCGCATTCCTGAGGCATCAGGTATGGCGACACATTATCCTCCGGGGTGGAGGTGTAGATTCCAAGCTTTGCCCCCTCCATCCGGTCTGCATAGCATTCCTCCGGTCCATAGCCGTACCAGGAAAATGATTTCATCCGCCCCGGCAGGCGCAGACGCATGCCGAAGGCCGGAAGCTCCGGAAGCCCTGCCTTTCCGTAATAATGCGCCTCCACCTGAATCCTTCCGTCCGGTGTCACCACATAGGTTACCTTCGTCTCCGCTGCCGGGGTAATGGTCAGATGATAAGTATAGATCACGGTAATCTTCTCCGCTTCCTCTTTAATCGCCACATCTGCATTGCGGTATCCAAAGAACAGTCCTGCTCCCATCCACATATGGCTGGAAACACTGAACTTATTGCCCCGGTCGTTATCGGTTGTGGCTCTCCAGTAAACCGGAACCGGCGGCTTGATAATCCACTCTTTTCCATCGTAGCGAAGGGCCACGATTCCGCCCTCCTGCTTCGAGAACAGGATGGTAAAACCGTTTCCGTGAATGCCAAAATTCACATCGCCATGAACCACTTTTAAGAATGAGGATTCCGCTGCTCCTGCCTGACCTGCTGCTCTTACCTGCTCTTCCACATCTGTCCGATCTGCTGCCTCTGCCTGCTCCGCCGCGCCCGCACAGATCGTTTCCGTTGTTTCTCCAAATGCCGTCTCAAACCCGGCCTCTGCCCACAGGTTATCCTCCTTAAGCACCGCCCGGATCCGGTAGGTATATTCTCCGTCCTCCAGCTCCGGAACCGCGATTCCAAGCTTCTTAAGCGGATAGCTTTCCTCCTCCATAGCCGGAACAAATGCATCGAATTCCGCCCGGTAAATTTCGTCTCCATCCTTTAAAATCAGATACACAAAGGTATATCCGGAGGTATCGGCAAACCGGCCTTCATTCCGGATTTCCACCTTATTTTTATCGGCAGAAAGCTTCAGATCCTGATATAAATACTTGACCTCCTGCGCCTTCGGTGATACGGTCCGGTCGCAGTAGACGATGCCATTTCCGCAGAAATGATAATCGGTAGGATGGTCGGTGAAGTCGCCGCCATATCCATGGATTTCCCTTCCGTCGCAGTCGGTTTTCACCAGAGACTGGTCCATGTAATCCCAGATAAATCCACCCTGATACTGCTCATATTTTTCTAAATCCGTGTACTTTTTCATGCCGCCCAGAGAATTTCCCATGGCATGCATGTACTCGCAGGAAATATAAGGCTTCTCTGGCTTCGACTGTAAATAGGCTTCGATTTCTGCCGGCTTCGCATACATCCGGCTTTCCATATCGGAAATCTGATTGAATTCCCGGTTCCAGAATACGCCCTCATAATGCACCAGACGGCTGTTGTCACGCCGGTGGAAATACTCGGTCATCGCCAGGATATCCTCTCCTGCATAGGACTCATTTCCGCAGGACCAGATTAATACAGAAGGATGATTCTTGTCCCGCTCCAGCATGGAAGCGGCACGGTCCAGCACACATTCCTTCCACTCCGGAAGACTGCCCGGCACATTCCAGGACGGCTCGCAGGCCCCCATCTTCTGCCAGGAACCATGGCTTTCCAGATTCGTCTCATCAATCAGATAGATGCCGTATTCATCGCACAACTCATACCATCTGGTCTGATTCGGATAATGGCAGGTGCGGTCCGCATTGATGTTATGACGCTTCATAAAACGGATGTCCCACAGCATATCCTCCTCGGTAATAGCACGACCCCGGCGGAGATTGAACTCATGCCGGTTTACCCCCTTAAAGACAATCCGCTTCCCATTTAAGCACATCACACCGTTCTTCATCTCGAAACGGCGGAAGCCGAATTTCTGCGGAATCACTTCAATCAATTTTCCGGTCTGCGCATCCGTCACCGTGATGACAAGGGTATACAGATACGGATTTTCTGCGCTCCAGGTCTTCACCTCCGAGATTCCTCCCAGCACGGAAAATGCCGCTTTCCCCCGTCCTCTGTAGGCCTTGTCACCAGACTGGAGG
>JAUNPZ010000092.1:5414-8124 GCA_030536455.1 Lachnospiraceae bacterium | reverse complement strand
TAAACCTCCACCGCCAGACGGTTCACGGCTCTCTGGGCTTTGCCATTTTCTCCGCCCGGAACTGCGTCCGGCTCCTGCTTTAAAAACCCGGTCAGTTCAAACTCGGACGGCGTAAACGTATCCTCGCTGTATCCCACAAACTGGCCGTTGCACCATACATAAAATGCCGTCTCCACCCCCTGGAAGGACACGAAAATCCGCTTTCCGTCCCAGTCCTCCGGGATGGTAAACTCCTTTACATAGCTTCCCACTGGATTGTAGGTTTTGGAAACATGAGGCGGACGCAGCTCGTCATGTCCGTCCCATGGATACTGGGTATTGATGTACTGGCACTTGTCATACCCCTGCGTCTGGATATGCCCCGGCACCTGGATATCCGCAAAGCCGGAGATATCATAATCCTCTTTATAAAAATCGGCCTTCCGCCGGTCCGGATTCTCCGCATAAGAAAACTTCCAAGTTCCATTTAAGGAAGAGCGCAGCTTCATCACGCCCTCCTCCATCTCCTCCCGGCTCTCAAAATAGCGGTGGTCCGAGTGAGCGTTCACACGGTTCACACGGAAAATCTCCGGATTCTCCAGCCAGTCCAGGCTCCAGGTTTTCTTTTCCATATTTGTCTTTCCTCCATTTCTTAATCCTCGTAATCGTTCCATATCTTCACATTCACGAATCGTCTCTATTTTTCTCATATTTTTTCGTTTTTGCTCTTTCAAAAAGCAAAAGGCGCCCGCACTTTTCATCACAGACACCTTCATTGTACCGCAGCATAACTTGCGAAGCAACTAAAATCACGCGTCCCCGGAGGGGATGTTACCATATGAACGAACCATTTTTCCTTACTCCTTCACCGCTCCCGCAGCCACACCGGCCAGAATATAACGCTGGAAGAACACATAAATCAGAATCGTCGGAAGCATGATGATGATAATGCCGGCCGCCAGCTTCTGCCAGGAGCCCTGCTGCGCGTTTGCAAAGTTCATTAGGAAGGTGGTTAAGGTACGAAGCGAATTCTTCGGCATGTACAGGTAAGGAATGTACATATCATTGATGATATTAATGGCCTTAATGATTACCACCGTAGCCGTAGCCGGAGCCAGAAGCGGGAATATGATTCGGGCAAACAGACCGAAATAATCACAGCCGTCCAGCAGAGCACTTTCATCCAGAGACACCGGAAGGGTGGAGATAAACTGCCGGTAGATGTAAAGCTGCATCAGGTCAGAGGCCACATAAATCAATATGGGGGCCCCAAGGCTGTTGTAAAGCCCCAGTCCGTTTACAATCTTAAAACGGGCAATCTCCGTAACAAAGGTCGGAATCAGCATACCGGCAAAGAACAGCCCCACGATCACTTTTTTAAACCGGAACTGGAAACGCTCGATGATGAATGCAGTGATGGTTCCGAACATAACATTAAAGAAGATGCTGACCACCAGGATGATTCCGGTGTTTTTAAAGCCGATCAGAAGATACTTATCTCCCAGCACATCGATGAAATTATCAAAGGTAATCCGGTCAACCGGCGGAAGCAGCAGAGGGGATACCTTAACCATATCTCCCTTTGTTTTTAAGGCGGCAAATAAGGTCAGAATAATCGGAAGAAGCACGATTACCACCATGCCGATGCAGATTATCTGCTTTACAATCTGAGCAAATGTACGTCGTTTCATCCTTTTCCTCCCTTCAGCACGATGCCGTGAATCAGCTTATTCTGAACCACATAGATTACCACAATCATAACCATGATGGCAACAGCCATGGTCGATGCCAGGCCGAAATTTGAGAAGGTAAATGCCGTCTTAATGGTATAAAGCGTAAAGGTCGAGGACGCATAACCAGGGCCGCCTCCGGTGATTACAAACGGGATATCGAACACCTGCAGCGCACCGCGGATGTTGTCAAACAGGATGAAATCCACCATCAGCATAATCGCCGGAATCTGGATATATTTGAACATCTGCCATGCATTTGCACCGTCCACTCTGGCTGCCTCCTGCACATCCTGAGGAAGAGACTGAAGGGCCGCCATGAACAGGATCACATGGTATCCGGAGAATCGCCACAGAGATACAAAGGACAGGACAAAGTTCACGATTTTCGGGTCGGACAGCCAGCTCTGGCTCAGCATTCCCAGATGAAGGACATCCAGAATAGCGTCAAACGCACCGTTGATCGGGGAGAAGAAATAGGAAAATGCATAGGCAATCGCCACACCATTGATGATGTACGGCATGAATACCATGGTCTTATAAAACTTGGCCGCCCGCAGTTTGGAAACCAGAAGCACCGCAAAGGCCAGCTCCACCGGAATCATCAGTAGATGGGAGAAAAAGTACACCGCATTATTTCGTAAGGACTGCCACAGGTCCGCATTGTGAAACATGGAAACGTAATTGTCGAATCCGATAAACTGACTGCTTGGAGAATATCCGTCCCAGTTGGTAAAGCTCATCCGCACCAGATCCATCGCCGGAAATACCACGAAGCAGATTAAAAGCAGGGTGGGTACAATCAGGGAAAGCAGGATAAACCGTCTCTTTTTTCGGGCAAGAGAATTCATAAACTGACTCCTTTCTTACGGTCCGCGAGCAAGTGCACAGACCGGCTAAATAGCTGCATCGCTTTTCAAAACAGGAGGGGCTGCCTCCCTCTGCAGCAGACGGTAATATCCGCTGCATGAAAGGACATGCGCCCCTGTTTTTTTCACTAT
>JAUNPZ010000092.1:4195-5314 GCA_030536455.1 Lachnospiraceae bacterium | reverse complement strand
CACTCTTCGCTGTAGAACCACTCTACAAATGCCTTTGCCAGCTCCGGATTCTTGCTGTGGGTAGTAACGCCCATAAAGGAATCGCCCTGTACAATCACACGGAACGGGTCGCTCTCGCTGTCACGAGCCGGGAGATAGAAGGTTCCTAACTGGGAACAGTCATCGGTACCGTTCTGAATATTCTGCAGACCCCAGTCGCCCAGCGCAATCATCGCTGCGCTCTTCTGTGCAAATAAGGTCTGTGCCTGGTCGTTGCCCAATCCTAACGGGTCCTTGCCGAACACGCCGGAGGTAAACAGGGAATTCGCCTTCTTGTAAGCCTTGGTGATATCCGTTCCTTCTGCAAATGGCTCGTCCATCCTCGCCATATCATTCCAGTTCTGTCCGTTTCCGCTTTCCAGCGCAGGCATGAACTCCATGAACGGATAATCCGGCCATTCATCCTTTGCGCCCATTGCAAATGCCATGAAATCATCATTTCCGGCTCCGTAATGCTCCTGTAATTTTGCTGCGGCCTCCTCTAACTGCGGCCAGGTGGTTGGAACCTCAACGCCTGCCTCAGCAAACATATCCTTCCAGTAATATACATACTCGTAGCCGGCGGTCAGCGGAACCCCCAGAACCTTTCCGTCCATCGCGTAGCCGGCTGCCAGCTCATTGTTCTTTGTTGCCTCTAAATCCGATAAATCCAGCAGATAATCTTTAAATCTGGATAAGGTAAACGGCTTGTTAAACATAACATCCGGAAGCTGATTTGCGGATACACGCATCTTCATGGCGTTCCAGTATTCGGAATCATCCTTGATCTTCTCAACCTCCACATTGGCGTTGGGATATTTCTCCTGGAACTTTCCAATCATGTCGTTCTCATCAATGTAGCTGAGCAGATTGTTGTCCCAGATTGCAAATACCAGATCTCCGCTTAAATCGGAAGGCGCCTCCGCCGCTTCTGCTGCCGTTGTTTCCTCTGCCTTCGCTTCCGTGCCGGCTGCTGCCGCTGCCGTCGTTGCTGCCGGAGCCTCTGCCTTTTCACCGGAGCATCCGGTCAGAGCACCCGCTGCCATCGCTGCGCCAAGAGTTAATGCCAACATTCTTTTTTTCATACCAAAAATCCTCCTC
>JAUNPZ010000092.1:0-4095 GCA_030536455.1 Lachnospiraceae bacterium | reverse complement strand
TTTGGCTTTCCTTTTGATAGCTAAATCTTAACAAAAATAAGGAGGTTTTACTATGAAATAAGGTTCGATTTCTTGATATTTCGTTTGATTTCCACTACTGCTTCACCGATTTCCGGTAATCACCGGGGCTGGTTCCGAAGGATTTCCGGAATACCCGGTTAAAATGCTCCACATTATGATACCCCACCCGCTCACTGATTTCATACATCTTAAGGTCCGTGGACGCCATCAGGCTCTTCGCCTTCTGCATCCGCAGGTCCGTCAGATATGCGGTAAAGGTCATCCCGGCTTCCCTGGTAAAACGGGAGGTAAAGTATTTTTCATTTAATCCCACATAATCCGCCGCGCTCTTCAGAGTCAGCTCCGGGTTGGCGTAATTATCATTTAAAAAACGCTTCGCACGAAGAATCATATCGGCCTGCCGGTCATCGTGGCGGTTTTCAATATAATCCGTCACCCAGCGGAAATAGTTGTTCAGCCACAGCTCCAGCTCCCGTTCCGTCTGCAGCCGGTTTATCTTCTCCCGGTAATCCACCTCCTCCGGAAACAGTCCGAAAAAGTCATCCTCATACTGCCGGAACTGGTAAGCCAGAAGAGCCGCCAGCATCAGACTCCGGCCTCTGGCCTCCGAAAGCTCCATCCCGGCCAGCCGCGCAAAATAACGTTCCTTTTCCCTCCGGACCGCCGCCTGGTCCGCCGCATAAAGCCCCCGCACCAGTTCTCCCGCCTCCCGGCTCTCCTCCTGATACCAGATAAGCTCCCCGGCGCAGTCCCATTCCGTGCAGACTGCGCTCCGTCCGGCCAGAACCGTCAGATACATCATGCGGCTGGTTCGTTCCAGTGCTTCCAGCAGGGCTTCTTCCCCCTCTGCCGGAAGACTGACCGCCGCAGAGACCGGAAGATTCATATAGTCCCGCCACACAGACTGAAGCTGGCGCACCACGGACAGAATCGTATGCCGGTACTGGTTCCGGTCCCCTGCCCGGTATAAAAGCACATAATGGAAAGGATCCACCGCCTCCAGCTTTCCTCTCGCCGCCACCCTCGGAAGCTGTCTTGCCAGCTCCAGCACCGGTTTCTGAAGCATTTCCTCCAGATTCTCCCCGAACCGGGCTGTCTGCTTCTGGGGCTCGTCCACCGCAAACACCACGATTCCATGCTCCCCCTCCAGCTTTTCAAAGCCGAAGGCCGCGATATTTCCGGCTGCTCCTCCATCTGCCCGGTTCCGGCTGCTTTCTACAAATATCTTTTCATTCAGCTTCTGCAGAAGCTTTTTTAAGGATTCCTCGTTCAAATCCGATTTCAGCAGATAATCAAAGGCACCCACCCGGAAGGCCTCCCGCACCAGCTCAAATTCATTATAGCCGGAAAGGGCAATCGTCACCGGAAGCTTTCCCTCCTTCTGAAGCTGCTCCATCAGGGCAATTCCATCCAGGCCCGGCATCTTCATATCCGTGATCAGAAGGTCCGCCCGGTGGTTTTTCAGATATTCCAGCGCCGGTCTTCCGTCCGGAAAATCCGCCGCCACCGTAAAGCCGAACTCCTCCCAGCGAAGCAGCGCGCGCAGTGTAACACGCACAATCGTTTCATCATCCACAATCACAACCCGGTTCATCTCTCCTGACCTCCTCTGCCGGTTTCCTTTTCCTGGTATACCGCCGGAATCCGGATTCTCGTTCTCGTATATTTTCCCGGCTCGCTTTCCATCTCCAGCTCACACTGCTCTTTAAAATGAAGCTTTAACCGGCTGAACACATTTTCAATACCGATGCTGTAATTATCATCCGCTCTCCGTTCCTTCGGAGTGAGAATGTGATTGATCTCCTCCTCCGTCATGCCGCATCCGTTGTCCTCCACCTCCAGACACAGCTTTTCACCCTCCTTCCGGACCCGGATATCCAGATGCCCCATCTCCTCATCCATATCCGCAAATCCATGTACGATAGAATTCTCCACGATGGGCTGCAGCACCAGTCTGGGCATCAGAAGCTCCCGGCAGTCCTCCGCCACCTGGTAGGAGACATCAAACCCGTCCGAATACCGGATTTTCATCAGGTACAGGTAGCTGTCCAGGATGTCCAGCTCCTCCTTCACCGGGTAAAAGCTGCTGTTGCTTCGAAACGAACAGGATACAATCTTAATGAGCGCCTCCGCCATACGCCGGATTCCGTCAAACTTGGAGACCTGCGCCATAAACCGGATAGAATTTAAGGTATTTACAAGGAAATGCGGATTAATCTGGGACTGAAGCGCCCGCACCTCCGCCTGAAGCTTCTTCTCCTGAGCCGCCTCGTTCTCCTGAACCGAGGTCTTTAGCTGGCGCACCATCCGGTTAAAGGAATGAATCATGGTGCGGATTTCATACTGTCCGGCCGGGTCGATATGGGTTTCCAGATTTCCTTCCTCCACCTGCTTCAATCCCTCCACCATAGTATGCACCGGCCCGATGATGTTCCGCAGGAAGAAACGGGAAAATGCAAAATACAAAAGGAACAGACCGCTGCTGACCGCCAGCATCAGTCCGGCTGCCCGGTTAAATCCAGACGTAAGGGAAGCCGTTTTCACGCAGGAGGCAATCCTCCAGTCGGTTTCCGGCACCTCCGAGACCACACAGGTATAGCCGGTTTTTCCCGTTCCCGGCCCATCCGGATAACGCATCCGGTAGACGCCGCTTTCCCGGATATCCATCTCCTCCAGAAATGCACCGGCCTTTCCCCCGACCCCTGCATCAAATATCACATTTCCATCTGAATCAAACAGCACCGTGTCCGCCAGACTGCCGTCCCCGCTTTTTAGATAATCTCCCGTCTTCGTCCGGAAAAGCAGCACAATCATCTCAATCCGTCCGGACCGGTCCATGCTTACATCCGGCGCTATGGCAACCGGCACCACCAGCTCCCGGCTCTTCCCGCCGGTCATCACCAGCTTCACTGCCGAGGTGTCATAGCTTCCCACAAATACCCGGTTGGGATTTTTTAATGCCGCCTGATACCAGTCCGACTGCTCCACCTGCTCCTTCGGCAGAATCAGCTCCTGCTTCAGATAGGTGTGTCTTCCGTCCTTCATGTAGATCATCCCGGAAAGCACCGTCTGCTTGGGCGCCATCGCCACCTGGAAAAGCTGGTCTAGCTGACTGGTATACTCATACCGCTGCTTTGTATCCTCGGTGTCCGTCATAGCCGCCAGTTCCATGGCCCTGCCCCCATTGGCATATACAAAATGGGAGAGCTGCAGAGACGCATCCCGGACACGTTCCGACAGACTGGAAACCACCGCATTCTGGCTGCTCTGAATGGCGGAGACCGCTGATTTCTGCATCATCACCCGGATCACGCTGAGAGAGATGAAAAAAACCAGCAGGATGGGGATGACGACCATGGCAAAAAAGCTGACGTAATATACTTTTTTTAATGAGGTATGACGGTTCATCTTCTATGTATCTCCTTTACCAAAATCGTTATCCGGCAGCGCTTCCCCTCCGTCTCCACCCGAACCGCCTGAAATCCCGGAACCAGATGGAAAATCCGCTCCGTTCCATATGGCATCTCCAGCCCATTGTCCGCGCGCATCTCCACCACGGCCGTTTCCTTTTCAATCTGAATGCTGCGCCTGTCCTCTGCCATCTCAATCCGTTCATCCCCGCGGCTTACCAGAGGACAAATGAACCGCCCCTGCTGAAATTCCGCCTCAATCTCCACGCCGTCCTCCAGAAAATGATACCGGAAGCGGTACGCAGAGGGCTGCTTCCTTCCATTTTCCGCTTCCTCCAGCGCCTGATGCCGGATATCCTTCAAAACACCTGTTACGGCAATCTCATTTTCCTGCGTCACGACCACCGCCCGGTCCTCATAGATGCTGCTGTATACCACCCCGTCCTTCTCGGCCTCAATCCGCGGAGCCAGACATTCGTGGCGGACGCCCTGGGGAATCTGCATATTATTCGGCTCCTTCAGGGAATATTCCCCCACCGACGCGCAGAGAAGCGGACCGGCCTGAGTGTGATACAGAAGAGACAAGGTGCCTCCGCTCACATGCCCTCCCGGAAGATATTCCCAGTCATAGGCGGTGACTGTGCCGGTGATATGCTTTCGGACA
>JAUNPZ010000091.1 GCA_030536455.1 Lachnospiraceae bacterium | reverse complement strand
TTTTTGCTTTTCTTTGCTATTTTCAGCTTTTTTCTGCTGTTTTTTCTTCTGCTTTCCTGCTTTTTTTGCTTCTACCCTGCTTCTCTTTTAAACTGTCCTTTTTCTACGCCTCTTTGCGGCTACTTTTCATCCGGTGCCGAATATTCCACATACCCCAAAGCCTGCTCCAGCGCTTCTCTCTCCTCACTTCCAAGCAGGACCTCCGTCTGTCCCCGGTCTACCCGCTTCAAGTACATATAGCAGCCCTCTCGGCTGTGAACCGAGTTCAGCACAAAACCGCTGTTGGTATAATCCAGCATGGCTATCGCGAAACTTAAATTTCCGCCCATTCCGTTAAATGCATTATAGCGCACCAGACCGAATTTCTGAAAAGATGCCCGGATATTCCGGTTAATCGTTCGAATATTCTCTTTATTCGCCTTATCCTCAACCTTCAGAAGATTGATTTCTTCCATCTGCCCGATAATCAAATCCTCCAGCGTCTCCGCATCCTTTCCTCTCATAAACACATCGTATCTGCGGTAAAGCTGCTTCATTTTTATCAGACAAAGAATTACCGTTATAAAAAGAATAAACGTAATCACAGCCAGTCCCAGAATCAGAAATCCAGGATCAATGCCCCAACTCGTCATAATGCTGTTTTCCATAATCTGTTATCACTCCTGACTATCCGATGGACTCAATGGACTCGATTAACTCGACAATCCTCTCAAGCTCCGAGGATGAATAATACTCAATCTCAATCCGGCCCTTGTTCTTGTCCTTTTGATGAATCATAACCTTCGTGCCCATAATCCCCTTCATGCGCTCTTCCAAATCACGGAAAATAAAGCCTAAATCCTTTTCTTCTTCCTTTTCAGTCTTTTCTTTCTGAGGTTTGGAAAGCATTTTAACCAGCTTTTCCACCTCGCGAACGCTTAATTCCTTTTCTACCACCTGATTGGCTATGGCAGTCTGCTGCTCCTTATCCTCGATCCCCAGCAAGGCCCTTGCATGTCCGCTGCTGATTTGTCCGTCAATCAGCATTTTCTGAACCGGCTCTGCCAGCTTTAAAAGACGGATACTGTTGGTGATGGTCGCCCGATTCTTAGATACTCTGGCAGCTATCTCATCCTGCTTCAGCCCGAATTCCTTCATTAGCTGCTGATAAGCCAGCGCTTCCTCGATCGGATTCAAATCCGCTCTCTGCACATTTTCAATCAATGCGATTTCCACGGACTGCTGACGGTCGTATTCTCTTACAATAATCGGAACTTCCTTTAATCCGGCCAGCTTCGCCGCTCTCCAGCGCCGTTCTCCGGCAATAATCTGATAGGTTTCTCCTGTTTTCTTCACCAGAAGCGGCTGCAGAACGCCATATTCCTTCATCGAATCTGCTAACTCCTGCAGGGATTCCTCATCAAACCGCTTTCTCGGCTGTTCGCTGTTCGGTTCTATTTTAGAAAGCTTCATTAATGTTTCACGTGAAACATCTTCTTCCTTGTTTTTCACACCGTCCGCAAAATCAACTGCTTCTCCTGATGCATAGCCGTTTGCCTCATCATGCTCCGCCAAATGATTATTGTTTGAACTGCCATTTATTGAACTGCTATTTGTTAAACTGTTATTAACTAAACCGCTGTTTGCTGAATTGTCATTCGCATAATTGCTTCTTGCTGAATTGTTATTCACATAATTATTTCCTGCCGGGCTGTCTCCTGCTGAGTGGCCATCACCCGTATTTCCGTTGTTTTCGATATGATTCTCAATTCCGGGAGTACGTTTTCTCCCAGCTTCTGCTCCGTCCTTTACAGAACTATTTTCCTGCTTTGCTGAGGAAACATTTCGCTTATTACCGGATGTCCTTTCTGTTTCCTGCACTACATCATCGCCAAAAAAAGCGCCAAGACCCTTTCCTAAGGCCGAACGTCTTCCCATGATTTCCTCCATTTCACTGCGTCTGCAGTCATTCTCCTTTTCTCAGCCGCAGACAAAATTCCATAAACTTTCTTATGCCAGGCCTTCCCCTCTGCTTATCACTTCTGCAGCCAGAAGACGGTAGCTCTCTGCTCCCGTAGACCTGGAATCGTATAAATTAATAGACATTCCATGGCTGGGGGCTTCTGCCAGTCTTACATTTCTCGGAATAATGGTTTTGTAGATATTCTGGTTTAAATTGCTCTTCACGCTCTCTACTACTTCCAGAGAAAGATTGGTTCTGGCATCGTACATGGTAAATACCACACCTTCCATCTCCAAGGATGGATTCAGTTTCTTTTTTACCAGATTAATGGTCTTCATTACCTGAGTTAATCCTTCCAATGCGTAATATTCACACTGAATCGGAACAAGAACAGTATCAGATGCAGTTAATGCATTGATTGTCAGAATATTTAAAGAAGGAGGGCAATCAATCAGAATATAATCATATTGGTCCTTTACTTCACTTAAATGCTTGCGCAGCAGGGATTCTTTCTCCTCTACGTCCAGAAGCTCTATCTCGGCACCCGCCAGATTCACATCCGATGGAAGAACATCTAAGTGCTCCTGCACACTTTCCGTGATACAATCGTGAATCGAACACTCTCCCACCAGCAGTTCGTATACCGTGTAGTCGATATTTCCCTTTTCCAATCCTAAACCACTGGTACCATTTCCCTGCGGGTCAAAATCAACCATCAATACTCTCTGTCCGGCCTCAGCCAGACAAGCAGATAGATTAATGGCCGTTGTAGTCTTTCCGACTCCGCCCTTTTGATTTGCGATGGCTATTACTCTTCCCATTAACAAAATCCTCTTTTCACTTCTATAAATTCAATATAACGGTTTCGTACCTTCATACCATATCTTTTTCGTAACGGTTCAGTAGCTTCACAATCACGAGCAAAAATCCATGAAAATCGACTGTGTCGATGGGATTTTTGCCTGCAATTCCACGTTTTCTTACGGTCAGCGCAGCAAGGTGCAGACCCGCTGAACAGATACTCTTTTTCAGATAAAAAGCTTTCGCAGCGCATTGCATTCACAAACAATTTCCTTTTATCATATCGGAATATACTAGGATTTACCCGTCAAAAGCTGATTTTCATTCCAAGGTCAGGTCCCCACTTATGTGCAGACACGACATATAGATTAATCTTTTGATACTGAAATCGTAATACGATTGTGACTGCAATGCATGCGAATGCCATTGAGGTGCACTTCCTAAGTATATCACAAAATCCTTCTTTTTCCTATTAAAATATATAACAAAATAATAAAATGTTTCACGTGAAACATCTACGCGTTTAAAATTTTAATCGGATACCCGTTGTATTCCGAAATCGGGTATATTATAATAGAAGAAAGACAATCATAACGCAACCTATCAGGACTCAGGAGGACAACGATGAATAAAAAAAATAAAGTATTGACTATGCTGATTCTTGGCTCCGGAGCTGCCGCCTCCATCGCTTTTATCAACAAATATATAAAGGTTACTGCCACCAGCAAAAATATCTTAGAAGATTCCAAATCACTTTGCTATAAATGGCGCCTTGGCAATATTCATTACACGAAAACCGGAAGCGGAAAACCACTGCTTCTCATCCATGATTTAACCTCCATCTCCAGCGGTTATGAGTGGAGTTCTCTGATTCCGGCGCTCAGTGAACATTTTACGGTTTATACCATTGATTTACTTGGCTGCGGCCGCTCAGAAAAGCCGAACATGACCTATACGAACTATCTCTATGTACAGCTTATTACAGACTTCATCAAGTCCGTGATTGGAAGACGCACCGATATCGTGGCATCTGGAAGTTCCGCCGCCATTCCATTAATGGCCTGCAGCAGCGACAATGAACTGTTTGACCGCCTGCTCTTCATTAATCCGGATTCCCTGCTCACCTGCAGTCAGGTTCCAGGAAAATCAGCGAAGCTCTATAAATTTATCCTGGATCTGCCGATTATCGGGACATTTATCTATCATATTTCCACCGGAAAGCAGGCGCTGCGGGAGCTGTTTACCGGAAGCTATTTTTCCAATCCATTCTCTGTCAAGCAGCAGATGGTGGATGCTTATTATGAATCCGCCCATTTAGGCGAATCACCGAAATCCGTATTTGCCAGCGCCGCCTGCCATTACACAAAATGCAACATCACAAACGCGCTGAAGAAGATTGATAACAGCATCTATATTCTTGGAAATGAAGCATTAGATGGTATGGAAGAACGCCTGGAAGAATTCCAGAAATATAATCCGGCGATTGAAACCACTCTTCTGCAGGAAGGCAGGTATCTGCCCCAGCTAGAATGTCCGCACGAAGTATTAAAGGCAATCGAAATGTACCTTTACTAAGCAGCAAGCAAATCAATTTATTTAATGAACTTGTTTAGTCGACTTATTTAACGACCCTGCACAAAAGCAGAAAACGTGAAACATAAAAACACGAGAAAATCCCCTGCGCCGCCGTTTTACACGACATGCGCAGGGGATCTCCTATTTTTCTTAACATCCTCATATAAAGCTTCCACATTTTACACATAAAATGCCAACCCACAACCATGAAGCAGCCTGGCAGAATGAATGTTTACCAGCTTCCGATGAGAAAACCGGAGTGACGACCTCTCACTTCAACGGTTCCTTCGATGGAAGCCCCGCCTTCCTTGGATACTTTTTGTGAAGCTTTCCTTCTTTTCCGATTACCACAAAGCTCCGCTTCATGTCCGTCCCAGGAAGAGAAAATGGATATACTTCTTTGATTTTTCCGTTTAACAGCTTCACCGCATGCTCTGCTGCCTTCACTTCCTCCTCAATCTCGCCGGATTTATAGGAGATAAATGCTCCTCCTGTTTTCACAAAGGGCATGCAGTACTCGGACAGCGTTGCCAGATTTGCCACGGCTCTGGACACGCAGCAGTCGAACTGCTCCCGGTAATTTTCATTCTGTCCGAAGTCCTCGGCTCTTCCATGGATGGCATTTACATCAGAAAGTCCCAGGGTATCCGCCACCTCCTGAAGAAATTTCACCCGCTTGTTCAGGGAATCCAGAAGCGTCACCCGGCATTCCGGAAACGCGATTTTTAACGGAATGCCGGGAAATCCGGCTCCGGTTCCCACATCAATCAGGGAAATCGGCTTCTCCGCTCCGCTCTCACCGTTCATCCGGCGAAGCTCCGGCATCACCTTGACCAGAGAAACACTGTCCACAAAATGCTTGGTGATAACCTCTGCTTCCTCCGTAATCGCAGTCAGATTCATCACTCGATTCCGCTCCACCAGCATCTCATAATATTGAAAAAACTGCTCCATCTGATGTTCACTCAAGGAAATATCAAGCTGCTTGAACTCCTCTTCCATCTGCGCTCTAAAGCTCTCCCTCATCTGCACTCTCCTTTTGCTAAACCGTTGTTTTCTGTCTGTGGCCGTGTCTCATCTGTTCCAAATGCACCAGCAGAACGGAAATGTCCGCCGGGGATACTCCGGAAATCCGGGATGCCTGTCCGATATTCAGCGGTTTTAACTGATTTAACTTCTGAACCGCTTCCTTCCGCAGGCTGTTTACCGTGGAATAATCGAAATCTGCCGGAATTTTCTTATTCTCCAGCTTCTTAAACTGGGCCACCTGCTGCATCTGGCGCTTCAGATAACCTTCATATTTTATATTTATGTTAACCTGTTCCTGTACATCCTCCGGAAGCGCCGGACGGTCCTTATCCAGAACAGTTAACATAAAGTAATCCAGCTCCGGGCGCTTCACCAGCTCGGCCAGAGTGATTCCTGACTTTAGTAATGTGCTGTTGTGCTGTGTTAAAAAGTCCTGGACTGCCTCTCCGGTGCCGATATGAACCTGTTCCAGCCGCTGAACCTCCTCTTCGATGGCCTTCTCCTTCCACAACAGATGCTGATATTCTTCCTCACTGATCAAACCGATTTCATATCCAATCTTTCTCAGACGCAGGTCCGCATTGTCCTGGCGGAGCAGAAGCCGGTATTCGGCTCTGGAGGTCATCATCCGGTAAGGCTCGTGGTTCTCCTTCGTCACCAGGTCATCGATGAGCACGCCAATATAGGCCTGGGAACGGTCTAAAATCACCGGCTCCCGTCCCAGGATCTCCATGGCGGCATTTACGCCGGCCATAAAGCCCTGCACAGCGGCTTCCTCATAGCCGGAGCTTCCGTTGAACTGGCCGCCGGAGAACAATCCCTTGATCTTCTTAAATTCCAGAGACGCATCCAGCTGCAGGGCATTGATGCAGTCGTATTCGATGGCATAGGCATTCCGCACAATCCTCACATGCTCCAGGCCCGGCACCGTCCGGTACATGGCATACTGCACATCCTCCGGCAGAGAGCTGGACATACCGCCCAGATACATCTCATTGGTGGAAAGGCCCTCCGGCTCCACGAATACCTGGTGACGGTTCTTATCAGGAAACTTTACTACTTTGTCTTCAATAGACGGACAGTATCTTGGTCCGGTTCCCTCGATTGCGCCGGAAAACAGCGGGGAGCGGTCCAGATTATCCCGGATGATCTGGTGGGTTTCCTCATTGGTGTAGGTCAGCCAGCAGGAAGCCTGCTCCTTCTGGATGGATTCCGGGTCGGTGGAAAAGGAGAACGGCACCACACGCTTATCCCCAAACTGCTCTTCCATTCTGGAGAAATCAATGCTTCTCTTATCCACTCTGGCCGGCGTTCCCGTCTTGAACCGGAACATCTCGATTCCATGGGCCTTTAGGGAATCCGTCAGATGATTGGCCGCCTGAAGTCCGTTCGGCCCCGTCGGATTGCTCACATCTCCGTAGATGCATCTGGCTCTCAGATAGGTTCCCGTGCACAAAACAGCCGCCTTTACATGATAAACCGCACCGGAAAAGGTTTTCACTCCGGTCAGCTTCCCGTCCTCCACGATAATCTCCGACACCTCTGCCTGCCGGATAGTCAGATGCTCCGTATTCTCAAGCGTCTTTCTCATCTCTCTGGTATAATCCTGTTTATCTGCCTGGGCGCGGAGGGAGTGAACCGCCGGCCCCTTGGATTCATTTAACATCTTGGACTGGATAAAGGTTTTATCAATATTCTTTCCCATCTCACCGCCTAACGCGTCCAGCTCCCGCACCAGATGGCCCTTTGAGCTTCCGCCGATATTCGGGTTGCAGGGCATCAGGGCAATGCTGTCCACGCTGACCGTAAACAGGATTGTCTCAAGCCCCAGTCTGGCGCAGGCCAGCGCAGCCTCGCAGCCCGCATGTCCGGCTCCTACCACCGCAGCATCATATGATTCCTCTAAATATGGCATAATATCTTCCTCTTTTCTATCATCTAAACCTTCATGCAGCCGCCTCTTCGGCGATGCACCTTCAAGGCAAACCTGTTACTTTCCCATACAGAACTTACCAAAAATCTCATTCACCAGGTCGTCCTCCACCGCTTCTCCGATGATGGTTCCCAGGCTCTCGTAAGCGCTCATTAAATCAATGGAATAAAAGTCCTCCGGCATCCCATCTGCAATGCTTGCATCCACCATCTGAAGGCTCTTTAAGCTCTCCTCCAGAGCCGACTTCTGGCGCACATTGGTGATGGTCACTTCATCATTAAAACGAATCTCCCCATGATAGAACAGACGCTTGATTTCCTCCTCCAGAAGTTCGATTCCAAGCTCCTCCTTGGCCGATACCGGAATCACCCTCCGGCCGGATTTTTCCTCTAATTCCTCTGCGGAAATCACGGTATTTAAGTCCGTTTTATTCAGCAGGAGCACCGATTTTTTGTCCCGGATAAAGTCCATAATATCCGCGTCATTTTCATCCAGCGGACGGGAGCCGTCCACCACATAAATCACAAGATCCGCATCCAGAGCCGCCTTTTTCGCCCGGTCCACGCCGATTTTTTCCACCACATCCTCGGTATCCCGGATGCCTGCCGTATCCACGACGTTTAAGGTGATTCCGCCGAAGGAAAGCTTCTCCTCCAGCGTATCTCTGGTGGTCCCGGCCACATCGGTAACGATGGCTCTCTCCTCCCCCAAAAGCACATTCATCAGGGAAGATTTTCCTGCGTTCGGCTTGCCTAATATAACCGTTTTTACGCCCTCCGTCATCACTTTTCCGTTGTCAAAGGACGCGATCAGACGACCGATTTTCTCCTCCAAAGGCTGCAGAACTCCCCCCAGTTTTTCCCCATATCCGTCCAGGGAGATGTGCTCCGGGTCATCCAAAGCCGACTCTATAAAGGCGATCTCATACAGGATTTTCTCCCGAAGCTCCTTTATTTTTTCCGAAACCGAGCCGCTTAACTGGCTCACAGAAGACTTTAACGCATAGTCATTCTGGGCATGAATCACGTCGATTACCGCCTCTGCCTGGGACAGGTCAATCCTTCCATTTAGGAAGGCCCGCTTGGTAAATTCTCCCGGCTCCGCCGCTCTTGCGCCATTTCGGATTACCGTCTCCAGAATCCGCTTCATCATCAGCACACCGCCGTGGCAGTCAATCTCCACCGTGTCCTCCGCCGTGTAGCTGTGAGGCCCCTTCATCACCAGAACCAGCACCTCATCCAGCCGCTCCTCCCCGTCATATACATATCCGTAATGAACCCGGTGGGACTGCTCCGTATCCAGCTTCTCCCCGTTTTTCTTTCGGAAAATCCGCCGGATTACATCAAAAGCTTCCTCCCCGCTGATTCGTACAATGCCGATTCCCGAATTCGAAAGCGCTGTCGCAATCGCTGCAATTGTTTCCGTCTTCATAGCTTCCTCCATCTCTGCCATTCATCGCATTCCATTTCGATTCTTTTTTCGATTCCGTTGATTTCTTCTATCTTTTTCTCTCTTTTTCGATTCGGCCTCTTTCAGATTCGGCCGCTTAAAGCTTCTGCTTCTTAAAGCTTCTGCCCTTTGAACATTCTCTTTTTCAAAAAGAATGACGCCGGATTCCCACACATGACGTTTCATTCGTTCTCGATTTTTATTCTTTTCAAAAAACAAAATATTCCAGATGCGGCCGAACTTTAACAATCAGACGCATACAGTTTTAAGGTGAAGAAGAGGTTTTAAGAACCGCCCTGTCCGCTCATCTGCTGCTGGTCAAGCTGCCCTCAAAACCTCATTCCCCGCTTTATGCTTTATCCTTTTTTAAAATTCTCTTTCCGGTGCCGGACGTCTCTCCCCGTCTCTTCTGCGTCCTGCTTCTCTCTTTAATGCGATTACCACATGGCGGAACGGCTCCTCGCCCTCGCTTCTGGTTGTCACATACTTATCATTCTGCAGAGCGGCATGGATGATCCGTCTTTCATATGGATTCATCGGCTCTAAGGAAACGGAACGCTTGGTTCTCTTTACCTTATAAGCGATGTTTTTCGCCAGAGTTTCCAGGGTTTCCTTCCGTCTGCTGCGGTAGTTTTCCGTATCCAGCTTCACCCGGATATAGCCCTCGCTGCCCTTGTTTACCACCATGCTTACCAGGTACTGTAAGGAATCCAGAGTCTGTCCTCTCTTGCCGATCAGGATACCCATATCATCGCCAACCAGGTTGATGGACATCTCCTTTTCCTCTTCATTATAAGAGGTTTCAATCGTTACCTGAAGGTTCATCGCCTCAAATACCTGATTCAGGAATTCCACTGCCTTGTCTTCTAATGTAAGCTCTTTTCTTGCTCGGATCACGGCCGGTTTTGCACCAATTCCCAAAAATCCAGTGCTGCCTTTTTCTACAACTTCATAAACCAGCTTGTCGCTGGTGGTTTCCAACTCAATCAGTGCCTTTGTGATTGCTTCATCTACCGTTTTTGCTGAAACTGTAATCATATCCATAACCGAACCCCCTATTTTTTATTGTTCTTCTCGTTATACTTCTGAACCATCGCCGCCTTGGATGCCAGGCTTCCCGGTTTCGCGTCCTTATTATAATACTCCGTGGAATCCTTTACGATTGCCTTGGTCTTCGCCATCTTTGCCATCCGCTGCTCCTCTTCCTTGTCTGCCTTCTCCTGCATCATTTTCAGAGTTTCGCTGGCGCTCCGGTTCATCTTCTCCGGAGGAAGTCCCTGCTTTGCCCGCTTCCGGTTTGCCTTCTCCATGTTCTTCTGAATCAGCTCGTCAATATCCACTTTGTTAAAGTAAGCATTTAACGCCCACTGCTGTACGATCATAATTGCACTCTGCGCAATCCAGTAGATACCGATACCGGCTGCGAAGGTGAAGCAGAAGAAAACGGACATCAGCGGCATCATCACGTTCATCTGATTCATCATGCCTGCGCCCGGTGCATTCGGGTCCTGCTTCGGCTGTCCGGCCATCATTAACTTGCTGCTGTACCACTGGGTCAAACCAGCCAGAACCGGAATCGCAAGCGCTGCCAGAACCACCAGGATGGAACCACCCTCACCCTTAAAGAAATCCATGATAATGGTCAATGGGGTGTAGGCAATATTGACTCCGAAGAAGTTCTGCAGACGGTGAATCGCGGTAACCGCATTCTCTCCGTTGGCTGCCGCCACATCGGCCAGCGCCGGAAATTCTGCAATCAGCTCTGCCCACTGCTTGTCTGTCAGCTTATATAATAAATCAATTACCGTATTGGTCTGGGAAAAATCAAAACGCTCTGCCAGATTCATCTTGTGTACTTCTGTCAGACCGGTAAATACCGGATTGGACTGGAAGCCGGCCGGCAGCGCATTTACTACCATTTCAAAATAATTCTTAACGGAGCTTACATAAGCCGGAATGTTGTAGATAACCCGGTATAATGCAAACAGAATCGGCATCTGAATCAGCATCGGCAGACAGCCGCCCATCATGGAAGTGCCATACTTCTCATACACGGCCTTCGTCTCTGCCTGCATCATCATCATCGACTGCTGGTCTTCTTTTCCCTTATACTTTTTCTGAATCGCATTCAGCTCCGGCTGCATGACGTTCATTAATTTCGAGCTTTTCTGCTGTTTAATGGTCAGCGGGAATAATAAAAGTCTTGTCACGATAGTAAAGATGATGATACAAAGACCAATGTTTAAAATACCCATCTTGCTGGTCATAATAAACAGCCAGTTCATGATGATTCCGAATACATCCGCAATCGGCCCTAAGATAGCGCCGCCCTGTTTTGTCAGTACTGTTACTAAATTCAACTCGATACCTCCTTTTTACTTTTACATACCCGAAAAAGGCCCCTTCCATTCCGGAATGCGCCTCAGGTATTCCTTACGGAACTGGATCATAACCGCCCTTTGCAAAAGGATGACATCTTAATATCCTTTTACAAGCCAACCATGTACCTTTGCATGCGCCGTACTTCTGAATTGCTTCCAGGGCGTACTGGGAGCAGGTCGGCACATAAATACAGTGAGTTCTTACTTTTAAAGGAGACAAATACTTCTGATAAAATCTTACCAGCCAGATTAATAATTTCGCCGCCATAAGTTCACTTCGATTCCTTTTTGATGTTATGCAGTCCGCACAGGTGCATATATGCACCCTCCAATTGATGATAGTCTGATTCCTTCGCCGCCGCTCTGGCGACTACTACGATGTTTAATCCAGTCTGAATCCTGTGTTTATTTAAACGAAAAATTTCTCGGACCAATCTGCAAATGTGGTGTCTGACCACGCTGTTGCCAACCTTCTTGCTCACCGAAATTCCAATATGGGTTTCCGGTTCCCCCGTCCTTGTCACATACATTACCAGCAGGCGGTTGGCATAGGACTTTCCGGTACGGTAAACCGTCTGAAAGTCACTGTTTTTCTTAATGGATGGAAAACGTTTCATATCGATATCCTTTTTCCTGAATCCGAAACTTTAATACAACAAAAGGCCACAATTTCTTGCGGCCTCCTGTTTTAAGCTTCATTAAGCTGTTAATTTTGCTCTTCCTTTTGCTCTTCTGGCAGCTAAAACTTTTCTTCCGCCTGCACTGCTCATT
>JAUNPZ010000090.1:6453-12164 GCA_030536455.1 Lachnospiraceae bacterium | reverse complement strand
TGATTACAAAAAATCTGCCAGTAATCAGCAGTGAGGCTGGCTGGCCAAGTTTTCAGGCGACATAAAGCGAGTTTCGCAACTGGTTTGTGTTCAGCATATCTGTGCAGGTATGATGAATACTTACCAGTTGCCAACGCAGCGACCAGGAGCTGGAAACTTGGCCAGCCGGACTTGCTGTGTATGGGTTGAAATGCAATTTTGTTACAATGACTTATGTGCGGCGTAACAGCTATAAAAAAGGAGAAGAAGATGAATCATTCGCTGATTTATGAGAATCCGTTAAAAGCGGAAACGGATATTGAAAATTTTATTCTGGAGGGGCAGGCCCGAATCCATTTTTCGGAGGAGGGGATGGAGATGGAGAATGCCTTATCCGGCAGCCTGGGACAGAAGGCAAATTATGTGCTGTGGTGTCCGGAGGAATTTCCGGAGGATATCCGGGTGGAATGGGAGTTTAAGCCTTTGACGGATATGGGGCTCTGCATGCTGTTCTTCGGCGCTGCCGGAAAAGACGGAAAAGATTTGTTTGACCGGAGTCTGGCGGAGCGGACCGGGGAGTATGCACAGTATCACAGCGGGGATATCAACACCTTCCATGTGTCTTATTTCCGCCGGAAGGAGCCGGATGAGCGGGCCTTCCATACCTGTAATTTAAGGAAGAGCTGTGGCTTTCATCTGGTGGCCCAGGGGGCAGACCCCATTCCGGGAGCGGAGGACGCAAGCGATTTCTATCAGATTGCGGTGGAAAAGCAGGGAAACCAGGTGCGTTTTTTCGTAAACCAGCTTCTGGTTTTTACTTTTGAGGATGATGGGGTCACTTATGGACCGCTGCTTGGAAAAGGAAAAATCGGCTTCCGTCAGCTTGCCCCGTTAAAGGCATGCTACCGGAACCTGAAGGTATACGCATTATGAAAATTGATTTAAGCGGATGGTGGTCCCTTCGGCTGGAGCCGGAATGTGCGGCAGAGCCGCAACACGGAGAAATCCGGATTCCGGGAATCCTTCAGGCCCAGGGCTTTGGTGAGGACATCTCTCTGGATACGCCATGGGTCAGCGGCCTTCATGACCCGCTGTGGTATCAGCGGAAGGAATATGCGTTCGGCGCGGAGAATCCGGACGGTGTGAAGGTGCCTTTTCTGGCGCAGCCGCCGAAGCATTACATCGGAAAGGCCTGGTATGAGAGAAGCGTTGCCGTGACGGAGGAGTGCGAAACCTGGACGCTTTTTATCGAGCTGACCCGCTGGCGCAGCCAGGTGTGGGTGGACGGCGTCTATCAGGGGGAGGATGTGTCTCTCTGCGCCGCCCACCAGATTCCCATTCACGGCATGAAGCCGGGAATTCACCGGATTACGGTCTGCATCGACAACTCCTTCCAGTATCCTTACCGGCCGGATGGCCATGGTGTCTCCGATGCTTTGGGCGGAACCTGGAACGGGATGGCAGGAGAGGTGGCTCTTCTGGATGAGGAGGAGCTGGAAAAGAGAAGCGCGGCGCGGCTGGAGTATGCGAAACAGCATCCAAGAAACATCAAGGTGCAGGATGGAAGGTTTTGGGTAGACGGGAGACCGGAGTATTTCCGTGGAACTCATTTTGGCGGAGATTATCCGCTGACGGGCTGCCCCAGCGTGGAGCTGGACTGGTGGAGACAGATGATGAAGAAGGTGAAGGAATGGGGCCTTAATTTCATCCGTTTTCATTCCAACTGTCCGCCGGAGGCGGCATTTGCGGCAGCGGACGAGGCCGGGGTTTATCTGCAGCCGGAGTGCGGGATGTGGAATGTTTTTTCAGAAGGAATCCCCATGCTGGAGGTTCTGAGGAGAGAGACCAGGAAGATTCTGGAGCAGTTCGGCCATCATCCCTCCTTCGTGCTGTTTTCCCCCACCAATGAGCCGGGAGGAAGCTGGTACGGGCCGTTAAAGCAGTGGGTGAAGGAGACCAGGGCGTATGATGAGGAGCTGGGATACGGTGGAAGACGAGTCTATACCGCCCAGTCCGGCTGGTTTTATGATACGGAGCCGGGAAAAATCACCGGGACGGATTATCTGTATTTTCACCGCTCGGCATATGGGCCTTATCTGGGAGGAAATATCCGGAACAGCGAGGGCTGGAAGGGAAAGGATTATGCCCCGTCTCTGGAGGGCGCCTCGCTTCCGGTTATCTGTCATGAACTGGGACAATGGTGCGCCTATCCCGATTTTTCTGTGATTGAGCGGTTTACCGGATATCTGCGGCCGGGAAATTATGAGATTTTCCGGGAAACGGCCAGAAAGCATGGCCTTCTTGAAAAAAATAAGGAGCTGGCCTTCTGCTCTGGAAAAAATCAGGTGATGATGTACAAGGAGGATTTGGAGGCGGACTTTCGGACGCCGGGTCTGTACGGGTTTGAGCTGCTGGATCTGCATGACTATCTGGGGCAGGGAACGGCTCTGGTAGGTGTCCTGGACCCCTTCTGGCAGGAGAAGGGGTATGTGACCCCACAGGAATGGAAGCAGTTCTGTTCCCCGCTGGTTTTACTGGCGCGGATTCCCTCTTATGTGGTGACCAGCCGGGAAGTGATGGACATTTCTCTGGAAGTATGTTATTTTGGAAGGAAGAAGGGCGAAATAGAGCCGGTGTTCTGGAGCCTTCTGGAGGATGGAAGGGAGATGCAGACCGGACAGACACAGGTGGATTTGTCTGCGCCGGGAAAGAATCTGGATGCCGGAAGCATCCGCCTGGATTTTCGCAGATGGAAGAAGAATACCTCCCTGGTGCTGTCGGTGCGGTGCCGGGATGCGGAAAATCACTGGGATTTCCATGTATATGCCGACCCGGTTCTGAAATCCGGAAGGGCAGAAAATCCGAAACATCCGGTTTTATACACCAGAACCTGGACGGAGGCGCTCCGTGGACTTTCCAAAGGAGAAGCGGTGGTTTACAGTCCTTACCAGTCGGCCCTTGGCTATCAGTGTCCGCCGCTGGCATTAAAGCCGGTGTTCTGGAATGCCCAGATGGGGCCTTCCTGGGGACGGACCGTCGGATTGTGCTGTGAGAAGGAGCATCCGGTGTTCGCGGACTTCCCCACCGAGCGCTGGGGCGGATGGCAGTGGGAGGATATCTTAAACCAGGCGAGAGGGATGGATATGAGCGGATTTCCAGAGGAACTGTGCTCCATGGTCCGTCCCATTGACGACTGGAACCGGGGTCTGCCCTTATCGATGATGTTTGAATGCCGGGTAGGAGAGGGCCGTCTTCTGGTGGTCAGCGCCTGTCTGGAGGGAAGCTTTTCGGAGCGTCCGGCGGCGTACAGTCTGAAGCAGTCCATCTGCCGGTATGCGGCATCGGAAGCCTTCTGCCCGACGGTGCAGGTAGCTGCAGAGCAGATTGAAAACCTTCTGTTCCCGGATTTCTGGATGCGTGAGAAGCAGCCGGAGATTCGGACGGAGGGAACTGGCGGACCGGTCAGTGCCCTTCTGGACGGGAATCCGGATAACGCATTTTTTATAGAAGCAGAGCATTATCCCATGGCGGTGGAATTTCATCTGAAGCAGCCGGAGCGGGCGGCCGGGATGGTTTATCTGCCGGAGCAGAGAAGCCGGATGCACGAAGGTGATATCCGGGAGTATCGGATCCTGGCGAAGGAAGGAGACGGCTGGAGGACGGTGCTGGAAGGAGAGGCAGAATCCGGCAGCTATCTGCAGAAATTTTTCTTTGCGGAGCCGGTGGAGGCGGACGGCTTTCGGTTGGAAGTACTTTCCGGCTATACCAGGCCGGGACGAATGGAATGGATGGAAGAAAAGGACGGCTGGCATCAGAGAGCGGCATCTGCCGGATGCAGGGCGGAGTTTTCCATCCTCAGCCTGATACCCGTGGAAAAGGACGGCAGGAATCCGGCAGAAGGAGAGAACTTCGGGCAGGATGAAGTGCCGTGGAAGAAAGCAGTAAGGAGTAAGACGAAAGAGATTGATGATTAAAGAGAATATTTGGAATCTGAAAAATGGAAAATACGAGAACCGGCTGTTTGCCCAGCTTCTGGTGCTGGTGATTGTTCCGCTGCTGATTATGGGCATCATTGCCTATGGCATCTATTATAACGGGGAACTGCGGCAGAACCGCCAGCAGCTGGAAGCCTACGGGGAGGATGTGTGCGAGGGTTATGATAACATGATGTCCTCCATCAAGGAGTATTATCTGAATGCCGTGCAGGGCAATTCCTTCCGGTGGATGCTGGGAAAGGAGGAGCCGCCCTACACCCAGCAGGTCCGGGTGGCAGATACCCAGGATTTGCTGCGGGGCAATTATTTTATGATGAATTATATCAGCGGATATAACTTCATCAATGTAAAGCAGGGGTGGATTCTGAATAATTACGGGATGTTCCCCTATGAAGATGCCAGAAATAAGGCGGAGGTGGATACCTTTGTCCAGGAGCAGCTTGCGAATCCGCTGTCCATTTACTGGCTGAACCGGATGGATGAGCCGTCTCCTTATACAAACAGCGTCAAGGAGTCCCGGATTGTGGATTTATCCAGCGAACAGTTTATCATCAAGGAGCTGTCCGGGGAGGGAAAGATTCTCTATATTCTGGCGGTTCAGTTAAATCCCGGCAAGCTCCGGGAGGCCATGAACACCTATGAGGGGTGGGGCTATGAAACCCTTCTTTTAAGTGACGGAGAGATTCTTCTGGAAAGCAGTCCGGATTTCGGAACCGCTTATGAGTCGGCCGTGGGACTGGGAGGAGCGGTGGAGCGGCTGAAGGTCGGCTCCGCCACCTATGAGACCAGCATCAGCCATATGCCGGGAAACCGCCTGACCTGTGTGGCAGGCTATGACCGTTCCCAGGCAAGACGGGGCGGCTCGGTCTTCATCCTGGCATCGGTGCTGTTTGCCGGGGCGCTTGGGTTGGTGATTCTGACCATCCGCTATTTTTCGATTGTATTTGCCAAGCCGGTGGTGAACCTGCAGAATCTGGTGGACAGTCAGAATACCCAGATTAAAGAGCTGTTTGTGGCGAATATCATCAAGGGAAAGGCCGGATTAAGCGACAGCCACATCGATGAGATGCTAAAGAGCATGGAGATTGCGCCCTTCCCGGTTTACCGGATGATTGTGGTGGCATTAAAATACGAGGACGGAATCCGGAATCAGGAGGCCGGGGAGGAAACCGGCGGGCTGGAGGCCGAGATTCTGGAGCAGATGCCGGAGAATGCGAGAAAGCTGTTGTTTGTGCCGCCTCTGCGCCGCGGCTCCTTCCTGGTATTTCTGGCCGGAGAGGAAAATGAGCTGGATTTGGATGACAAGACGGCTGTGTTCTACAAGCTGATGAAGGATTTCGTGATGGAAAAGCATCAGATGCTGATTGCAGTGGGCATCAGCCGTCCCATTGTGAAGCTGAACCAGGCCAAGCGGGCTTATGAGGAATGTCTGGAGGCGCTGCATAACCGGCAGAACCAGACCATGGAGCATGCTTCCCTGGTGCTGTATGACGATTACAGCTTAAAGGACCACAGCCGGAACGTGTATGATATTGTGGTGGAAAATGAGATGGTGAACGCCATCGCAGGCGGCAATGAGGTGGAGGCCGGACGTCTTTTAGATATGGTTCTGGACCGGATGGAGCGGAGAGAAGTATCCGGCATGGAGCGGAATCTCTATGTGTCCCGTCTGATTGCCGCGATGATATCCATGCCTCAGAACAACGGAATCCTTCTGGAGGATATCTTCGAGCGGAA
>JAUNPZ010000090.1:4016-6353 GCA_030536455.1 Lachnospiraceae bacterium | reverse complement strand
GAAAAGTCCCGTAAAACCTAGCAATAATCGGTTTTCACGGGACTTTTTCTATGGCCGGAAGCGGTTGGAAAATGATTATTTACAAACCGGAAAAGGGTGGTATACAATGACCGCATCAAACGAAACGAGGAGGAACCAAGTATGGAAAAAAAAGCAAAGGCCAGGCAGCCCAAGCAGCATGACCTGACCAAAGCCGTCACCTGGAAGCATGCATTATATGCGCACAAGTGGCTGTACCTGATGGTAATTCCTGGAGTACTTTACATGGTCATCTTTAACTACCTGCCGATGGCGGGTCTGGTTATGGCCTTCCAGGATTTCAGCCCTTATAATGGAGAGGGCATGTTTGGACCGTTTTTACACAGTCCTTTCACCGGATTCAGCGTGTTCAAAAAGTTTTTCACCGGACCGGATTTTCTTACTTTATTAAAGAACACCTTATCCATCTCCATCACAAGCCTGATTTTCTATTTCCCGGCACCCATTATCCTGGCGCTGCTGTTAAATGAAATCAAGAGCAAATATTTTAAGCGTATCACCCAGACGATGGTATACATCCCCCACTTTATTTCCTGGGTAATTGTAGCAGCTTTGACCACTCAGTTATTCAGCACCACTGATGGTATCGTGTATCACCTGCTGGCGGAACTGATGGGCAAGGCCAATGCGCCGGATGTGCTTTCCAGCCCTAAACTGTTCGTACCGATGCTGATCGGACAGAGCATGTGGAAGGAAACCGGTTACGGAACCATCATCTTCCTGGCAGCCTTATCCGGCGTGGATGTCCAGCTTTATGAGGCGGCTGAGGTAGACGGTGCAAACCGGTGGCAGAAGATGTGGCATGTAACCCTTCCGGCTATCCGCGGAACCATCATCATCATGCTGATTTTAAAGGTTGGTTCTCTGTTAAATACCGGATATGAGCAGATTTTCCTGATGCAGAACTCCATGAACCGCGGCGTGTCCGACGTGTTCGATACTTACATCTATACCAAGGGTGTTGTAAACGGCAACTATTCCCTGGCAACGGCGGCCGGTATGTTTAAATCCGTAGTCAGCATGATTATGGTTCTGGGCGCTAATAAGATTGCCAAGGTATTCGGCGAGTCCGGTTTCTATTAAAGAGAGGGGAACGTAGTTATGTCAAAAGTAAAAGCACATGGTTCCAGAATCAAAAGAAGTCCTGGAGACCAGGTAGTACAGGTATTTATCTACCTGTTTGTGGGCGCATTTGCGCTGCTGACCCTGCTGCCGTTCATCTATGTGGTGGCAGGCTCCTTCGCAACGGAGCGGGAGCTGACCGAGAAGGCCTTCTTCCTGTTTCCGGAGACCATATCCTTTAACGCATACCAGTACATCTTCCGTACCGGTGATGCCATCCGGGGTCTGTTAAACTCCGTTCTGGTAACGGTAGTTGGTACCCTTATCAATATGTTCTTCTCCTGTACCCTGGCTTATCCGTTGTCCAGACCGTACTTTAAGGGAAGAACCGGACTGATGAACATGGTTATTATCACCATGCTGTTCTCCGGCGGTATGGTTCCAAGCTACATCCTGGTAGCCAATATCCTGAGCCTTAAGAACTCCTTCTTCGCTCTGTGGCTGCCGACGGCAATCAACGCATTTAACATGATCATCATTAAGAACTATTTCCAGGGAATCCCGATGGAGCTGGAAGAGGCGGCAAGAATGGACGGAAGCAACGATTTAAATACCTTCATCAAGATCATCCTTCCGCTGTCCAAGCCGGTTCTGGCTTCGGTTGGTCTGTTCTATGCAGTCGGACACTGGAACTCTTACTTTAATGCAATGCTTTACATTTCCGATAAGGATAAGGAAGTTATCCAGATCGTACTGCGGAGAATCATCTTCCTGACCTCCTCCGTAGCAACGGAAAGCGGCTTTGACTGGGGCCTGTTCGGTATGCCGCCTCAGAAGGCCATCAAGATGGCAACCACCGTGGTTGCGACAGTTCCGATTCTTCTGGTTTATCCATTTATCCAGAAGTTCTTTACACAAGGTGTTATGGTCGGTTCGGTAAAGGGTTAATTCCCGCCGCTCCGACAGGCATACAGCAATTACAATGAAAAAATCAGGGAGGTTTTCAATCATGAAACGAACAATCAAGAAAAGCGCAGCATGTGTATTATCCGCGGCAATGGTACTTTCCATGGCAGCATGTGGCTCCGGCAGTTCTGACGCCGGCAGCACCGGCAATTCCGGCGCCAAGGAGCAGGCAGCCGCTTCTGCAGACGGCAAGCCAACCATCACCTTTATGTCCACTTCCTTCTACGGAACCGACTTAAAGAACGAGCATTCCGAGGAAGTTATCAAGAA
>JAUNPZ010000090.1:0-3916 GCA_030536455.1 Lachnospiraceae bacterium | reverse complement strand
AGAGCCATCGGAAGATACGGCTTCTCCTACCGCACCGACTGGGCAGAGAAGTTAGGCTTATCCGCCCCGAAGACCGTGGAAGATGTTTACAACATGTTATATGCGTTTACCTATGATGATCCGGATGGAAACGGCGTGGATGATACCTACGGTCTGGAAATGACCAAGTATGTAGGTCCGTTAGACATCATCCAGACCTGGTTCGGTACCGGCAATGAGTGGGTTGAGAAGGATGGCAAGCTGGTTCCGGTTCATCAGACCGAGGAATTCATGGAAGCATTAAAGTGGATGAACAAGATTTACGAGGATGGCTTAATCCGTAAGGACTGGGCAACCGTAGATTCCGGTACCTTTAGCGATGCCTGCAAGAAGGGCGAGGCCGGCGCATTCATCGATGTTATGGATGGTGCAAAGCGTATCTGGAATTACTATGACCAGAACGGCATCAAGTCTGTTGTAGATGAGACCAAGAACGCAACCATGACCATGGTTGGACCGATCAATGAAAAGACTCTGGCTACCTCCGGCCACAACGGCTACTACCTGATCACCAAGGCAGGCGCAAAGACCGAGGAGGATGTTAAGAACTGTCTGCATTTCCTGGACAAGATGTGTGACGACGAGATGTTAGTGCTGGCAGATTACGGTCTGGAAGGCATTACCTATGACTTAAATGACGCAGGCAAGGTTGTATTAAGAGGCGACCTGGATGTATCCCAGACTCCTCATGTAGGCTTAAATCAGTGCGTATGCTACATTCCAAACCTGAAGTCCACCTCTCCTTCCATCGAGAAGAAGCCAAGCGAGATTGCACAGGATGAGGCTTATGCAGTGAATGAGAAGGTAGCGGTTATGAACCCGGCTCTTGGTTATCTGGCAAGCTCTGAGGTAAATGCAGAGGTTGGTACCGATATCGAGCAGATCATCGATGATGCAAGAACCCAGTACATCTGCGGTCAGATTGACGATGCCGGCTTTGCGGCAGCAGCACAGCAGTGGTTAGACCGCGGCGGCGACCGTCTGATTGAAGAAATCAACAAGATGTATCAGGAAGATGCTGCAAAATAAGCAGAACCGATAAAACGGTTATGAAATAACGAATAAAAAGACAGACTCAGCAGAGAGGCCGCCGTAAAGAAGTATCTTGCGGCGGCCTCTTTTCCGGATTGAATTTATAAGCATATCTTAGTCCGGAACAGCAGATCGCAGAAAATAGTAAGAGGAAAAGAAGATGGAACTTTATAATCTGAAAGGTCGAAAAAAAGAGGGATATACTACCTGGGGCTGTATCTGGCCGAAGGGGGAATACCAGGCTCCGGATACCTGCCGTCTTTATAATGAGGATGGGGAGACGGTGCCGATGCAGAGCCGGGTGACGGCATACTGGCCGGATGGTTCCGTGAAATGGACGGCCCATACGGCGGACAGCCGGAAGCTGACGGAGCGAATCCGGGTGGAGCGGGCAGATGAAGCGGAGATGTCCGGAACGCAGGCAGCCGAGTGCGGAGCAGCCGAAACGAAAGACCGGGCAGCCGAAACCGAATGCGGGGCAGCCGGACGGGAGGGCAGCCGCAGTCTTCAGGTTCGGAAGCTGGAGAACGGCCGTTTTCTGCTGGAGGCAGGCAGCCTGGGCCTGGAGTACCAGACAGGCGGCAGCAGGCTGTTTCAGAACCTGACCTGTGACGGAAGACTTCTGGCAGAGGAGGCGGTTCCGGTTCTGATCCTGGAAAAGCCGGGAAAGGAAGAGGGCGCCTCGGTCTGGCGGCAGGAACGCTATCAGGCAGAAATCCGCTCGGTGGAGCTGGAGGAGGAAGGACCTCTTTTTGCAGTACTCCGGTATGAGGGAATCCATGTATCGGACCGGGGAGAGAAGAAGCTTCCCTTTGTGATCCGCATGAAGGTGGGGCTGGACAGCGGACGGCTGGATTTTGTTCATACCTTTTTCTATGATGGGGAGGAGAATCAGGATTTCTTAAAGGGACTTGGCGTCCGCTTTACGTTCCCGATGGAAGGAAAGCTTTACAACCGTCATGTGAAGGCCGAAGCGGAGCATGGCTGCTTCCATGAGACGGCAGCCCAGCTTCTGACCTGGAGACCGAGAGTGCCGCAGGAAATCTATGACCGCCAGCAGCAGGGAGAACGGCTGCAGCTTTCCGGAGATGAGGAGAAGGTGGTAAACCAGGTGCTTTTGGATATGCCGTTCTGGGATACCTATGAGATTTTCCAGGACAGCGTAAGTCATTTCGGAATCCGGAAGAAGGTAAAGGAGGAGGGCTGCTGCTATCTGGACTGCCTGGACGGCAGCCGGACACATGGAGCGGTGGCCGTGGGCTCCGAGGCGGGAAGCCTGACCTTCGCTATCCGTGATTTCTGGGAAAAATATCCGTCCGGCTACACCTTGTCCGGTCTGACCGGGGAGAAGGCAGAGGCGGTGGTATGGCTCTGGTCCCCGGAGGCGAAGGCCATGGATTTCCGCCATTATGCCGTGCGGGGATACAATCAGGTGTATTATGAGGGCTATGATTTTAAGGGGGCGGATCCGGTGGGAATCGCCTGCACCAGTGAATTTTCCATGTCCTGGGCGGAACAGATGATTCCATCTGACCAGGCGCTTCTGGATTTTTCACAGTCGGTGAACCATCCGGCCCAGTATGTGGGAGCGCCGGAGTATTATCATAAGCTTCATGCCTTCGGGCGCTGGTCCCTTCCGTCCGGGGAGACGGAGACGGAGCGGTGGCTGGAGGAGCAGCTTGACCGGGCGGTGGAGTTTTACAAACAGGAAGTGAAAAACAGACAGTGGTACGGCATGTTCAATTACGGAGATTTCATGCATACCTATGATAAGGCCCGCCACCAGTGGCGTTATGATATGGGCGGATATGCCTGGGACAACACGGAGCTGGTACCGACCCTTTGGCTGTGGCTGTATTTTATGCGGACCGGCCGGGAGGATGTATTTGAACTGGCGGAGAAGCTGTCCCGCCATGCCTCCGAGGTGGACATCTATCATTTCGGGCGGTATCAGGGCATGGGCTCCCGCCATAACGTGCGCCATTGGGGCTGCCCCTGCAAGGAGGCCCGGATTGCCATGGCGGCTCATCACCGTTTCTTCTATTATATGACCGGTGATTACCGGATGGGCGAGATTTTTGAGGAACTGAAGGACAATGAAAAGACCTTCCTGGAGAAGGACCCGCTGGAGGCCTTTTATCCGAAGGAGGAGATGGTTTATCCGTCCCACGCCAGAAGCGGCCCGGACTGGTCCAGTATGTGTGCCAACTGGATGACCCGGTGGGAGAGATATCAGGATGAAACCTATAAGAATAAGATTATGACCGGAATCCGGGATATTGCCAAAGCGCCGCTGCGCCTGGTGTCCGGCCCGGACTTTGAATTTGACCCGGCCACCACCCATCTGCGCTACATCGGAGAACGGGCGGCAGGCGGCACCCATCTGCAGATCTGCATGGGCGCGCCTCAGGTATGGATGGAGCTGGCAGAGCTTCTTGGGGAAAAGGAATTTTCTGACATGCTGGCGGAATACGGCTGGTTCTATTATCTGCCGAGAGAGAAGCAGGTGGAGCTGTCCAAGGGCATCCTGGGCGACCGGGAATTCTCCCTGCCCTTTATGGCGGCAGCGATGGGCGCATACGGCGCCTGGTACCGGAAGGATAAGACGCTGGCAAAGCAGACCTGGGCGATTCTTCTGGGAGCCATGATGACCGAAGGACAGCAGGAGGGATTTCAGACGGAAATCGTGGAAAATGCGGGAAATCAGAAGGAGCTTTCGGAGATTCCGTGGATTTCCACCAACTTTACGGCTCAGTGGTGCCTGAATGTGATCATGACCCTGGAATTTATCCGGGCAGAGCTTCCGAAAACCATGGCGGAGGCCGGAGCGCTGGTGGCGGAGCTT
>JAUNPZ010000234.1 GCA_030536455.1 Lachnospiraceae bacterium | reverse complement strand
GTCCAGAAATGACAAGCTGGATTTTTATTACATTGATATTCCAAGCACCTTTTTTCCACTGCATACTTTCTTTTCAAGATTAATTCTTATCATCCTTCAATACCTTTAATCTTCGTTCAGACATCTCATAAAACTGTGATAATTATAAATGCACAGATTTCCAATCCACGCATTTATAATCCCCACAATTTATCGTCCTGTTTTCCAATTATTTGTAGTAAAATAGAGTCAATCGATTTACCCAATACTTATAGGAGACTTCACACCATGAACAGAAAAACTTCCTCAAGAATGACCGAAGGCCCTATCTGGAAAAAAATCATCACCTTCGCCATCCCGCTGTTTCTGGGACACATGTTCCAGCAGCTTTACAACACCGCAGACTCCCTGATTGTCGGAAACTTCCTGGGCAGCAACGCGCTTGCCGCCGTCAGCTCCTCCACCAATCTGATTTTCCTGATGGTCGGATTTTTTAACGGAATCGCCATCGGCGCCGGAGTCATCATCGGGCGTTATTTTGGCGCCCGGAATTTTAAAATGGTGGAAAAATCCATCCACACGACCATCGCATTCGGCCTTGCCGCCGGAGCGCTGCTGACCGTATTCAGCGTATCCATGTCTCCTGTCATCCTGCGCTTCATGGGAACTCCGGAGGAGGTGCTGCCAAGCTCCATTACTTATTTCCGCATCTATTTTTCCGGTTCCCTGGCCTTCGTGATGTATAACATATTCGTGGGAATCCTTCAGGCCGTGGGTGACAGCCGCCATCCGCTGATGTACCTGATTATTTCCTCTGTGATCAATGTCATTCTGGACCTGCTGCTGATTGGAGTCCTGGGCTTTGGTGTGGGAGCGGCGGCATTTGCAACGGTTCTGTCCCAGATGACCAGTGCTCTGCTCTGCCTGCGCCATCTGAAGAAGGCCCCGGAGGAATTCCGGGTTCGTATCCGAAGCATCCGTTTTGACCTTCCCATGCTCCGCCAGGTGATTGCAAACGGCCTTCCGGCCGGTGTGCAGAATTCCATCATCTCCCTGGCAAATGTGGTGGTGCAGACAAATATCAACCATTTCGGCAAGGTAGCCATGGCCGGCTGCGGCTCTTATTCCAAGATTGAGGGCTTCGGCTTTCTTCCCGTGACCTGCTTTGCCATGTCCCTGACTACCTTTGTCAGTCAGAACCTTGGCGCAAAGCAGTATGAACGAACGAAAAAAGGGGCCATCTTCGGAATCCTCTGCTCCATCACCCTGGCCGAGCTGATGGGACTGTGTATCTATACCTTCTCCCCGCTGCTGATTTCCATGTTCAATCAGGACCCGGAGGTAATTGCTTACGGAGTCAGCCAGGCAAGAACCGTTACCTTGTTCTACTTCCTGCTGGCATTCTCCCACTGCATCGCCGCGATTCTGTGGGGTGCCGGGAAATCCACGGTTCCTATGCTGGTTATGATGGTCTGCTGGTGCATCATCCGGGTATCCTACATCACCATTGCCGTGCGGCTGATTCCGGATATCCGTGTGGTTTTCTGGGCTTATCCGCTGACATGGACGTTAAGTTCCATTGTGTTCCTGACGTATTTTCTGAAGGGAGACTGGATGCATGGGTTTGAAAAATGAAAACTCCCTCCCAACATCCACCACGACATTGGAAAGGAGCCCTCGTCTACTTCTTGTTTTAATTATTCATCCCAGTTATGATAAACCGCCTGTACATCGTCATCCTCATCC
>JAUNPZ010000004.1:46484-56757 GCA_030536455.1 Lachnospiraceae bacterium | reverse complement strand
TGTTAGAAGAATTGCTTGCCATATGATGTGCCTCCTTTTCTTCATTCGCCGCAGGCTATACCGGCTATGATGACGGGTTCGTCCGGCTGGCTTTCTGCGGTTTGTTTTTTGCTACACTCCTATTATGTGCGCTGAAATCGGGATTACACTAGAAGGTTTTACGAGAAATGACAGAATTTAGGATATCGAAGGATTTATCGCATCTGGAGGGCTTTTTTATGGTTTTTCCATCGAACGTATTCAATAAAAAAAGCTGTTCTTCCAATTTCTGAAAAACGCAGCCGGATAGAACAAATGCTTCCGGTCATAACAGGTTATGCCATTTTGCATAGGATAATACAAGTATGAAAACGGCATTCATGGGCTTCCTTTTTGATGTATTTATCCTGTCTGCAGACCGCTGCTCCATATGGAAATCTGTTGTCTCTTATCTGTTTTTGGGGTACAATATAAGTCTAAAAGAAATGGGGGAAAGCAAATGATTCATGTCTGGATTGATGAAATAACACCGTGTTTATAAAGAAAGCACCACCGGAGATATTGTTGAGATTACTAGAAAGTCGTTCTTGTCAAAATATAATAAACGTACACAATGGCATATTAACTGGGCTGATTTACTGGCAGATAACCATGTGTACGCGCTTGTCATTAAAGGGACAGCAGACATTCAGGGACTTGTTGCAATACAGAAAAATCCGGACTGGAAAGTGGTATATATTACCTGGATGTGCGCTGCACCGCATAATAGCAGATTTTTGACCAATCATCCTAAATATCTCGGAGTCGGCGGCCACTTGTTTGCAATTGCGATTGATAAGTCATTCAATTTGTTATTGACGAGATTCATGCCAGCAAGATTAAGGAGGAATATAATTATGAGTGGACCGATGCAAAGCTATAATAGAAATATAGATTCCAGGAATATTCCAGAGCCAATCCATTTAAGTCAGCTTCCACGCGTTAAGATGGACTTAGCCGGTTTGTCTCGGTATGCGAAAAACAAAGGAGTATCACTATATGAACTGAGTGAACAGGAAAAAGCAATGTTCCTGCCAAAATCACTCATCTAACGGATAACCGATAAAGAGCCAGTGCGCTGGCTCTTTTTTGCGTATAACGGGCATGTCGTCAGTCTGTGGTGAAAGTCCACAAGGGGCGTAGTTGCCGACGAACAGAAACCTGATATAAGGCATATATGGCGGATAAGCTGTCTTGATTATTATAATGAGCGTCATACCTTGAAGTTATGTTGAACCGCCGTATGCCGAATGGCGGGAGCGATTGTGAGAGCACGAAGTACGGAACAATCCGAAAATCAGCTTTTGACGGGTAAATCATTATATTATTTTTGCATCGAACTGGCTAAGTATGAAAATAGTATAACCAATTTATCGACTTTCTATCAAAAAAATCCAAAAACCGGAAAATAATATAAAAAGCGCACAAAAATCTTCATGGAGGAATCGGAACGGCCTGTGTTAAACTTTAAAGCGAACAAAACAAACAGGAGGGGGAAACATGGGGTTAAAGCAGAATATGCGGCAGGGAATCAGCGCAATGCTGATAGCAGCCATGAGTCTGGGGAACATGATGAGCGCTGCTGCCGCACCGTTAGACGCGGGCGTACCGGAAGGAATTCAGGTGACATCAGAACCGGTTTTTACGATTTCCACGCCGGAATATGAGGCGGCGCTGAATCCGTCCGGCGGAGGGCTGATGCTGTCAAAAAACAGCGATACGTCCCAGTGGTGGAATCAAACGGAAGCCGGGATGATTCCGGGAGAAACCATGCTTTTGCAGTCAGATGGAACTGCAAGGAGCGGAGGAGGCACCACGCCGGTTCTTGCCGTAAACGGAGGCAACTTTGGAGTCAACGGTGTAAAATTAGGCGGAGAATTAACCGGTATGAAGTCCTGGTTTTTCTTCGGGGATGAGATTGTGTGCGCTGGGGCCGGAATCGCAAACACCGGCGGCAGCCCGGACACGGTGATTCATGTGGTGGACAAGGTGCCGGTGAAGGCAAAGGCAACGAAGGCGGCGCTTCCCAATCCGTGGAATGGATACCGCATCATTTCCAACGCAGTCTCTGCAGCAGATCCGGTGAAAAGCTGGAGCAGCGTGCTGGATACACCGACGAAGGGAAACAGTCCGCGGGACTGGATGACGGCCTCTGATTTAAGCGACGTGACCGTAGATGGTGTAAAACGGTCCCCGCTGCAGTGGGGATATGTATTCGGGGACACGATCACCAACTCTCAGGTATATTACCGTTTTCCGACGGAGGGCAGCGGGACGGCGAAGCAGTTTGAACTGTGGACCCGGTCTGTAAACGGAGGATACAGCTATACGCTGGAAGCAGGTGGGTATCAGACGGATTATCCGAATAATGCTTCGAAAGAAACCAGCAGCCGGCTTCTTTCCAACACCAAAACCATGCAGGCGGCTGAAAACCCGTCGGAGGGAATCCTGGCAGTAAACAAATGGACCAAGTCCGTGGAAACGGTCTCCGGCCAGGTGGCGCAGCTTTCCCTGAATCAGCCGGCGTCCATCGTGTTAAAGCGGGATTCGGCTGCCGGAACAGCAGAGTTTCTCATTGCAAAGCCGAAACAGAATGCGCTGCGCTACATTGAGCTGACGGCGGACCTTCCGGCAGAATCGGTGTCGGAGACAGGAGGGACCAAAGCGCTGGTTTCCTCGAATATGAGTGAAGGCCTCTTTTTAAAGCTGGAGACGGCAAAGATGGGAGAGGAGCCGGTTCGTATCCAGGTGACCTGCAAGCTTCCGGAAACCATCTCCGGCGATCATCTGACTCTGGTGCGGGGCCAGGTGGCGCAGCTGGAAAAGCCTGCGGAATTTACCGGAAATGTGACCTGGAGCACGAAATTTTTAAAGGCGGACGGCACATTTCTTCGAAATTCCGGAAGCAGCGAGAAGAAACGGGAGCTGGAGGACGGCGAGAAGGACGGAGGCCGTGAGGCCGGAGATACCAGCGCCTCTCACCTTTTAATGGTACAGGCCCAGCCCAATGGAAACGGACTCCTGACCGCGAAGGAAAAGGGGCAGGCAGTTGTGGTGGCTCAGGACAGCGGGACCGGACAAACAGCGGTATGGCATGCCGAGGTCTTATATGAAGATCCGGACGCGCTTCCGCAGGCGGCGCCGGAGGATTATGAAGCCATACGCCAATCCTGGCGGGAATCGGTAGTGGGCACCTCTCTTTCCGGCCTGGAGGGCGGAAGTGAGATCCTGGCCGCAATCGATGCGGAGGCTGCCGCTGTGTGGGAGCGTTACGCCTACAAGGGACAGGATGCCTGCCTGGGCGTACCGTGGCCGGAGGATATCGATGCAAAAGGAAATCCGAACGTACCATATGAGAAGGATGCCGTGGAATTCCGTCCGGCGTTTAACAAGGTTCTTACCATGGCGAAGGCTTACGGGTCAGAGGGCAGCGCATACTACCAGGATGCCGGAATGCTGACGGATATCACCCATATCCTGGATTATCTGTGCAGCACCTGCTACACCGCAAAAAGCCAGACGGATAACTGGTGGACCTGGGAAATCGGAATGCCGAAGGACCTTCTTCCGGCGCTGATGCTTCTCTATGACGGACTGACCAAGGAACAGGTGACGGCATACACGGACGGGCTTCTTTTCTTCCAGCCGGACCCGTACCATGAGGGTGTGATTCACACGGCCAGCACCCATGCAGAGGGCTATCGGAAGGCGCAGGGAGCGAATATCATCGACTGCTCCGTGACCGCAATCGGTCTGGGCGCATTAAGAGAGGACAACGAGCTGGTTTATCTTGGGACCCAGGCATCCTCCGGAACCTTTATTATCCAGCAGGTAGCGGACAGCTCGAAGCTTGCCGCCAATGGCTATTTAAGCGGATTCTATCCGGATGGCTCCTATCTGGACCACAAGCGGGTTCCTTATACCGGTTCCTACGGAATCGAGTTTATGAAGGGAGCCGCCAAGATTCCGAACCTGGTGTATGGTACGCCATGGCAGTATTCGGAGGAGGTCAGCCGGAATATGGAGCATTATATTCTGGAGGGCTATGGCAGCTCCATGTACCGCGGAAGGATGCTGGACTGCTTAAAGGGCCGTTCGCTGGCAAGACCGGGAGGAAGCAATCTGGCTGCCGGACGAGAAGCGATGATTACCGTTCTTCAGCTCTCCCCTGCCTTAAGCGCGGAAGCGCAGGAACAGATAAATGGGATGCTGAAGGCATGGATGGAATCGGACCCCGGATTTCTGGATTCCTTGACCGGAGCGGAATATGCGGCGGTCAAAATCCGAGCGCAGGAGATTCTGGATGACCCTTCCATCGAAGGGAACATTCTTCCGATGCATCGCTCCTTCCCATTTATGGACCGGGCGGTCCACCGCACGGACCGTTATCTCTTTGCCCTGTCCATGTATTCGGAGCGGATTCAGAATACAGAAATCATGAACCATGAAAACCGGTTCGGCTGGCATCAGAATGACGGCATGACGTATCTGTACGATTCGGATCTGGACCAGTATTCCGATAATTTCTGGAATACGGTAAATCCGCTGCGCCTTCCGGGAACCACTGTGGTTCCGGTGAATATCGGAACCGGGAAGCCGGACAGCTCCGGATATGCCCAGGACGGAGACTACTGTTCCTATGAAAGCTGGGTAGGCGGAACTTCCATCGGGGATTACGGAATCAGCGGCATGGCCTTGTCCGGAAAAAATACGGCAAAGAATGTAACCTACGCGCCGCTTTTGAAAGGCCGGAAATCCTGGTTTATGTTTGAGGATGAGATTGTCTGCCTGGGCGCAGGAATCGAAAACGGAGGCATGGACCTGCCGGTGGAAACCACCATCGAGAACCGGAGACTGGGGGAGGAGGGAGAAAACCGCCTTCTGATTGATGGAGAAGAAGCACAGCTACCGCTGAAAGAAGCCCGTGTAACGGAGCTGGTAGAGCGGACGGCAGACGTATCCGGAACTTCATTTGACCAGGTATCCTGGGCGCATCTGGACGGAACGGAATCTGCCGGAACCGGATACTATTTCCCGGAAGCAGGTACCACGATTCTTGCCAGAAGAGGACGAAACACCGGCGACTGGAGCGATATCGGAACCTTCCAGGGAGAAAGCACACAGAATTATCTGGAAATGTGGTTCGACCATGGGGTAAATCCGGCGGATGCCTCCTACAGCTATGTGCTTCTTCCGGAGAAAACGGCAGAGGAGACAGAACAATATGCCCAGGAACCGGAGATTGCCGTGTTAATGAATACCTCTTCGGCCCAGGCCGTATACCATAAGCGTCTTGGTATAACCGGCATCAACTTCTGGGAGGACCAGGGCGGTACCGTGGGGGATATTTCCTGCAGTCAGCCGGCCTCCGTTATGCTGGAGGAGGACGCGGACGGAGTTCTGACGGTTTCCGTTTCCGACCCGACCCTGAAGAACAAAGGAAAGGTCTGCCTGGAGATTCAGAGAGCCATTTCAGAGGAAATCAGCGCCGACCCGAACGTAACCTGTGAAATCACGGAAAAGGGCGCGGTCCTGACCTTCGCTATGGCAAACACCAACGGGGAGCCGTCATCTGCCAGTCTTCAGCTTTCCAAATCCATCCTTCCGAATGCCGCATCGATTGCAAAGGGAGGAAGCCAGGCCTTTACGGCAGTGGATTACAGCGGAGAGGACATGTCCGATGCGGTCTGGTCGGTAAAGGGCTTTGGAAAGGGTCTTGCTTACGGAACCGGAATTGATGAGAACGGACTGCTTCTTGTGGATGAGGATGAGACGAACGACTGTCTTCTGGTAACAGCAGAGACGTCAGACGGCGTCACCCTTCAGGCCTATGTTTCCCTGGGCGGACAGGCGGTAAAGCCGCTGCCTTCGGATATGGAAGCCGTAAAAGAGAAGATCCAGGCCGCTATCCAGGCTTCGGAAACGTATGATATGGATGATTACCGGGTACAGAATGCGGTGAAGAAGGCGGTCAATGCCATCGCTGCCGCAGATAACGGAGCGCTTTCGGTCTATCTGATGGACCTTGTCCTGGACATGAACCAGCTTTACGAGGAAGCGAGCGGGGCGGTGGAACGGCCGCTCACAAGCAGTGTGGAGGTGGCGGAAAGCGCCGAGGAACTGAATCCGGTCACGGCCAGCGGACTGACCTTAAACATACCGGTGACGAAGCAGGCATCACCGTCTGACGCAACGGCTTCCAATGCGGTTCTGGAGATCAAGAAGGCCAGCGCCTCTGTGGCAACCAGAAGCCGGGCGGCACGGAAAACGGAAGAAAGCGGAAATGTCTGCCGATATCAGTTTTCTCTGTTCCTGGAGGATGCAGACGGCACCCGCACTCCGCTGAAGCAGCGGACGCCGATATCGGTAACCTTTACGGCTCCGGAGGAGCTGGACGGCACCCTTCCGGTCAGAGGTACGGTAACCGGAGATGGAAAGACCGAATCGGTAACGGTTCAGTATAACCGCTCCGATGGAACGATAACCGTCCTGATGACTCGGATGGGCGTCCTGACGCTGACGAATCAGAGGCCGGAAATCCCGGATGAGCCGGACAAACCGGAAAGTCCAGATAAACCGGAAATCCCGGATAAACCGGACACGCCGGATACGCCAGACGTTCCGGGAGAAGAAAAGCCGGTTTTCCAGGTTTATCTGGATGAGGATATCATCGGGGGAAGATTAAGCGCGGACCGGACAGAGGGAGAAGCCGGAACCAGGATTACCGTAACGGCCTGGCCGGACCGTGGCTACCGGTTTGATTACATGCTTGTAAATGGAAAACGGGTACGGATGGAGTCCGAACGAAAGTACTCCTTCCTTCTGACCATGGATACAGAGATAACCGCATATTTCCGCAGACGTTTTACCGGCAGTGATGCAGAGGAGAACGAGGAAAACGGATGGGTTCTGCAAAACGGACGCTGGAAATACCGCCTGCCAAACGGAGATTTCCGGTCCGGGCAGTGGGATTTCATCCAGGGAAGCTGGTACTGCTTTGACCAGGATGGATACCGGAAGACGGGATGGCATCAGGACTCTATGGATGGCTGCTGGTATTATCTGAAGCCGGACGGCACCATGGCAACCGGATGGCTCTGTATTGACGGAAAATGGTATTATTTTAATCCAACACCGGCAGAAAGCTCCGGCTGGTATCTGGAGCAGGGTGTCTGGAAATTCCGGACGGTGGAAAATCCGGGAATGCCTCAGGGCGCCATGTATCATTCCGGACAGACTCCGGACGGATATCTGGTGGACCAAAATGGCGCCTGGATTTCCGAGACCGGCCGATAAATCAGAAAAACAGACGGATTAAAAAAGAATATAGGAATTAAGTGAAAATGCGCGCCGCAGCCGAAGCATCATCGGGTCTGCGGCGCGTATTTTCTGCTGCGGTACCGGATGTTCGTGCAAAAATAAGGAAAAACTTGAAAAATCCCTTGTATATCTGAATTATTCATATTATACTAAATGGGATAAAGCGAGGAGAGATTTATGAGAGTAATTGCAGGAAGTGCCAGACGCCTGGCTTTAAAAACCGTGGAAGGGATGGATACCAGACCGACCACCGACCGAATTAAAGAAACACTATTTAATATGCTCCAGTATGAGATTGCGGACTGCCGGTTTCTGGATTTGTTTTCCGGAAGCGGTGCAATTGGAATCGAAGCACTGAGCCGGGGAGCCAGGGAGGCCGTCTTCGTGGAGAACAGTCCCCGTGCAGCGGCCTGCATCCGGGAAAACCTAAAGACCACCCATCTGGAGGACCGGGCGATGGTGATGACGGTGGATGTGCTGGAGGCGCTCCGCAGACTGGAAGCAAAAAGCCCGGCCTTTGATTTTATCTTTATGGACCCGCCGTACAACCATGACCATGAGCAGGAGGTGCTGGAATATCTGAAGGATTCCAGGCTGGCGGATGCCGATACCGTAATCATCGTGGAAGCATCGAAGGAGACCGGGATTCACTGGATTGAGCCGATGGGATGGCATATTCAGAAGGTGAAGGATTACAAGACGAATAAACACATTTTTATAACTAAAGGAGAACACTAGATGTCGATTGCCGTATATCCGGGAAGTTTTGACCCGGTAACTCTGGGACATTATGATATTATAGCAAGAACGGCTCAGATCATGGACCGTGTTGTGATTGGAGTATTAAATAATCAGTCAAAGAAACCGCTGTTTACCGTAGAAGAGCGGGTTGAGATGTTAAAAAGCGTGACGAAGGACCTTCCGAATGTGGAGATTCAGTGCTTTGATGGTCTGACCATCGATTTCGCGCGCCGCAATCAGGCCAAGGTGGTCATCCGCGGACTGCGGGCGGTCACCGACTTTGAGTACGAGCTGCAGCTTGCCCAGACCAACCGGGTCATCGCGCCGGAGGTGGATACCATGTTTCTGACCACCAGCTTAAAGTATTCCTACTTAAGCTCCAGCATTGTTAAGGAAATCGCATCCCTGGGAGGCGATATCAGCGAATTTCTGCATCCCCATATCGCGGAGCTGGTGCTGGAAAAGTATGCGGCATTAAAGAATCAATAAAGGATACCATTCAATAAAAGTGAGGAGATAAAGCCATGAGCAGAATTGAACAGTTAATTGATGAAATCGAAGAGTATATTGACAGCTGCAAGTATCAGCCGCTGTCTACCACGAAGATTCTGGTGAATAAGGAAGAGCTGGAGGAGCTTTTAGTGGAGCTTCGTCTTCGGATTCCGGATGAGATCAAACAGTATCAGAAGATTATCAGCAATCAGGAAGCGATTTTAAATGAGGCGAGAAGCCAGGCGGATACCATGGTCGCGGAAGCCACCGCTCAGACCAACGAGCTGGTGAATGAGCATGAGATTATGCAGAAGGCATATGCCCATGCAAATGAGGTGGTTGCACAGGCCAATGCAGAGGCGCAGAACATCGTGGACAAGGCCGTGGATGATGCCAATGGCATCCGCCAGGGCGCGGTTCAGTACACCGATGATATGCTTCGCAGCCTTCAGACCATCATCAACCACACCATGGACGGGGCGAAGGGCCGCTTTGACGCCTTCCTTTCCTCCATGCAGTCCAGCTATGATATCGTGTCCTCCAACCGGAATGAGCTGGCCGGCGGCATCGTGCAGCCGGAGGAGGAGCCTGCTAGGGAAGAGGAACCAGCAGCAGAGTAAGGACAAGGCAGGAGAGCAGGCTGTGCACAAGTTTCCACAGTACATAATGCCGGATGGATAATCCGGCATTTTTTGTTACGCTTTTTGCCTGAAACAGGCCGGAGCAGCCGCCGAAGGCTCCGGCCCACAGGATAAGGAGCACACCAGGAAGACCGGGCAGATGCCGGGATGCATATTCCTGTCCGGTGGTCATCTCGGCCGCCGAAAGCAGCAGGGCCGGAAGAAAGGTTCCCGGAAGGGGAAGCCGCAGGAGGAAGGCGGCCAGGATGGAAAAGGCCATCAGATACCCGCCTATTTTTACCATGACGTCGACGGAGGACATCAGCGCCTCCTCGAAGGGAAGCGAGGGAAGGCTCTGACCGTGGGAGGACATGGCGGATGTGGACTTTTCCGGCCGGAGCATGGACGGTTTCTCTCCCGTCTGTCTGCTGCCGCGAAAGCCGTAAATCCGCGCAGCCAGACCGAACATGGGCAGGACCGGCAGATATACGGAAAGCGCCATTTTCCAGACGGAAAGTTTTATGGGAAATGGACTGCCCCCGGCCGCCGAAAGGGCCTTTGCCATCATATATCCGGCCAGGAACATGGGGCTTGGAAAGCTGCTTACTGCGTAGAGGGTCCTGGCCTCCGGCATGGAAAGGCAGTTCTGGTCTAAAAAGTCACTGCAGTTTTTGGCGCCCATAGGGTAGCCGCAGAGCATCCCGGCCAGCAGCACAAAGCAGCCGGAATCGGAAAGCCGGAATATGCGCTTTAGAACCGGGGAAAATGGAGCAGTCAGAAAACGGACTGCCCGGATGCTGACCAGCAGGTTGGTGCAGATCAGAAAGGGAAGCAGGGTGGGAAGAACCGTCTGATACCAGAGAAGCAGCCCGTTCCGGGCGCCCTCGGCGGAAATCTGCGGAAAACAGAGCAGCAGCGCCATCAGAAAAGACAGGAGGGCGCCGGTCAGACGGAAGGGGGAAATGAGACGGTTTTTCACACGGTTCTCCTGAACGGGACGTTAAGCCTTGCTCTAATATATGGAGGGCAGATGGAAGATATACGGCGTGATTTTTGTTGCTTCGCAAGGAATGCTATTGTAT
>JAUNPZ010000004.1:21415-46384 GCA_030536455.1 Lachnospiraceae bacterium | reverse complement strand
GTATAATACCGAATAAATGATAGGAAAGAGGTTGACGTTTGAAAAACATGGAACTTCCACAGAAATTTTTAGATGAGATGCAGGAGCTGCTTGGGGAGGCGTATCCGGCGTATCTGGCTTCTTTTGAGGAGTCCTGGAACCGGGGGCTTCGCGTGAATGAGCGAAAGCTGGATGCCGGACGGTTTTGCGCGGTTTCCGGGAGAGAGCTGGAGCCGGTGCCATGGATTTCCAATGGCTTTTACTATGATTCCCGGTGGCTGGCGGCGAAGGACCCGTATTATTATGCAGGCCTTTATTATCTCCAGGAGCCCAGCGCCATGACACCGGCCAGCCGTCTTCCGGTGGAGCCGGGGGACCGGGTGCTGGACCTCTGTGCGGCTCCCGGCGGCAAGGCGACAGAGCTTGGCGTGAAGCTTCGGGGGAAGGGAATACTGTTTGCCAATGATATCAGCAATTCCAGAGCCAAGGCTCTGTTAAAGAATCTGGAGCTTTTCGGCATACCGAATATCTGCGTGACCAGCGAGACGCCGGAAAAGCTGGCCGGGGAGCTGCCGGGCTTCTTTGACAAGATTCTGGTGGATGCGCCCTGCTCCGGGGAAGGGATGTTTCGGAAGGAGCCGGATATGATGAAGGACTGGCTGGAGCGGGGGCCGGAATATTACGCGCCGCTTCAGCGGGAAATCCTGACCCAGGCGGCTGTCCTCTTAAAGCCGGGCGGATTGCTTTTGTATTCCACCTGTACCTTTTCCAGACGGGAGGATGAGGAAAACATCCTCTGGCTTCTTGCACAGAATCCGGAGATGGAACTGGTGGCTCTGCCGCAGTTTCCGGGAGCGTCGGACGGCTTTGGCTTATCCGGGGTGCTGCGTCTGTTCCCTTATCGGCTTAAGGGGGAGGGGCATTTTCTGGCGCTGCTCCGGAAGAAGGAGACGGCGGACGCCGCAGCGGTTCCTGGCCATGCCGCAGGGAAAGCGGTCCGGGCAGGCAGACAGGAGCTGGGAGATTTTCCGGAGTTTGCAAAGGGCCTCTCCGGTGGCTTTGCCGGACTGCTGGCCTCTGCTTTAAAGCAGGACCGGGTCCGCCTGATTCATGAGAATCTGTACCTGCTCCCGGAGGAATTCCCGGAGGGGGCAAGGCTCCGCTATCTGCGGACGGGCCTCCACTTAGGTGAGTTAAAGCGGGGACGCTTCGAGCCGGGGCAGGCGTTTGCGATGGCGCTGAAGGCTTCTGATTTTTCGGAAACCATTCATTTTTCAAAAGAGGACGAGCGGGTGCTCCGGTACCTGAAGGGGGAGACGCTCTCCCTGCTGCCGGAGGAGGGCGGACGGAAGGGCTGGTGCCTGGTCTGCCTGGAGGATTTTCCGCTGGGCTGGGCGAAGGGAACCGGCGCAATGCTTAAAAATAAGTATTATCCGGGCTGGCGCTATCAGTAATCCGAGCGTGTTTGAAGGGGCTGGAGAGAAAAAGCAGCGGAAATCAGCGAAAACATTACAACAGGAGACAGAAAAAATGGCGCAGATGCGTTTGGATAAATTTTTAGGGGAGATGGGCGTAGGAACCAGAACCCAGATTAAGGAGATCGCCCGGAAGGGGCGGGTGCTGGTAAATGGCCGGACCGAGAAAAAGAGCGACCGGAAGATTGACCCGGAAGCCGACCGGATTCAGGTGGATGGACGGGAAATATCGTATGCGGCCTGGGAATACTATATGTTAAATAAGCCCCAGGGCGTGGTGTCTGCTACGGAGGACGGGCTGCACCAGACGGTAATCGACCTGCTGACGGAGGCAAAGCGGAAGAATCTGTTCCCGGTGGGACGGCTGGATATCGACACGGAGGGCCTCCTCCTGATTACCAATGACGGGGATCTGGCCCATCGGCTCCTGTCCCCGAAGAAGCATGTGGATAAGGTGTACTACGCCAAGGTGGAGGGCGCGCTTCCGGCGGACAGTGTCCGGCAGATGGAACTTGGCATCACCCTGGAGGATGGGACCAAAACCCTTCCGGCTAAGCTGGAGATTCTGGGTCCGGTGCCTTTGCCGCGTGTGCAAGAAGAAACCGACGCCAAGAGCGGGGCTTCCGTGGGAACAGAAATCCGCCTTACCATCCGGGAGGGCAGATTCCATCAGGTAAAGCGGATGTTTGAGGCGCTTGGATGCCGGGTAGTCTTTTTAAAGCGGCTTTCCATGGGAACGCTCCGTCTGGATGAACACCTGCTTCCGGGCCAGTACCGGCCGCTGACGGAGGAAGAACTGGAAAAATTGAAATCAGGAAACACAGAATAAAAGGATATGGGCTATCAGACGATGAAAAATGGAAAGAACCTGTTAAAGGAGAAAAAAGCGGTCATCTTTGATTTAGATGGAACCCTGGTGGATTCCATGTGGATGTGGAAGACCATCGATATTGAATTTTTAGGGCGGTTCGGTTACGCGTGTCCGCCGGACCTGCAGAAACGCATCGAGGGCATGAGCTTTACCGAAACCGCAGAGTATTTTCAGTCTCATTTTGACCTGGGAAATCTTACGACCGAGGAAATCAAGGCGGTCTGGGTGGAGATGTCCATCGATAAATACCGGAACGAGGTGCCGCTGAAGCCGGGAGCGGGAAGCTTTCTGGCCTATGTGAAATCGCTGGGAATCCCTATGGGAATCGCGACCAGCAACGGCCGGGAGATGGTGGACGCGGTGCTGGAGGCATTAAAGATCGGCTCTTATTTTGAAAATGTGACGACCGCATGCGAGGTGGCCATGGGAAAGCCGGCTCCGGACATTTACCTGAAGGTGGCAAAGCATCTGCAGGCGGACCCGAAAGCCTGCCTGGTTTTTGAGGACGTCCCGGCGGGAATCCTGGCCGGAAAAGCAGCCGGGATGACGGTGATTGCGGTGGAGGATGACTTTTCTAAGGACATGAAGGCCGAAAAAGAAGCATTGGCGGATTATATGATTCAGGATTACCGGGAGCTTTTGGAGGCGCCCGGCCCGGAGAAAGAGAGATAGCATGGAACAAAAAAAGGATTTTCTGCCCATCAGCAGAAAGGATATGGAAAAACGCGGCTGGGAGCAGTGCGATTTCGTCTATGTGACGGGAGATGCCTATGTGGACCATCCATCCTTCGGAACGGCGATTATCAGCCGGGTGCTGGAGGCCCACGGTTACCGGGTGGGAATCATCGCACAGCCGGACTGGAAGGACGAGGAAAGCATTGCGGTCCTTGGAGAGCCGAGGCTGGGCTTTCTGGTTTCTGCCGGCAACATGGATTCCATGGTAAACCATTATTCGGTGTCCAAGAAGCATCGGAAGGAGGATAATTACACGCCGGGCGGTGTGATGGGAAAGCGTCCGGATTATGCGGTGGTGGTATACTGCAACCTGATCCGGCGTACCTTCCGGAAAACTCCAATCATCATCGGAGGAATCGAAGCCAGCCTGCGCCGCCTGGCTCACTACGATTACTGGTCCAATCAGCTCAAGCACTCCATCCTGGTGGATTCCCAGGCGGACTTAATCTCCTACGGCATGGGCGAGCGCTCCATTGTGGAGATTGCAGATGCCTTAAACAGCGGTCTGGCGGTATCGGATCTTACCTTTATCGACGGCACCGTTTACAAGACGAAAAGCCTGGATTCGGTGTACGACGCCATCCATCTGCCTTCCTTTGCCGAGCTTACCCAGGACAAAAAGAACTATGCCAGAAGCTTTTTCATCCAGTACAGCAATACGGACCCATTTACCGGAAAACGGCTGACGGAGGCCTACCGGGATAATCTGTATGTGGTGCAGAATCCTCCGGCCAAGCCCTTAAGCCAGGAGGAGATGGACGATGTGTATGCGCTGCCGTATATGCGGACCTATCACCCCTCCTATGAGGCGGCGGGAGGCGTTCCGGCCATCCGGGAGATCAAGTTCAGCCTGATCAGCAACCGGGGATGCTTTGGCGCCTGCAGCTTCTGCGCCCTGACCTTTCATCAGGGGCGGATCATCCAGGCCAGAAGCCATGACTCCCTGCTGGAGGAAGCGAAGCTTCTGACAGAAGAGCCGGATTTCAAGGGCTATATCCACGATGTGGGCGGTCCTACGGCAAACTTCCGTTTTCCTGCCTGCAAAAAGCAGATGACCAAGGGCGCCTGTCCGAACCGGCAGTGTCTGTTTCCGGAGCCCTGTAAGAATCTCAATGCCGACCACTCGGATTATATCGCGCTTTTAAGAAAGCTGCGGAGCCTTCCCAAGGTGAAGAAGGTGTTTATCCGTTCCGGAATCCGCTTTGATTACCTGCTTGCGGACCAGAACCGGAGGTTTCTAAGGGAGCTTTGCGAATACCATGTAAGCGGCCAGCTAAAGGTAGCGCCGGAGCATGTGTCGGATGCGGTCCTGACCCGGATGGGAAAGCCGAAGAACCAGGTTTACCAGCGGTTTATCCGGGAATATGAGGCGATGAATGAAAAGCTGGGAAAAAAGCAGTACCTGGTTCCTTATCTGATGTCCTCCCATCCCGGCTCCTCTTTAAAGGAGGCCGTGGAGCTGGCGGAGTACATCCGTGATCTGGGCTATATGCCGGAGCAGGTACAGGACTTTTACCCGACGCCTTCCACCATCTCCACCTGCATGTATTATACCGGTCTTGACCCTCGGACCATGGAGCCGGTCTATGTGCCGGTAAGTCCCCACGAAAAGGCCATGCAGCGAGCGCTGATCCAGTACCGGAATCCGGAGATGTATGAGCTGGTGGAGGAAGCCTTAATAAAAGCCGGGCGGAGGGATCTGATTGGTTTTGGACCGAAATGCCTGATCCGGCCGAGGCGCGCTCCGAAAGCGTCCGGGGCCGGACCGGAAAGGTTCTTCCGGCCGGGGAATCCAGGAAGAACCGGGGCAGCAGGAAAAACAGGAAAAGCGGGAAATGCAGAAAAAGTAGGAAACGCGGGAAAAACAGAAAAAGCGGGAAGCGCAGGGAATGCGAAAAAGACCGGAACCCGAAAAAAGGCAATCCGCAACGTTCATAAAAAGAAAGGCTGATTCATATGAAAATAGCAGTCGTCACCGGAGCTTCCTCCGGTATGGGAAGAGAAACCGCCATCCAGCTTGCAGACCGCTTCGGCGGAAAGCTGGATGAGCTCTGGCTGATTGCCAGGAGAAAGGAACGGCTGGAGGAGCTGGAAGGCCATCTGCCGGTTCCCCTCCGCCTGTTTCCGATGGACATCACAGACCCGCTGAGTCTGGAGCAGTTGAGACTGGCTCTGGAGGAGATGCTTCCGGAGGTGGTATTTCTGGTAAATGCCGCCGGATTCGGAAAAATCGGACGAATCGGAGCAAGGCCTCTGGCGGACGAGACAGGCATGATCCAGCTAAACTGCCAGGCCCTCTGTGCCGTGACCCATCTGGTGCTTCCCTATATGATGCGGGAGGGACGGATCCTGATGTATGCCTCCTCGGCGGCCTTCCTGCCGCAGCCGAAGTTTGCCATCTATGCCGCGACCAAATCCTTTGTGCTAAGCTACAGCCGGGCCCTTCACGCAGAACTGAAACCACGGGGCATCTGCGTGACTGCCATCTGTCCGGGGCCGGTGGACACGGAATTTTTTGAAATTGCGGAGTCTGGCGGAAGAAAGATTCCACTGTATAAGCGGCTTGCGATGGCGGCCCCGAAAAAGGTAGTAAAGAAGGCCATCCGGGACAGCCTGATGGGAAAAACACAGTCGATCTACGGTCTGTGGATGAAGCTGTTCTTCCTCCTGTCGAAGGCTGCGCCCCATGGCTGGCTGCTGAAGGGGTGGGAGGTGCTGGATTCCTTAAGCGGAACAGACCAGACCCTCCCGGCGCAGACGCCCCGCGAATTTGATACGAAAGGATTTTGATTTTGAAAAAGAAGCATCCGAAAAAAGGCCAGTACGGCTACCGAAATTACCATAAAAAAACTGAGCTTGCCCTGATTTTCTCAGGGCTTGCCGCGATTCTGCTTCAGCTGGGGGCCAGACAGTTTACGGACCGCGAGTCCCTGAAGAACATTCTGACGGTCATGGCGATCGTGTCCGCCCTTCCGATTGCCAATGTGGCATCGCCGTTTCTGGCCTCCTTCCGGTATCGGACTCCGGGGCCGGAATTTTATCAGAAATTATCGGCTTACGAGGATAAAACAGCCGTTTTATATGACCTGATCCTGACCTCCAAGGAACAGATCATGCCCATGGACGGGGTCTGCGTCCACCCATCCGGCGTTTATTTTTACTGCACCAATCCCAAGGTAAAGACGGAGCAGGCAGAAGCATTTTTAAATGACATGTTCCGGGCGCACCGCCTGGACCCTCATGCGAAGGTGATTACCGATGAGAAGGCATTTTTCAAACGGGCGGATTCCTTAAAGCCGGCGGAGGAATACGAGGATGACGGAAGCGTCGGCTACACCATACAGCTTCTGAAGGACCTTTCCATGTAGGATGCGGAAGGTCCCTCCAGGCTGCAAAACGAAGAAAAAAAGGAACAGAAAGGGAAACAAGGCCATGCAGGCATTGAAGATAAATGAATATGAGGCCGGGCAGAGACTGGACAAGCTTCTTGCCAAGTATCTGAATCTGGCGCCCAAAAGCTTTCTCTATAAGATGATGAGAAAGAAAAATATCACGCTGAATGGAAAGAAATGCGACGGCTCCGAGAAGCTTGCGGTAGGGGATGAGATCAAGCTGTTTCTGGCAGAGGAAACCATCGGGAAGTTTTCCCAGGTAAAGGAGAGTGGTGCGGAAAGCACGGCCGGAAAACGCCGTCTGGACATCATTTTCGAGGACAGCAACATCCTGATTGTGAATAAGCCCTCCGGGGTGCTCTCCCAGAAGGCGAAAGAATCCGATTATTCTCTGGTGGAGGAAATCATCAACTATCTGGTGGAATCGAACCACATCCGTGTGGAGCAGCTCCGCACCTTCCGCCCCTCGGTCTGCAACCGTCTGGACCGGAACACCAGCGGGCTGGTGGTGGCGGGAAAATCCCTGGCCGGACTGCAGATTATGTCGGAGGTATTTAAGGACCGGAGCATCCACAAATATTATCAGTGCATCGTAAGCGGGAAAATCCGAGAGAAGCAGGTGATTGCCGGATTTTTAAAGAAGGATGAGGCCGCCAATCAGGTTTCCATCTATCCGGTGGAGACGGAGGGCAGCGTGCCGATCATGACCGAATATGTGCCTCTTGCGGGCAATGATTCCTACACCCTTCTTGCCGTTACCCTGATAACCGGACGGACCCATCAGATACGCGCCCATCTGGCTTCCATCGGCCATCCCATCGCAGGCGATTACAAGTATGGAAAGCCGTCGGTAAACGAGGCGGTGAAAAAGAAGTACCACATCCGCTCTCAGATGCTTCACTCCTGGAAGCTGGTGATGCCTGGTCTTCCGGCTCCGATGGAAGCTTTAAGCGGACGGACCTTCGAGGCGCCTCTGCCGGATGCGTTTCAGCGGATGAGGGAAGGGGAAGGCTTTCAGGATTTGTAAGGATGAAGGGTTTACTTGACAGCACACACTGCCGCGAGGTATAATTTAACATATTCTTTAGATTTATCAGACAATTTTGGAAGGAAAAATACAACTATGGGAAAGATTATTTTAACAGGCGACCGTCCTACCGGAAGACTTCATGTAGGACATTATGTAGGTTCTTTAAAGCGGAGGGTCGAGCTTCAGAACTCCGGTGAATATGACAAGATTTTTATTATGATTGCGGATGCGCAGGCCCTGACCGATAACGCGGACAACCCGGAGAAGGTACGCCAGAACATCATCGAGGTTGCTCTGGATTATCTGTCGGCCGGACTGGACCCGGAAAAATCCACCTTATTTATCCAGTCCCAGATTCCGCAGTTAACGGAGCTGTCCTTTTATTATATGAATCTGGTAACGGTTTCCCGTCTTCAGAGAAATCCTACGGTAAAGTCAGAAATCCAGATGCGTAACTTCGAGGCCAGCATTCCGGTCGGCTTCTTTACCTACCCGATCAGCCAGGCTGCCGATATCACGGCTTTCCAGGCGACCACCGTTCCGGTGGGCGAGGACCAGATGCCGATGTTAGAGCAGACCAGAGAAATCGTACACAAGTTTAATACCGTGTACGGCGAGACCCTGACCATGCCGGACATCCTGCTTCCGGACAATAAGGCCTGCTTGCGTCTTCCAGGCACCGACGGCAAGGCGAAGATGAGCAAGTCCTTAGGAAACTGCATCTATTTATCCGACAGCGAGGAGGACGTAAGAAAGAAGATCATGTCCATGTTTACCGACCCGAACCACTTAAGAGTGGAGGATCCGGGCCAGGTAGAGGGCAATCCGGTCTTCATCTATCTGGATGCCTTCTGCCGGGACGAGCATTTTGAAAAATACCTGCCGGATTACAAGAATCTGGACGAGCTGAAGGCGCACTACACCAGAGGCGGACTGGGCGATGTGAAGGTGAAGAAGTTCTTAAACAAGGTCATCCAGGAGGAGCTGGCTCCGATCCGGGAAAGAAGAAAAGAATTCGAAAAGGATATTCCGGCGGTTTACCGGATGTTAGAGGAGGGAAGCAAAAAGGCAGAGGCCGTTGCGGCAGAAACTCTGGCTCAGGTGAAGCGTTCCATGAAGATTAACTACTTTGAGGACCGGGCTCTGATCGAGGAGCAGGCAAAGCGTTTTAACAGCGAGGCATAAGACGAATAAAAAGGGTGTTGTAAGACTCATTCCGAGTTTTGTGACACCCTTTCCTTAAATCAGACGCAAAGGAGATACCGACATGGGAACATGGCACACCAGGGGACTTCGCGGTTCCGGTCTGGAGGACCTGATCAATCATACCAACGAGAGCTATCTGGAAAAGGGGCTGGCCCTGATTCAGAAAATCCCCACCCCGATCACCCCTATCGAGATTGACAAGGCCAGCCATCACATCACGCTGGCTTATTTTGAACAGAAAAGTACGGTGGATTACATCGGGGCGGTTCAGGGCATCCCGGTCTGCTTCGATGCCAAGGAGTGCCGGACCGATACCTTCCCCCTTCACAACATCCATCCCCATCAGATGCAGTTTATGAAGAACTTTGAGGTCCAGGGGGGAGTCGCCTTCTTTATCCTTTCCTACACCACCAAAAATGAGATTTATTATCTGCCGTTCGAGGATGTGGCCGTATTCTGGAAGCGGATGGAGGAAGGGGGACGGAAGAGCTTCACCTATGAGGAAATCGACCATTCCTTTCAGATCCGCTCCTGCCGCGATATGTTTGTTCATTATCTGGAGCCGCTGCAGCGGGATTTAGACCGGAAAAATGGTTGACAAGAATCGGATTCTCCCATATAATATTGAAAATACGTTATCGAATTAGCACTGCACTACGCAAAAGCGAAGGCGGATTGGAATTAAGCACAGGATGGAGGATATAATGACCAATAAGTTAATCCATACTCCCGAAGGCGTCCGGGATATTTATGACGCGGAATGCAGACAGAAGCTGAAGGTTCAGGAAAAAATCTTAAATACCCTGTATCTTTACGGGTACCAGCACATCGAAACCCCAAGCTTTGAGTTTTTTGATATCTTTAATGAGGAGCGGGGAAGCGTCAGCTCCCGCGAGATGTTTAAGTTTTTCGACCGGGACAACCGCACGCTGGTGCTGAAGCCGGATATGACGCCGGCCATTGCCCGCTGTGTGGCCAAGTATTTTTCGGAGGAAACCATGCCGCTGCGCCTCTGCTACCTGGAGCGGACCTTTACCAACAATACCAGCTATCAGGGCCGGTTAAAGGAATCCACCCAGACGGGAGCCGAGATGATCGGGGATGATTCCAGCGATGGAGATGCCGAGATGATTGCCATGGTGATTGACAGCCTGAAGGCAGCCGGACTCCGGGAGTTCCAGGTGGAGCTGGGGCAGGTGGAGTTCTACCGCGGACTGGTGGAGGAGGCCGGCATGGATGAGGAGACCCAGGAAACCCTGCGGGATTTCATCGAGAACAAAAACTTCTTCGGCGTGGAGGAGCTTCTAAATGCCAATCCGGTAAAGCCGGAGTTAAAGGAGGTTTTCCTGCGTCTCCCGGAGCTGTTCGGTTCCATGGAGCAGATTCGGGCCGTCCGTTCCCTGACGGATAACCGGCGGGCTCTGGCCGCCATCGACCGGCTGGAGGAGGTATATAAGATTCTGGAGAATTACGGCCTCGCCGAGTACGTTTCCTTTGACCTTGGGATGCTGAGCAAGTATCAATATTATACCGGCATCATTTTTAAGGCCTATACCTACGGCACCGGCGATTATGTGGTGACCGGAGGCCGGTATGACAAGCTGCTGCAGCAGTTCGGAAAGGAGGCCCCGGCAGTGGGCTTCGGCATCGTGGTGGACCGTCTGATGATGGCGCTGGCCAGCCAGGGCATTACCCTGGAGGTGGAAAAAGCGGATGCCATGATCCTGTTCGATGTCTCCGCCCGGGTTCCGGCGCTTGCACTGGCCAAGAAGTTCCGGGAGGAGAAGCATCCGGTGCTGTTCCAGCAGAAAGCCCCGTCCCTTCCGGTGGAGGCATATCAAAGAATGGCCGGGCGGAGCGGACTGACCCAGGTGCTTTATGTGTCCGGAGACGGCAGCCAGGTGGAGACCTGTCCGGTGCAGCCGGAAAAATGCTGTGAAGAATATGCCGGAGCCGAGAGGGCCGGAGATGGGAGAACAAGATGAGATATATCACCGTGGCCCTGGCAAAGGGGCGGCTTGCAAATAAAGCCATGGAGCTGTTTGAGCGAATCGGAATCCGCTGCGAGGAGATGAAGGACAAGACCTCCAGAAAGCTGATTTTCGTCAATGAAGAGCTGGGAATACGGTTCTTCCTGGCAAAGGCCAATGACGTCCCGACCTATGTAGAGTACGGGGCAGCCGACATCGGCATCGTGGGTAAGGATACCATCCTGGAGGAGGGCAGAAAGCTTTACGAGGTGCTGGATCTGAAGATGGGAGCCTGCCGCATGTGCGTCTGCGGACCGGAATCGGCAAGGGAGCGTTTAAAGCACCATGAGCTGATTCGTGTGGCAACCAAATATCCGCACATCGCCAAGGATTATTTTTATAATAAAAAGTATCAGACCGTAGAGATTATCAAGCTGAACGGCTCCATCGAGCTGGCTCCTATCGTGGGGCTGGCCGATGTGATTGTAGATATCGTGGAGACCGGAAGCACGTTAAGGGAAAACGGCCTGGTGGTGCTGGAGGAGGTCTGCGGCCTTTCGGCCCGCGTGGTGGTGAATCAGGTCAGCATGAAACGGGAGAATGAGCGGATTACCAGAATCATCAAGGATTTACAGGAGCTTTTAAGGGAGGAACCGAAATGAGAATCGTGCAGTTAGATGAGAATACCAAGCAGAATATATTAGAGGGACTGTTAAAGCGGGACCCGAACAACTATACCCGGTACGCCGACACCGTCCAGCAGATCGTGGAGGATGTGAAGGCCAGGAAGGATGAGGCCCTGTTTGAATATACGAAGAAATTCGACCGGGCAGAGCTTTCCGCGGAGAACATCCGCGTTACGGAGGAAGAGATTGCAGAGGCCATGACCCAGGTGGAACCGGAGCTGTTAGCCGTTATGAAAAAATCCATGGCCAACATCCGGGAGTATCATCAGAGACAGGTGCGCCAGAGCTGGTTTGACAGCAAGCCGGACGGAACCATCTTAGGACAGAAGGTGACCGCCCTGGAAAGCGTGGGCGTGTACGTTCCGGGCGGAAAGGCCGCCTATCCGTCCACGGTGCTGATGAACATCATCCCGGCCGAGGTGGCCGGTGTGGAGCGGATTGTGATGGTGACGCCGCCCGGAGCCGACGGCCGGGTTAATCCGGTCACCCTGACCGCAGCCCATCTGGCCGGCGCGACAGAGGTTTATAAGGTGGGCGGCGCCCAGGCCGTAGCGGCGCTGGCATTCGGCACCCAGTCCATTCCGAGAGTCAATAAGATTGTGGGACCGGGCAATATCTTTGTGGCCCTGGCCAAGAAGGCGGTCTACGGCCATGTGAGCATCGACAGCATTGCCGGACCAAGTGAGATTCTGGTGATTGCCGATGAAACGGCAAATCCGAGATTTGTGGCTGCGGACCTGTTAAGCCAGGCGGAGCATGACGAGCTGGCCTCGGCCATCCTGGTCACCACCAGCATGGAGCTTGCAGAGGCGGTATCCCGGCAGGTGGATGCGTTCGTAGAAACCTTATCCAGAAAAGAGATTCTGGAGAAATCCCTGGAAAACTACGGTTATATCCTGGTGGTGGATTCCATTGAGGAGGCCGTGCAGACGGCGAATGAGATTGCCTCCGAGCATCTGGAGATTGTGACGAAGAATCCTTTCGAGGTCATGACGAAGGTCCGGAATGCAGGCGCGATCTTCATCGGGGAATACAGCTCCGAGCCGCTGGGCGATTATTTCGCCGGCCCGAACCATGTTCTGCCCACCAATGGCACGGCAAAATTCTTCTCCCCTCTGGGAGTCGATGATTTTGTGAAGAAATCCAGCATCATCTATTATTCCAGGGAGGCGCTGCAGAAGGTGCATAAGGACATTGAGCGGTTTGCAGAGTCCGAGCGGCTGACGGCGCATGCCAACTCCATCCGTGTCCGGTTTGAGGACCAGGCGTAATCGGGAGAATATTTGATTTTCAGGAAAAACAGGAAGAGGGGTTTGCGATGAGAGAAGCTGTCATTGAACGCAGCACAAAAGAAACGAATATTTCCATGACCTTCTGTCTGGATGGAACGGGAAAGGCCGACATCCGGACCGGAATCGGTTTTTTTGACCATATGTTAAACAGTTTTGCCCGTCACGGTCTGTTTGATCTGACGCTCCGGGTAAGCGGAGATCTGGAGGTGGATACCCACCACACCATCGAGGATGTGGGCATTGTTCTTGGAAAAGCCATTAAGGAAGCCGTAGGAGAGAAAAAGGGAATCGTCCGGTACGGCTCCAAGATACTTCCCATGGATGAGTCCCTGATTCTGTGCGCTCTGGACCTTTGCGGGCGGCCTTATCTGGTATATGACTTAAATCTGGACCGGGAATTTGTGGGGGACCTGGAAACGGAGATGGTAAAGGAATTTTTCTATGCCGTTTCCTATGCGGGAGAGATGAACCTGCATATCAAGCAGCTTTCCGGCTCCAACAACCATCATATCATCGAGGGCGCCTTCAAGGCATTTGCCAAGGCCCTGGATGAGGCCGTTCAGATGGATGGACGGATCAACGGTGTGCTTTCTACGAAGGGCAGCCTGTAAAACAGGAACGTATGGGGGATGGAAAGAGATGGTTTCTTTGTCGAAGAAGATGCTGCGCCTGCGGTATCTGGAAAAACGGCTGTATGCAGGGATTGCCTGCCTGGTATTGGGGATTTCCTCTTTGTCCGCAGGTTTTCTCCTGTGCCATATCGCAAAACAGAATTATGAGAAGGAATTGAAAAATCCGGGAATGTTTGATTCCTTTTCGGATAACGGATATTGCAGCGCACATCTGCAGTATCTGACCGAGTATTTTGCGGAACATGTGAAAGAGGGATACCGGTTTTATTTCGGATTTGATCTGGCTTCACAGCCGTATGTGATCTGTATGGCAGGGGAGGTCCCGGAAGACCTTCAAAGTCTGATCGACTATACCTATGGCACCGATGAGATGAAACTTCCGGAGCCCGTGGAGATTGCCGGTTTTTGTGAGCCTCTGGATACGGAGATCATGGGATTTGCCAGAGATTCCTACAGTCAGCTGTGGAAGGGAAGCCAGCTTCCGATCAGCGCCAATCAGCTTTCCGAATGGATCGGAAGCTATTATCTGGATATCCGGCCGAGAGGTTTCTGGGAGCAGAATCCATGGGCCGTGCAGTTGTTTTTTATTCCCGGACTTGTGCTGACAGCAGGAGTATTTTTTCTGATTCGATACGGAATGAAAATTCGTGACCAGAAAAAACGGACAGCGGACTTGGATGAGCTGCTGCCTTTGGCCGATCAGGAGCTTGTGGAGCAGGAAGAATTTATCAAGGGGGTTCCGGTATATCTGACCGAACATTATCTGATTACGGCTTCGTACTATTTTGATCTCATTCCGTATGATCGAATCACCAGAGTACTGGAAAGCGGAGGATATCTTCTGGCGGTTACTCCGGATGAGCGTGCTCATATTGTCGCAGTAAAAAAACGGTGCGGGAACGGATATGAAACCTTAAAAAAGGAACTGGAAATGAACCGCTGCGAAGCAAACATGGAAAAGGAGAATGACGATGCAATTATATCCTGCAATTGATATGAAGAACGGACAGTGTGTCCGCTTAAAACAGGGCGAATTCAAGGAAATCACCGTATATTCCGATGCCCCGGAGAAGGTGGCTGCCTACTGGCAGGAGCAGGGCGCAACCTTTCTCCATCTGGTGGATTTGGACGGCGCTCTGGCCGGACATTCGGTGAATGAGGAGGTAATCCGCCGGATTGCCCAGACGGTTTCCATCCCCATCGAAATCGGAGGCGGCATCCGCACCGAGGAAGCCATCCGGAACATGCTGTCCCTTGGGGTAAAACGGGTAATCATCGGCACCAAGGCGGTAGAACGGCCGGAATTTTTAAAGGAGATGGTGGAAACCTTCGGAAGCGATGCAATCGTGGCCGGAATTGATGCGAAAGACGGCCTGGTAGCCATCCAGGGCTGGGAGCAGGTAAGCAGCGTAAAAGCCTCGGAGCTGTGCCGTCAGATGAAGGAATACGGAGTCCGTCATGTGGTCTACACCGATATTTCCAGAGACGGCATGCTTTCCGGACCGAATGTGGCCGCCACGAAGGCGCTGACGGATGAAACAGGACTTGACATCATCGCCTCCGGCGGAGTATCCTGTATGGAGGACCTGGAGGCGCTGTATCAGGCGGGCATTCAGGGCGCGATTATCGGGAAGGCGCTGTATGAAAAACGGATTGAACTGAAGGAAGCCATTTCCCGTTTTGAGCGATAGAATGGAGGATAACATGACAGAAGTAAAACACTTAATCTGCAGTCTGGGCTGCCGGGACGGCAAAGCGGTCTGCCAGGCGGACGGAGGGGCGGAGGAATCTGCGGATATCCGGGAGCTTTGCAGACACTGCGGAGACTCCGGGGCCGATCAGCTGCTGATTTATGACTGCTCCCAGACCGACGAGGACCATGAGAGAACGATTGGCTGTATCAAGGAGATTGCCCGCGAGGTGGATACCCCGATCATCACCGGCGGACGGGTAAAGCGGCTGGAGGATGTGAAAAAATATCTGTATGCCGGGGCGGAGGCGGTATTTTTGGAGGCGGGTTCGGAGGAGAATGTGGACCTGATCCAGGAAGCGTCCAGCCGGTTCGGGACGGAAAAAATTTATATGAATCTTACGGAGGCCGCGCAGCTGAAACGGGCGGCAGAGTTTGCCCAGCTCGGTGCATCGAAGATGATTCTTTCCTTTCCATTTGATTCGGAGCTGCTTTCCGAGATTTCCCGGATGGAGCTGCCCCTTCTCTTAAGCGGGGCGGATGAAAGCCGGGCTGCTGAAAGCTTTCGCATTCCGAATGTGGAGGGGCTGCTCCTTCCTGCCGGATGGGACGGGAACTGGATGGCCTGCAAGCAGGCATTAAAGGAGCAGGGCTTTGCCGTGGAAACCTTCGAGAGTACGCTTGACTGGAATCAGTTCCGGTTAAACAGCGACGGCCTGATTCCGGTTATCGTTCAGGATTACAAGACCAGTGAAGTGCTGATGATGGCCTACATGAACCAGGAGGCCTTCCGGAAAACCCTGGAGACCGGAACCATGACCTATTTCAGCCGCAGCCGTCAGTCCTTGTGGTTAAAGGGCGAAACCTCCGGCCATTTCCAGTATGTAAAGTCCTTAAGCATCGACTGTGACCAGGACACCATTCTGGCGAAAGTGCATCAGATCGGAGCGGCCTGCCACACCGGAAACCGAAGCTGCTTCTTTACCACGCTGGCCGAGAAGGAATATAAGGAAACCAATCCGCTGAAGGTATTCGAGGAGGTCTACGACATCATTAAAGACCGGAAGAAGCATCCGAAGGAGGGTTCCTACACCAATTATCTGTTTGATAAGGGAATTGATAAAATCCTGAAAAAATGCGGGGAGGAGGCCACGGAAATCATCATCGCCGCCAAGAATCCGGACCCGGAGGAGATAAAATACGAAATTTCCGATTTCCTGTACCATGTGATGGTGCTGATGGTGGAAAAGGGCGTCACCTGGGAGGAGATTACCAGGGAGCTGGCGAATCGGTAGGAAAGGGAGAACAGAAATGCCGGAGAAAGACAGAGAACATTTGAATGAGAAAAACCGGATTGTGATTAAAATCGGTTCCTCCTCCCTGACCCATGAGGAGACCGGAGATTTAAACCTGGCAAAGATTGAGAAGCTGGTGCGGGTCATCAGTGATCTAAAGGGGCAGGGAAAGGATGTGGTGCTGGTATCCTCCGGCGCGATCGCCGCGGGACGTCAGGCCCTGGGACATAAGAAGCGCCCGGACACCCTGGCACAGAAGCAGGCGTTTGCCGCAGTGGGCCAGGCGCGGCTGATGATGGTCTATCAGAAGCTGTTTGCGGAGTATAACCAGACGGCCGCCCAGGTGCTTCTGACCAAACACACCATGATCCAGGACAGCTCCCGCTACAATGCCCAGAATACCTTCGAGGAGCTGTTAAAGCTGGGTGCGATTCCCATTGTAAATGAGAATGATACCGTATCCACCGCTGAGATTCCCTATGTGGACACCTTCGGCGATAATGACCGGCTTTCCGCCGTGGTTTCGGCGCTGGTGGGAGCGGATTTATTAATCCTGCTTTCCGATATCGACGGCTTATACTCCGATGACCCGAAGACCAACCCGGATGCCAGATTTATCAGCCTGGTGCGGGAAATCAATGAGAATCTGATGTCCATGGGCAAGTCCACCTCCAGCAGCGACGTGGGCACCGGCGGCATGTCCGCCAAGCTGGCCGCCGCGCGGATTGCCACCGACAGCGGCACCGACATGGTGATTGCAAACGGCGAGGATGTGGCGGTCATTCAGGAAATCATGGAGGGAGCCGCGAAGGGAACTCTGTTTCTGGCCCATGCCAACCAGGATTTTGACCTGATGAATTACCTGAACAACGAATATTAAATAACAAAATCATAGCAGCAGAAAGTGAAAGAAAAGTATGTTAAACGATAAAATTGACCGGATTAATGAATTATATCACAAATCCCAGTCCGTGGGACTGACGGAGGAGGAAAAGAAGGAGCAGCAGGAGCTCCGCCAGGAGTATGTAAAGGCCATCCGTGCAAGCCTCCGTGGAGATTTAAATAACATTTCAATCAAGGAAGCAGACGGAAGCATCACCAATCTGGGTGAGAAGTATGGAAAGAAAGAGCTGTAATCCGGAAAAGGATCGGATGCGGCAGCAGATCAAGGCACTTCGGAAAGGGATCCGGCCGGAGGAGAAAATGATATGGGATGAAAAGCTGTGCCGCCAGTTTTTCCGGCTGCAGCGGCAGCTTCTGCCGGATTTGTCCTGGGTCTATCTGTACATGGATTTTCGAGGCGAGGCCGGAACGGTCCCGCTTCTTTGTGGACTCTGGAATCAGGGAATCCACACAGCCGTGCCAAGGACCGAGGGGACGGAGCTTGCTTTTTATGAAATCCGCAGCCTGGAGGACCTGGAATCCGGATATATGGAAATCCTGGAACCGAAGGAAGGGCTTCCTGCGGCCAGACAGCCGGATGCACTGGTGCTGGTTCCGGGACTGGCCTTCGACCGGGAGGGACACCGGATGGGCTATGGAGGCGGCTTCTATGACCGCTTTTTTGAGAAAGAGCCGACGCATCCCCGCTGGGGACTTGCCTATGGCTTTCAGATGGTGGAATCCGTTCCCTGTGAGCCCTGGGATATCTCCATGGACAGTGTGCTGACACCGGATATCCTCTACAGCAGGACCAAGCAAATATAGAGAAATAGAAGGGATGGAACCTATGGCGAGATCATTACAGGAAATCGGCCGTCAGGCCAGGGAAGTTTCCAGGAAGCTGGGAACATTAGGAGTAACCAAAAAGAACCAGGGACTTTTAAAGGCAGCGGAGCGGATCCTGTCCGGCCAGGACAAAATCCTGGAGGCCAATCAGGTGGACATGGAGCGGGCAGCCGCAGCCGGCATGAGCCAGGGGCTTTTGGACCGGCTGAAGCTGACGCCGGAGCGGATTGCCGGGATGGCGGAGGGACTTCGCCAGGTGGCCGCTTTGGAGGACCCGGTTGGAGAAGTGCTTTCCATGAAGCAGCGTCCCAACGGCCTGATGATCGGACAGAAGCGGGTGCCGTTAGGCGTTGTCGGCATCATCTACGAGGCGCGTCCCAACGTGACGGCCGATGCCTTCGGCCTCTGCTTTAAGACGGGAAATGCGGTGATTTTAAAGGGCGGAAGCGATGCCATTGCATCCAACAAGGCAATCGTCGCCTGCATCCGGGAGGGCCTTTCGGAGGCCGGACTTCCGGAAACGGCGGTACAGCTGATTGAAGATACCAGCCGCGCCGTTACCATGGAGCTGATGAAGTTAAACCAGTATGTGGACGTGCTGATTCCAAGAGGCGGCGCCGGATTAATCCGCGCCGTAGTGGAGAACAGCACCGTTCCGGTGATTGAAACCGGAACCGGAAACTGCCATATCTATGTAGATGAAAGCGCAGATTTTGACATGGCCTTAAACATCATCTTTAACGCAAAGACTCAGCGGATTGGCGTGTGCAACGCCTGCGAATCCCTGGTGGTGCATGAAAGCATCGCAGAAGCCTTCCTGCCTCTTTTAAAGAAGCGTCTGGATGAAAAGCAGGTGGAAATCCGCGGAGATGAGGCCGCCTGCCGGATAGAGTCCGGATTTGCCATGGCAGAGGAGGCGGACTGGGGCAGGGAATATCTGGATTATATCCTCTCCTGCAGGATCGTAAGCTCCATCGATGAGGCCATCGACCATATTAACCGGTACAATACCGGGCATTCCGAAGCCATCATTACGAAGGATTACGCCAATGCCCAGCGTTTTTTAAATGAAGTAGATGCGGCGGCGGTCTATGTGAATGCCTCCACCCGCTTTACCGACGGCAATGAGTTCGGCTTCGGCGCGGAAATCGGAATCAGCACCCAGAAGCTTCACGCAAGAGGCCCCATGGGGTTAAAGGAGCTGACCACCACCAAGTATATTATTTACGGAAATGGGCAGGTGCGGTAATATTCCGGCGAAAGGTTTGCAATCCCGGTAATTTATGCTATAATGTGAGCGCCTGCCGTTTTCGGCAGATTAAGAAACATTTGGAGGAAATCAATGGACCATTTACATATGACACATGAGCAGGCATGTAAGCTTGCCCCAATCGAGGAGCCGGCCCGCCAGGAGTTCTTTATGGAGCGCTGCCGGGAGCTTCTGAACGCCCACATGGCACAGTACGGGATGGAGCGCTGCAGCTTTCATATCGAAACCTTCGGCTGCCAGATGAATTCCCGTGATTCCGAGAAGCTGACCGGCATTCTGGAGCAGATCGGCTTTACCCAGGTGGACACGGAGGACGCGGATTTTGTTCTTTATAATACCTGCACCGTCCGCGAGAATGCAAACCTGCGCGTATACGGACGCCTTGGCCAGCTGGGCGCAAGAAAGAAAAAGCATCCGGAGATGATGATTGCCCTCTGCGGCTGCATGATGCAGGAGCCGGAGGTGGTGGAGAAATTAAAGAAAAGCTACCGCTTCGTGGATCTGATTTTCGGCACCCACAATATTTTCCAGCTTGCGGAGCTTCTTTCCGTCTGCTTCGGTCAGAAAAAGATGGTGGTAGAGGTTTGGGAAGGCACGGACAAGATCGTGGAGAATCTCCCGGTGGAACGGAAATACCCGTTCAAGTCCGGCGTGAACATCATGTTCGGCTGCAATAATTTCTGCAGCTACTGCATCGTTCCCTATGTAAGAGGACGGGAGCGGAGCCGGAACCCGGAAGCGATCATTGATGAGATCCGGCGTCTGGCAGCAGACGGTGTGGTGGAAGTGATGCTTCTTGGACAGAACGTCAATTCTTACGGAAAGACCCTGGAGCATCCGATTTCCTTTGCAGAGCTTCTGCGCCGGGTGGAGCAGGTAGAGGGCATAAGAAGAATCCGTTTTATGACCTCACACCCGAAGGATTTATCCGATGAATTAATTGAAGTGATGCGGGAGTCGAAAAAAATCTGCCCTCATCTTCATCTGCCGCTGCAGTCCGGAAGCAGCCGGATTTTAAAGGTGATGAACCGCCGCTATACCAAGGAGCAGTATCTGGAGCTGGCCGGAAAGATTAAGGCAGCGGTTCCCGGAATCGCCTTAACTACGGATATTATCGTGGGCTTCCCCGGAGAGACAGAGGAGGATTTCCTGGAGACCATGGATGTGGTGGAGAAGGTTGGCTTTGACAGCGCATTTACCTTCATCTACTCCAAACGCACCGGAACGCCGGCGGCCGCCATGGAGGACCAGGTTCCGGAGGCGGTGGTGAAGGACCGGTTTGACCGTCTGTTAAAGCTGGTGCAGGATACCGGAGCGAAGGTTTCCGGGCGGGAGGAGCATACCGTGCAGGAGGTGCTGGTGGAGGAGATCAACGACCACGACAGCCGCCTGGTAACGGGACGTCTGGGCAATAACACCGTAGTCCATTTTCCGGGCGACGCGTCCCTGATTGGAAAGATTGTGAAGGTTTCCCTGGATGAGTTCAAGGGCTTTTACTACATGGGAACCGCAGTGACGGAGGAGAGATAGTTCATGGCCGGAATGACACCGATGATGACCCAGTATCTGGAGACAAAAAAGCAGTATCCGGACTGTATTTTGTTCTACCGTCTGGGGGATTTTTACGAAATGTTTTTTGAGGATGCTCTGAAGGCTTCCAAGGCTTTGGAGATTACCTTAACAGGAAAAGACTGCGGTATGGAGGAGCGGGCGCCCATGTGCGGCGTCCCTTTCCACGCCGTAGACGCTTATTTAAATAAGCTGGTGCAGAAGGGCTTTAAGGTGGCCATCGCCGAGCAGATGGAAGACCCGAAGCAGGCCAAGGGTCTGGTAAAGCGGGAGGTCATCCGTGTGGTGACACCGGGAACCATCACCAGCGCCCAGGCCCTGGATGAGACCCGGAACAATTACCTGATGGGCATTGTCTATATCGGGGAGACCTTCGGAATCTCTTCCGCCGACATCAGCACCGGCGATTTCTTCGTGACGGAGGTAAAGTCGGAGCGGGATTTATTCGATGAGATCAATAAGTTTTCCCCTTCGGAAATCATCTGCAACGAGGCCTTTTATGTGTCCGGCGTGGATGTGGAGGAGCTGAGGGAGCGGTATCATGTGGCGATTTCTTCTCTGGACAGCCACTTTTTCGGGGATGAAAGCTGCCGGAAGATTTTAAGGGAGCATTACCATGTGGGAAGCCTGGACGGACTTGGACTGGCGGATTACGATACCGGCGTGATTTCTGCCGGATGCGTAATGCAGTATTTATATGAAACCCAGAAATGCACGCTGGACCATCTGACCACCATCACCCCTTATCAGGTGGGACAGTTCATGGTAATCGACACCTCTACCCGGAGGAATCTGGAGCTTCTGGAGACGCTCCGGGAGAAGCAGAAGCGGGGCAGTCTTTTGTGGGTGTTAGATAAGACCAGGACGGCTATGGGAGCCAGACTGCTGCGAAGCTATATCGAGCAGCCTCTGATTCACCGGGATGAGATCCTGGCCCGCCAGGAGGCGGTTCAGGAATTTAATATGAACTACATCTCCAGAGAAGAAATCTGCGAGTACTTAAATCCGGTCTACGACCTGGAGCGTCTGATCGGACGGATCAGCTACAAGACGGCGAATCCCAGAGACCTTCTGGCTTTTAAGAATTCGCTTTCCATGATTCCTTATATCAAGGACATCTTAAAGGAGTTTACCAGCCCGCTGTTAAAGGGGTTTGAGGAGGACCTGGACCCGCTTTCGGACCTGAGGGACCTGATTGAGAAGGCAATCGTGGAGGAACCGCCCATCTCCGTCCGGGACGGCGGCATGATCCGGGAGGGCTTCCACGAGGAGGCCGACAAGCTGCGCCACGCCAAGACCGAGGGAAAGACCTGGCTGGCCCAGCTGGAGGCCAGTGAAAAAGAAAAAACGGGGATTAAGACCTTAAAGGTAAAGTTCAACAAGGTATTCGGCTATTACTTTGAGGTCAGCAATTCCTTTAAAAATATGGTGCCGGATTATTTCATCCGGAAGCAGACCCTGGTAAACGGGGAGCGGTATACCACAGATAAGCTGAAGGAGCTGGAGGACATCATCATGGGAGCCGAGGAGAAGCTGGTTTCCCTGGAATATGACCTGTTCTGCCAGGTACGGGATACCATCGCCGCAGAGGTGCTCCGAATCCAGAAGACCGCCAAGGCCCTGGCAGCGGTGGATGTATTTACCTCCCTGTCGGTGGTGGCGACCCGGCATAATTATGTGAAGCCGGTGATAAATGAAAAGGGCTCCATCCACATAAAGAACGGACGTCATCCGGTGGTGGAGCAGATGATGCGGGATGATCTGTTTGTCTCCAATGACACGGTTCTGGATAACGGGAAAAACCGGATTTCCATCATCACCGGACCGAATATGGCGGGAAAATCCACCTACATGCGCCAGGTGGCCCTGATTGTCCTGATGGCGCAGATTGGAAGCTTTGTTCCCGCAGAGGAGGCCAACATCGGCATCTGCGACCGGATTTTTACCCGCGTGGGTGCATCCGACGACCTGGCAAGCGGCCAGAGTACCTTTATGGTGGAGATGACGGAGGTTGCCAATATTCTGCGGAATGCCACCAAGAACAGCCTTCTGGTCCTGGATGAGATCGGACGGGGAACCAGCACCTTTGACGGACTTTCCATCGCATGGGCGGTGGTGGAGCACATCAGCAGCACCAAGCTTCTGGGGGCGAAAACCTTATTTGCCACCCATTACCATGAGCTGACGGAGCTGGAGGGAACCATAAGCGGAGTGAATAATTACTGCATCGCCGTGAAGGAGCAGGGGGATGATATCGTTTTCCTGCGGAAGATCATCAAGGGCGGAGCGGATAAAAGCTACGGCATCCAGGTGGCCAAGCTGGCCGGCGTGCCGGATTCGGTCATTGCCAGAGCTAAGGAAATCGCGGAGGAGTTAAGCGGCGCCGACATCACCGCCCGGGCCAGGGAGATTGCAGAGGGCAATGCCACGGTACCCCAACGGAAGGCAGTTGCAAAGCCGGACGAGGTGGATATGCAGCAGATGTCTCTGTTCGATACAGTGAAGGATGACGACATCATCCGGGAACTGGGAGAGCTGGAACTGGGGCATATGACGCCCATTGACGCGCTGAATACGCTGTACCGCCTGCAGACAAAGCTAAAGAACCGGTGGGACGGGAACTAAGCGCCGCCATGCCGGGATGCGGCAGATACGCGCAGAATCGGAAAGGAAGGAACCATTATGCCGAATATTACCGTGCTGGACCAGAGCACCATTAATAAAATCGCGGCCGGAGAGGTCATCGAGCGGCCGGCCTCCGTGGTGAAGGAGCTTCTGGAAAATGCCATCGACGCCAAAGCCACCGCCATTACCGTAGAAGTCAAGGACGGCGGAACCACCTTCATCCGGGTTACGGATAACGGGTGCGGCATTCCAAAGGAGCAGATCCGCCTTGCTTTCCTGCGCCATGCCACCAGCAAGATCAAGGCGGTAGAGGATTTATTTACCATCTCCTCGCTGGGCTTTCGCGGTGAGGCGCTGGCCAGCATCGCGGCCGTGTCCCAGGTGGAGCTGATTACCAAGACAACCGATTCCCTGACCGGCTCCCGCTACCAGATTGAGGGCGGCAGGGAGAAGGAACTGGAAGAGGTAGGAGCGCCGGAGGGAACCACCTTTATAGCCCGGAACCTGTTTTTCAATACGCCGGCCCGAAAGAAATTTTTAAAAACCCCGGCTACGGAGGGCGGTCATGTGGCGGACCTGGTGGAAAAGATTGCCATGTCCCACCCGGATATCTCCATCCGTTTTATTCAGAATAATCAGAACAAGCTTCACACCTCCGGAAACAACAATTTAAAGGACCTGGTATACACGGTGTTCGGCCGTGAGATTGCATCGAACCTGCTGCCCATTGACAAGACGGCGGGCGATGTGGCGGTGACGGGATTCGTGGGAAAGCCGGTGATCGCCAGAGGAAGCCGGAGCTTTGAAAACTATTTTATCAACGGACGTTATATTAAAAGCGGTATTATTGCAAAGGCGATTGAGGAGGCGTACAAGCCCTTCATGATGCAGCACAAATATCCCTTTGTCCTGCTGCATTTTACCATGGAACCGGAATCTCTGGATGTGAACGTGCATCCGACCAAGATGGAGCTGCGGTTCCGGGACGGAGAGATGGTGTTTGCCATGGTGCGGGATGCCGTCGCCCAGGCCCTTGCCCATAAGGAGCTGATTCCCAGGGTAACGCTTTCCGAGCCCAGCCGGGACCAGCGGGACGCCCTTTTAAAAGAGCGGAGCCAGAAGCTTTCCGCCAGCCCGGAGCCCTTTGAAAAAAAGAGGATGGGGCTTTATGAACAGACTTTAAAACAGCTTACCTCGATTCCGGAGGATGGATTTTTAAAGGAGCGTGACAGCGCCATGCCGGGCAGCACATCCCGCAGGGAACCCAGCCTTTCCGGCGGAGAGCGGCGGCTTGCGCCTCTCCGTTCGGAGCTTTCCGGGACGTCTGCGGGAACTTTCGCCGGGGCAGCCGGACCGGAAGCGGCCAGAGGAACGCCGGAGCCGGTGAATCGGACGGAAGCGGCGAATTGGACGACTCCGGCGCCGGGAATGCAGGAACCGGACAATCGGACGGAAGCATCCGGCCGGCCGGCAGAGTCACCGGTTTTGTCCGGCGCAGATGCAGAAAAACGACCGGCAGAGGCT
>JAUNPZ010000004.1:0-21315 GCA_030536455.1 Lachnospiraceae bacterium | reverse complement strand
GGCAGAGTCACCGGTTTTGTCCGGCGCAGATGCAGAAAAACGACCGGCAGAGGCTTCCGTCCCGGAACCCGGCGCACCGCAGGAACAGATGGAGCTTTTTAACGACCGTTTTCTGGAGAAAAAAGCCAGAGAGCGCCACCGCCTGATTGGACAGCTGTTTGACACCTACTGGCTGGTGGAGTATAATCAGCAGTTGTTTATCATCGACCAGCACGCCGCCCATGAAAAAATCCTGTATGAGAGAACCATGGCAGCCTTAAAAACCAGAGATTTCGGAACGCAGATGGTAAATCCCCCCATTATCCTGACCTTGAGCATGACGGAAGAGGTGCTGATGAAGCGGTACATGAGCTTTTTTAACGAAATGGGCTTTGAGATTGAGTACTTCGGCGGCCGGGAATATGCCGTGCGGGGCGTACCGGCCAATCTGTTTTCCATCGCCAAAAAGGACCTGCTTCTGGAGATGCTGGACGGGCTTTCCGAGGATACCCAGGCCGGAAGCCCGGATATTATTTTTGAAAAGGTGGCCTCCATGTCCTGCAAGGCGGCAGTGAAGGGAAATCACGCCATGTCTGAGGCAGAGGCGGATGCCCTGATTGACCAGCTTCTGGATATGGAAAATCCCTATGCCTGTCCTCACGGAAGGCCCACCATCGTATCCATGAGCAAATATGAACTGGAGAAGAAATTTAAGCGTATCGTATAAGCATATCGTATAAGAAAGGAAGCAGAAAGATGGAAAAACGTCCTCTTATCATACTGACCGGACCGACCGCAGTTGGAAAAACCGACCTTTCCATCCGTCTGGCAAAAGCCATCGGCGGGGAAATCATCAGCGCGGACTCCATGCAGGTTTACCGCCATATGGACATCGGCTCCGCCAAGGTGACAAAGGAAGAGATGGATGGGGTACCCCATTATCTGATTGATGTGCTGGAGCCCACGGAGGATTTTAATGTGGTAATCTTCCAGCAGATGGCCAAAAAAGCGCTGGAAACCATATATTCCCACGGGAACATTCCCATTGTGGCCGGAGGAACCGGATTCTACATCCAGGCGCTGTTATATGATATCGACTTTCAGGAAAATCCGGAGGGCGCTCAGATTCGGGCCGAACTGGAGAAGCTTGCCGAAGCAAAAGGAGCCGGATACCTTCACCAGCTTTTAAAGGAAGTGGACCCGGAATCGGCAGAAGCCATCCACAGCAATAACGTGAAGCGTGTCATCCGTGCGCTGGAATATTACCGTCAGACCGGAGAAAAGATATCAAAGCACAATGAAGCCGAGCGTCAGAAGGAATCCCCCTACGATTTCTTCTATTATGTGGTCAATACCGACCGTTCCATCCTGTATGAGCGGATTGACCGCAGAGTGGACCAGATGATCGAGATGGGCCTGGTAGAAGAGGTACGGAAGCTGAAAGAGATGGGCTGCCATCGGGGCATGGTTTCCATGCAGGGACTGGGCTATAAGGAAATCCTGGATTATCTGAACGGAGACTGCTCTCTGGAGGAAGCTGTCTATGTGCTGAAGCGGGACACCCGGCATTTTGCAAAACGCCAGATTACCTGGTTTAAGCGGGAGCGGGATGTGCGCTGGATAAATCTGCCGGAATTTGACTTTGACCAGGACAAGGTTCTGGACGCGCTGCTGGCACAGATCCGGAGATAAAAGAAAACAAAAAGGAAGAAGAAAAACATCATGAATGGAAATGAAATGTACACACAGCTTGGAATCAGCGAAAAGGTGCTGTCCTTCTGTACGGAAATCGAAGAAGGCTTAAAAGCACGTTTTGAAAAAATCGACCAGATTGCCGAATTCAATCAGATGAAGGTTATCAAGGCCATGCAGGACAACCGGGTCAGCGATATTCATTTTGCGGCAACCACCGGCTACGGCTACAATGACATCGGACGAGATACCTTAGAGGATGTTTACGCCAGCCTGTTCCACGCCGAGGCGGCGCTGGTGCGTCCCAACCTGATCAGCGGAACCCATGCCCTCCACGTTGCCTTATCCGGGAATCTCCGTCCGGGTGATGAGCTGCTTTCCCCGGTTGGAAAGCCTTATGATACCCTGGAAGAAGTAATCGGCATCCGGGAATCCGTAGGTTCCTTAAAGGAATACGGCGTTTCCTACCGTCAGGTGGACCTGCTGCCGGGCGGAGCCTTTGACTATGAGGGCATCCAACGTGCGATAAATGAAAAAACCAGGCTGGTGACCATCCAGCGTTCGAAGGGCTACGACCCTCGCCCCACCTTTTCCGTGGAACAGATCGGAGAGCTGATTTCCTTCGTGAAGAGCATCAAGCCGGATGTAATCTGCATGGTCGATAACTGCTACGGCGAGTTCGTGGAGACCATCGAGCCCACCGATGTCGGAGCAGACATGATCGTTGGTTCCCTGATCAAGAATCCAGGCGGCGGCCTTGCTCCGATCGGCGGCTATATCGTAGGAAAAACCCAGTGCATCGAGCGGGCCTCCTACCGTCTTTCCGCACCTGGCCTGGGCAAAGAGGTTGGCGCCAGCCTTGGCCTTAACACCGCCTTCTATCAGGGCCTGTTCCTGTCTCCGACTGTGGTGGCCGGAGCCTTAAAGGGCGCGGTGTTTGCGGCAAATGTATATGAAAAATTAGGCTTTGCGGTGGTTCCAAACAGCACCGAGGAACGCTACGATATCATCCAGGCCATCACCTTCGGCACGCCGGAGGGTGTGATTGGCTTCTGCCAGGGAATCCAGGCGGCAGCTCCGGTGGACAGCTATGTGACCCCGGAACCATGGGATATGCCTGGATATGACGCTCCGGTCATCATGGCGGCCGGCGCTTTCGTTCAGGGCTCTTCCATCGAGCTGAGCGCAGACGGCCCGATCAAGCCTCCTTATGCCGTGTATTTTCAGGGCGGCCTGACCTGGTATCATGCAAAGCTTGGCATCATGATGTCTCTGCAGAAGCTGGTAGAGGCCGGTGTGGTTTCCCTGTAAAATATTACAGAATTATAAAATATTTCTCAAATCGTATACAGAATTAGAAAAATATGATAAAATGTAGTGTGAAGGATTTCCATGAGACCGGGAAGCCTTCACAGATGAATAGGAGCAGAGAAGATGAGAAATAAGAATTTTTGGGTGCTGTTGATTCTGCTGCTGGCCGGTGTGGTGCTGGGCGGCTTCATAGGAAGCCTGACGGACGGGGTTCCCTTCCTTTCCTGGCTGAATTTCGGAGAATCTTTCGGACTGAATACACCGCTGGTATTAAACTTCGGCATCATGGTCATCACCTTCGGCCTGTCCATCCGGATAACCATGGCGGGCATTATCGGCATGGCGCTGGCGCTTTTGATCTACCGCTGGCTGTAACCATCCGGCGGATTCCGAAACCGCCTCTGCAGTCTGAAAAGGACACAGGAATTAAAACGACATCCGAACTTGATATCTTCCGGGCATTCGTACTTGGAGAGAAGCGAACACGCAGGAGGATATTATGAGCAAAGACGAACGAACTGAAATTCACACGGAAAAAACACGCAAAAAGATGAAAGACATTCCGGCGCAGGAACGTCCTTATGAGCGGTGTCTGGAGATGGGGGCAGAGCATCTGACGGATGCGGAGCTTCTGGCTGTCATCATCCGGACCGGTTCTCGTGAGGAAACCTCGCTGGAACTGGCACAGAAGATATTAGCCTTAAATTACCCGAACGGGGGTATTTTAGGGCTTTTGCATCTTTCTCTGCCGGAATTTATGAAAATCAAGGGAATCGGCAGGGTGAAGGCGATTCAGCTGCTCTGCATCGGAGAACTGTCCCGGAGAATCTGGAGACAGGCAGCGCTTTCCGGCAGGCCCACCTTCAAGGATCCGGGCCAGATCGCGTCCTACTGTATGGAGGATATGCGCCATCTGGAGCAGGAGCAGATCCGCGGTCTTTTTTTTGATACGAAGCAGCATCTGGTGGGAGATGTGGTTCTTTCCAAGGGGACGGTGAATGCCTCTGTGATCACTCCCAGGGAAATCTTCATCGAAGCTCTCCGGCGCAGCGCCGTCTCCCTGATTCTGGTGCATAATCATCCCAGCGGGGATCCGTCCCCCAGCAGTGAGGATGAGCAGATGACCATTCGTGTCCAGGAAGCCGGAATGATTTTAGGGATTACCCTGTTAGACCATGTGATTATTGGTGATACTACTTATACAAGTTTACGGGAACGAGGATTAATGTAGATGGAAACAAAACGCAGCAAATATCTGTTAACCGGACTGACGGTTATCTGTATCCTGCTGATTGGAATTACTTCAATAAAGGATGGAGTGATGGAGCCGCTCCGGACCGGCGTGGGATATTTTCTGGTCCCGCTCCAGACCGGTGTGAACACGGTGGGGAACGGGATTTATACCGGACTCCGGGATTACAGCCAGCTGAAAACCGCCTTGGAGGAGAACGAAAAACTGAAGGAGCAGGTGGCGCAGCTTACCGAGGAGAACAACCGTCTCCAGTCCGGTCAGTTCGAGCTTTCCAGGCTTCGGGAGCTGTATCAGCTTGACCAGGATTATATGGAATATGAGAAAATCGGCGCCCGGATCATCGCAAAGGATTCCGGAGACTGGTTTCAGGTATTCCGGGTAAATAAGGGCTCGGCGGACGGCGTGGAGGTGGATAATAATGTGATTGCCGGAGGCGGTCTGGTGGGCATCGTAACCGATGTGGGAGCCAATTACGCCACGGTCCGCTCCATCATCGACGATTCCAGCCGGGTCAGCGCCATGGCCATGCAGTCGGGAGACAACTGCATCGTGGCCGGTGACCTGACCATGTTCGAGGAAGGGCGGCTCCGCATCACCAACATCACCAAGGACGGCGATGTGAAGGAGGGCGACCCGATTCTGACCTCCAACATCAGCTCCAAGTTCATGCCCGGCATCCTGATCGGTTATGCGGCGGACATTACGGTGGACCCGGAGCGGCTGACAAAATCCGGTTATCTGATACCGGTTGCAGACTTTGACCACCTCCAGGAGGTGCTGATCATCACCGGAACCAAGAATACCGGAGATGAGGAAGCGGGAGAGGAGGCCGGCACATGAAGCGGATCCTGATCAATCTGCTGCTGATGGTACTGGCCTTTACCATTCAGACCTGTATCTTCCCGATGATCCCGTTTCTATCGGCATCCCCGAACCTGCTGCTGATACTTACCTTTTCCTTCGGCTTCATCCACGGAAGCCAGGCCGGGATGCTGTACGGGCTGTTTGCCGGGCTTCTTTCCGACTTATTTTACAGCGGGCCCTTCGGTTTCTATATGCTGATTTTCATTTATATCGGCTATATAAACGGAATCTGTACCAAATACTATTACGAAGACTACATCACGCTGCCGCTGATTCTGTGCGTGGCCAATGAGCTGGTTTATAACCTGTACATGTATGTCTTCCGCTTCCTGATCCGCGGGAAGCTGGATTTGTTTTATTATTTCCGGACGATTATGGTTCCGGAAATCATATTCAGTGTTGTGACCACCCTTTTCATATACCGGCTGTTTTTGTTTACCAGCCGGAGGCTGGAAGAGATGGAAAAAAGGAGAGATACGACCATTGTTTGATGACCTGCGAGAGATACTGAAGGAATTTATTCATAAAATTGCTTATTCCAGACTATTCGCCCTTATGATCTTATTTACCTGCCTGTTTGGAGTCCTCGGAGTCCATTTATTTAACCTGCAGATTGTTCAGGGGGAGGATATGCTGAATAATTATATCCAACAAACCGAGCAAACCGTGTATACACCCGGTACCAGAGGGAATATTTACGATAAGAACGGAAAAATACTGGCTTATAATGAGCTGGCCTATTCCGTTACCATACAGGATACCGGGGCATACCGCTCTGATGCTGACATGAATGCCATGCTGCTGAGGCTGGTGCAGATTCTGGAAAAGCATGAGGTGGATGTTCAGGGAAAGTTTGAGATTGGCCTGGATGAAAATGGGGAGATGATCTACACCTCCTACAGTGAGACCGGCCGGAAGGGCTTTCTCCGCGATGTATACGGAAAAAAGTACATCAGTGAGCTGGACGAGGAATGGGACAAGACATTAAACAAATATGCCGCGGACGTTACCGCCAGGGAACTGTTTGAGAAGAAGAAAAAAAGCTACAAGCTGGACGAGATCAAGGACGAGAAGGGCAACACGGTTATGCTGGATGACCGGACGGCGTTAAGCATCGTGAACATCCGCTACACCATGTCGCTGACCTCCTTCCAGAAATACCTGCCGACCACCGTCGCTGCCTATGTGGATGATGAAACCGTGGCGGAGGTGATGGAGAATACTGCAGACTTACAGGGGGTGGATATCGCGGAATCCTCGGTAAGAGTGTACAATGACAGCATCTACTTCGCGCCGATCATCGGCTACACCGGAAAGATGCAGAAGGAACGGCTGGAGGAGCTGCAGAAGTCAAACCCGGACTACGACATCAACGACACCGTGGGACTGATCGGCATTGAATCCTCCATGGAATTAAAGCTCCAGGGCCAAAAGGGCTACCGGGTGGTGAATGTGGATAACCGCGGACGAATCCGGGAGGAGAAGGAGAAGGTGGACCCGGTGGCCGGACATGATATCTACCTGACCATCGACAGTGATTTACAGAAGGGCATCTATCATCTGATTGAGCAGCAGCTTGCCGGTATCCTGGTGACCAAGCTGGTGCCGGAGGATGAGCCGAATACCGAACATACGGATTCTACGAATTTAAAGATACCGATTAAGGACGCGTATTATCAGCTGATTAATAACAACGTCCTTTCCCTGAATGAATTTGAAGCGGAGGACGCTTCCGATGTGGAGCGTCAGATTCAAAGTACATTTGAAGCCTCCAGAGAGCAGATTCTGGCCCAGCTGCGAAGCGAGCTGATGAGTGAGAACGCGGCAATTATGAAGAATCTGCCGAAGGATATGGCCAACTACATGGTGTATATCTATTCCTACCTGTCTTCCTCCTCCGTCGGCATCATCGACGAGTCGAAGATCGACACCTCCAGCAAGGCGTATCTGGACTGGAAGGCCGATGAGATCAGCCTGCGGGATTACCTGCATGCGGGAATCGCGGACAGCTGGATTGACACCACCAAGCTGAATGCCGGCAGCAAATACTCCAGCGCAGACGATATCTACAGCCAGCTGGTGGATTTCTGTCTGGAGGAGCTGAAGTACGACACGAAATTTACCAAGCGGATCTACCGCTTTTTGATCAATGACAACATCATCACCGGAAAGCAGCTCTGCCTGGCTCTTTATGACCAGGGCGTTCTGCCGGAGGAGCCGGCCCAGATTGCCCTGTTAAGAGGAAACGGAGAGGCCTACGCCTATACCTTCCTTCTGGATAAGATTTCAAAAATCCAGATTACGCCGGCGCAGCTTGCCTTAGACCCGTGCAGCGGCGGCTGCGTCATCACGGATGTGAACACAGGCGAGGTCCGCGCTCTGGTTACCTACCCCAGCTACGACAATAACCGGATGTCCGGAACCGTAGACAGCGCGTATTTTTCCAAGCTGCAGAATGATCTTTCACAGCCGCTTTACAACAATGCCACCCAGGCCCAGAAGGCGCCCGGTTCTACCTTCAAGCCGATTACTGCCATTGCCGGCCTGGAGGAGGGCGTGATCCAGCCGGGAGAAACCATACGCTGCACCGGCATCTATCAGGATGTGGCGCAGCCGATCAAATGCTGGATTTATCCGGGCGCCCACGGTCCCCTGGACGTGGTGGGAGGCCTGCAGAATTCCTGCAACAGCTTTGTAAACGAGGTGGCCCACCGCTTATCCATAGATGAGAACGGGATTTACAATACCGAAAAGGGACTGGAGCTGCTCCGCAAGTACGCGGTGATGTTCGGTCTGGACCATGATTCCGGCGTGGAAATCTCAGAGCGTGACCCGGAGATTTCCGATATTGACCCGGAACGTTCTGCCATGGGACAGGGAACCAACAGCTTTACCAACATCCAGCTTTCCCGCTATGTGGCGGCGCTTGCCAACCAGGGAACGGTATTCGAATTAAGCCTGCTGGATAAGGAGACGGATTCCGACGGAAATCTGGTGGAGGACTTCACCCCGGAAATCAGTTCTCATGTGGAGATAGCGGATTCCACCTGGAATGCCGCCTCCATGGGTATGAGAGGGGTGATCCAGAATGGCTCCGCATCGAAGATCTTCAAGGACCTTCCGGTGCATATTGCCGGAAAAACCGGTACGGCACAGGAGTCGAGAGCCCGCGGAAACCATGCGTTTTTCATTTCCTACGGCCCTTACGAGAACCCGGAAATCTGCGTGACGGTCAATATCCCATACGGATATTCCTCCTCCAACGCGGCAACGGTGGCAAAGCATGTTTACCAATTGTACTATGGATATACCAGTCTGGATGAGATATTAAATACCGGTGCATTGGAGACTTCTAATGTTACCATCGGAGACTAAAGGAAAACTGAGGTGATTCTATGCGTAGTACAGTGGTGATAAAAGGAAGTAAGTCAGGCATGAGCGTGTTTCTGGACCCTCAGGTTTCCTTTGAACAGCTCCTGTCTGACCTGGAGAAAAAATTTCGGGAAAGCGCAAAGTTCTGGGGCTCCGCCCAGATGGCGCTGACCCTGGAGGGGCGCAGCCTGACCCCTTCGGAGGAATACCAGGTGGTGAATGCCATCACCTCCAGCTCCCAGGTGGAGATTCTCTGCCTGATTGACCGGGACGGAGAGCGGATCCGGCGCTGTGAAAAGGCGCTGAATGAAAAGCTGATGGAGTTAAGCTCCCAGAACGGCCAGTTCTACAAGGGCGATTTAAACCGGGGAGACAGCCTGGAATCGGAGGCCAGCATCGTGGTCATCGGAGATGTGCACCACGGAGCCAGAGTAACCGCCAAGGGAAATATCATCATTCTCGGCGAGTTAAAAGGGTCTGCATTTGCAGGAGCCGCCGGGAACGAGGGAGCGGTGGTGGCAGCCATGGAGATGGCTCCGGTTCAGCTTCGAATCGCCGGAGTTTCTGCCCGGACGAATGAAAAAGGGCGCCGTCTGGGAAAGGGGCCTGTGATTGCTTCGGTGGAAAACGGTGCAATCTGCACCAAGCCCATTAAAAAAAGTTTTTTGAATCTGTTAAATTTTAATTAAATACTGGAAAAATTTCTTGATTTGTTGTACAATAAAATAGCATTTTTTGCAGGAGGATATAATTTATGAGTGAAGTCATTGTTATTACTTCCGGAAAAGGGGGCGTCGGAAAGACGACCACTTCTGCAAACGTCGGCACCGGGCTTGCCATCCTGGGGAAAAAGACCGTTCTGATCGATACGGATATCGGTCTGCGGAACCTGGATGTGGTCATGGGACTGGAGAACCGGATTGTCTATAATCTGGTAGACGTTGTAGAAGGGAACTGCCGTATGAAGCAGGCCCTCATAAGAGACAAAAGATATCCGAACCTGTATTTGCTGCCATCTGCCCAGACCCGGGATAAATCCGCGGTCAGCCCGGAGCAGATGAGAAAGCTGACGGATAATCTGCGGGATGAGTTCGACTACATACTGCTGGATTGTCCGGCCGGTATTGAACGTGGATTTCAGAATGCCATCGCAGGCGCAGACCGCGCCCTGGTGGTAACCACACCGGAGGTATCTGCCATCCGGGATGCAGACCGCATCATCGGGCTGCTGGAATCTGCGGATATGGGCATGATTGATTTAATTGTCAACCGTATCCGGATGGATATGGTAAGACGGGGGGACATGATGTCCATGGATGATGTAATGGACATCCTTGCCGTGAATGTGATTGGCGTGGTGCCGGAGGACGAATCCATCGTGATTTCCACCAACCAGGGAGAACCTCTGGTGGGCATGGGATCCATGGCCGGACAGGCCTACCTGAACATCTGCCGCCGGATTATGGGAGAGCAGATGCCGTTCTTAAGCCTGGATACCCAGCCGAAGTTCTTAGCAAGGCTCAGCGGCCTTTTAAAGCGGGCTTAGGAGGGAGTCAGATGGCATGGAAGGGATTCTGGAGGATTCCAAAGAACCATTCCGGAAGTCTGGCCAAGAAAAGGCTTCAGGTCGTACTGGTCACAGACAAGGCAGATTGTTCACCGGAATTGATTGACAGGATGAAGGATGACATGGTTCGCGTCATATCGAAATACATGACGATTGACCGGGACGGGATTGAATTCAAGATTGTAAACAGCCGTCCGGGAGCCGCCCTTTACGCTGCATTTCCGATTCTGGAATTACCGAATAAGGGGAAATGTTGATTATGTTATTTGATTATAAGCTGCGGAACTTTAATTTCCGTCTGGTTTTCTTTGTGCTTGCTTTGAGTGTGGTCGGCGTTCTGGTGATCCGGAGCGCTTCCGACACCGGCTCGATGCAGGACCCCAGGGTTGTCCGCCAGATTATCGGCATCGGCGCAGGCCTTGCCGCCGTTCTGGTGCTGTCCCTGATTGATTACCACCGGATTTTAAATGTCTGCACCCTGGTTTATCTGGTCTGTATCGGCATGCTGATATGGGTTCTGGTAAACGGAGTTATGAAGGGCGGCGCAACCCGGTGGATTGTGGTTCCCGTCCTCGGCCAGCTTCAGCCCTCGGAGTTTTATAAGATAGGAATGATTATCTTCTTCTCCTGGTATTTTGATAAATACCAGGAGCGGATCAATCAGTTTCCCGTCCTGGGGGCCGCGGCGGTGCTGTTTGCTTTTCCGGTGCTTTTGATACTGGCAGAGCCAAATCTTTCCACCAGCATCATTATCGTTATGATTTTTCTGGCTATGATTTTTGCGGCCGGATTAAGTTATAAGTGGATTTTCGGAGCCCTTGCCGTGGTGGTTCCGGCTGCCGGAGTATTTATCTATCTCCTCCAGTACGAGATGATTCCTTTTCTGAGAGGATATCAGGCACGGCGTATTTTAAGCTTTATCAACCCCATGAAGTATCAGGACGCCAACCTGCAGCAGGATAATTCTGTCATGGCAATCGGCTCCGGACAGCTCTGGGGAAAGGGACTGAACAATACGACCATAGCCTCCGTAAAGAACGGCAACTTTCTGTCGGAGGAGTCTACGGATTTCATCTTCGCCGTAATCGGGGAGGAGCTTGGCTTTGCAGGCAGCCTTCTGGTCATCGTGCTGTTTCTGCTTATCATTTACGAATGTCTGTGGATGGCAAGGCGGGCGAAGGATATGGGAGGCAGGATGCTGTGCACCGGCATGGCTGCTCTGGTCGGCTTTCAGGCATTTTCCAATATTGCCGTTGCCACCAAGCTGTTTCCGAACACCGGTCTGCCGCTTCCCTTTATCAGCTACGGTGTCAGTTCCCTGCTGAATATGTATATCGGCGTGGGAATCATTTTAAATGTTGGACTACAGAGAAAGAACACTCACAATTAAGGAGGAGTAATCGAATGAATATCGGACTGATTGCACATGATGCAAAAAAGAAACTGATGCAGAACTACTGCATCGCCTACAGAGGAATCTTAAGCAAGAACGAGCTCTACGCAACCGGAACCACCGGACGGCTGATTGAAGAGGTGGCAAACTTAAATGTCCACAAGTATCTGGCCGGCCATCTGGGCGGCGAACAGCAGCTTGCGGCTCAGATTGAGCACAATGAGATTGACCTTGTGATCTTCCTTCGGGACCCGCTTTCCGCAAAATCCCATGAGCCGGATGTGGACAAGGTGGTTCGTCTCTGTGATACCTATAACATCCCTCTTGCGACCAATCTGGCGACGGCAGAGCTGTTAATCAAGGCTCTGGACCGGGGCGACCTGGAATGGCGTGAGATGTACCGGTAATAGGAGAATGTCAGCCTTGTATAGAAAAAAAAGATTACTGACCGTCTGCCTTGCTGCATGTACGCTCTTTCTCGCCTCCTGTGGACAGAAGGCCCTGGAACGCCCTTATGAGTGGGCGGAACGGGATTTTACCGTTCACAGGCAGGCGGGAACGGAGGACGGCTTTGCTCCCGGCTTTGCCGAAGACCTCTGTGTGCTGGAGCCGGATGCGGTCTGGGAGGATGCGTCCGTGAATGCGGAAGCAGCCGCTGTTTTTGATTTGTCCGGAAAGCAGGTTCTTTTCGGGAAAAATGCATTTGAAACGCTTCACCCGGCCAGCATCACCAAGGTGATGACGGCATTGATTGCCTTAAAGTACGGCAATCTGGAGGACGAAGTGACCGTGACGGAGGATGCTGTGATTTCCGAAGCCGGGGCCAGCCTTGCCCACATTAAGCCGGGTGATGTGCTGACGCTGGAACAGCTCCTCTACGGACTGATGCTTCCCTCCGGGAACGATGCGGCTGCGGCTATCGCCGTCCACATGGCAGGCAGCATCGATGGCTTTGCGGACATGATGAATGAGGAAGCGGCCCGCCTTGGCGCTGCAGGCACTCATTTTACGAATCCTCACGGTCTGACGGATTCCCAGCATTATACCACCGCCTACGATTTATATCTGATTTTCCAGGAAGCATTAAAGCTTCCGAAATTCCGGGAGATTACCGGAACCACGGCCTATACCGCGAATTATGTGGATGGGAACGGTGCGCCGGTCTCGAAGACCTGGAAGGGCGGGAACTGGTATATGACCGGGGAGCGCAGCACGCCGGAGGGACTGACGGTATTTTCCGGCAAAACCGGCACGACCAATGCCGCCGGATACTGTCTGATCATGGCAAGCCGGGACGAGGAGGAGAAGGAATATGTGTCTGTGGTGCTGAAAGCAGGCAGCCGTCCAAACCTTTATGAGAACATGACAGAAATAATTCGGAAAATTGTCAATTAGTCATTGCGTTTTTTAGATAGTTGTACTATAATTGCTTTATAATTAATTGACAATTTATACAAATTAAATAAACTCAAGGAGGAGATTGTTATGGTTCAGATTATAGCAGGAAGAAAGGGTAAAGGAAAGACAAAACATCTGTTAGAAAAGGCCAATGCGGTTATCAAAACTGCGAATGGCTCTATCGTATATCTCGACAAGAGCTCCAAGCACATGTATGAATTAAGCAATAAGATTCGTCTGATCAATGTGAATGAGTTCCCATTAATGACCAGCGAAGGTTTTATCGGTTTTGTTTGTGGTATCATTTCTCAGGACCACGACCTGGAAATCATGTTTTTAGACAGCTTTTTAAAGCTGGCATGCCTTGAAGGGGAAGATATTTCCCAGACCATCACAACTTTGGAAAAAATCGGAGAGAAGTATCATGTGACTTTCGTTTTAAGTGTATCCATGGATGCAGATGAGCTTCCGGATTGTGCGAAGGATGATGTGATTATTTCTTTATAATCATACATAGAAGTTCCGGCTGCCGCCAGCATTTTGCGGCAGCCTTTTTCTTTTGTACTTGAAATTTTTTCCTCATCCTTTTATAATAGCGGAAGAGGAAGGGAGGCTCCTATGGGCAACCAGAAAAAGAAGAAAAAAAACCGCAAAATTCTGCGATACCGGAAACCACTGAACCTGAATGTGGGCATGATCGTGTTCGCAATCATCTTTGTTTATATGAGCTTCAGCGTCTACACTTATATGAAGCGCGAGAAGGTTCAGTTTTATGAGGTCGTAGAAGGCGGCATCGTAAATGAAAAGAATTATACCGGCATCATCCTGCGGGATGAGACCACAAAATACACAGACCGGGCCGGATACATCAACTATTACATCCGGGAAGGAAAGCGCGCCAGCGTCGGCACCAGCATCTATTCCATCGATGAGACCGGAACCATCGCTGCTTTTATGGCAGAGCATCCGGAGGCCAATATCGGACTGAGCGAAGAAAACCTGCTTGATTTAAAGAAGCAGCTTTCCTCCTTCAGCACCTCCTACCAGGATGAAAGCTTTCAGGCGGTCTATGACACCAGGTACTCTCTGGAGGCGCTGGTTCTGGAGTATGCCAGCTTTAACGCGCTGGACAACTTAAGCGCGATGATGGACCAGGCCGGCGTGAATTTCCAGCAGGTCCGCGCCGACCAGGCCGGCGTGATTTCCTACGCGGTAGATTCCTATGAGGATTTGGAAGCCTCCCAGATTTCCGAATCCGTATTTGACCGCACCGCTTATTCAAGGGCAATCACCAAGTCCGGACAGATGGTTCCCCAGGATTCTCCGGTTTACAAGGTGGTGACCTCGGACAACTGGTCGATGGTCTTTCCTCTGAGCGAGGAGGACCTGACAAAATACAGCGGAGAAAGCACCCTAAAGGTGGCATTTGAGGGGAAGGACCTGACAGCCTCCGGAGCCTTTTCCACCTTCAGCGGAACCGACGGAAAAACCTACGGAAGACTGGATTTTGACAAGTATATGATACAGTTTATCTCGGACCGTTATGTACAGTTTGAGATTGTATCCCAGAAGGTAACCGGACTGAAAATCCCAATCAGCGCGGTCACGGAAAAGACCTTTTACCTGGTGCCGAAGGATTATCTGGCACAGGGCGGAGACGGAGACAGCTCGAAAACCGGATTTATGAAGGAAACCTATTCCGAGCAGGGCACCAGCGTGGTGTTCCTTCCCGCCGAAATCTACTATTCCACCGATGAATACTATTACATTGATATCGGTGACGGCAGCCAGCTGAAAGCAGGCGATTATCTGGTCAAGCCGACCGGAGCCAACATACCTTCGGAGGAAGAAGCGGAGGAGGGCGAAACCGAGGCGGAGACGGAGGGGGCAGCCGTGCAGGCGGCAAAGGCCGCCGATAATGGCGGACGCTTCCAGCTTGGAGCCAATGCAGCCTTAAAGGGCGTATATAACATCAATAAGGGCTATGCCGTATTCAAACAGGTTGAAGTCCTGGCATCGAATGATGAATATTACACCATCGCAAAGGGCATGAGCTACGGCCTGTCCGTATATGACCATATCGTGCTGGATGCTTCCACGATGGAAGAGGGTAAGCTGATTTATCAGTAACGAATGATTGAAAAGGTACGGAGCAATTCCGAATTATAAAATATCAGAAGGGGACATATAATGGTAAAAGAACAGTTAAGAGAAGTACAGGCTCATGTACAGGAAGCCTGCCGGAGAGCCGGAAGAAATCCTGACGAGGTTACGCTGATCGCGGTCAGCAAGACCAAGCCGGTTTCCATGCTTGCGGAGGCCTACGAAGAGGGAGCCAGAAACTTTGGGGAGAATAAAGTACAGGAAATTCTGGAAAAGTCTCCACAGCTTCCGGCAGATGTGCACTGGCACATGATTGGGCATCTGCAGCGGAATAAGGTCAGACAGGTTATCGACAAGGTGGTTCTCATCCATTCGGTTGATTCCATCCGTCTGGCAGAGCAGATTGAGGAGGAGGCCGGAAAGAAGGACCGGACGGTAGATATTCTTCTGGAGGTAAATGTAGCCAGAGAGGAAAGCAAATACGGATTTATGCTGGAGGAGGTGGAGGCTGCCATTCTGGAAATCAGCCGCTTCCCTCATGTCCGCATCCGCGGTCTTATGACAATTGCTCCATTTGTAGAAAATTCCGAAGAAAATCGGCCGATATTTAAAAAATTATTTGAATTTTATGTTGACATGAAATGTAAAAACATTGATAATGTTACTATGGATGTGCTTTCAATGGGTATGTCCGGTGATTATGAAGTGGCAATCGAGGAAGGAGCAACCATGGTTCGCGTGGGTACCAGCATCTTCGGTTCCCGCCAAAGATTGGAGAGAACGTAAAAATGAGCTTTTTAAGCAAACTGATGGATTCGATGCGTCTGAGCGGCGATGATGATGAGGACGATTACTATTTAGATGGGGATGATTCTTTTGAGGAGGACGTGCCGAAAAAAGGATTTTTCGCAAAGAGAAACGATGAGGACGAAGATTACGAAGAACCGGAAAGCAAGCCCCGCTTTTTAGGCGGAAGAAACAACAAGGTGGTTCCGATGAAGCGCGGGATGGAGGTTACGATGATCAAACCAACCTCCATGGAGGATTCCAGAGAAATCTGCGACTATCTCCTTGCCGGAAAGGCAGTTGTGCTGAATATGGAGGGGATCCATATGGAAGTTGCGCAGCGGATCATTGATTTCGCTTCCGGAGCAACCTATTCCATCGGGGGAAATCTGCAGAAGATTTCGAATTATATCTTTATTGCAACCCCGCAGTCAGTCGAGTTATCCGGTGATTTCCAGGATTTACTGGCAGGCAGCAACATCGGCGGCGTATCCGGATTGAATATCCATCTGTAGACCGCAGCCGTATAATTACAGAATGAAGAAAAAGCACAGGATGAAGCAGACTCTTCTTCCGGACCGGAGGATGGTTTGCTTTTTCTGTATCATCCTGCGTTATCCATTTTTACCGATTCAGGAGGAGACCGATGAGCGACCGATTATGTGTACATTTAGAAGAGAAACCAATTTATGATATCGTGCTGGAACCGTCCTTTTCCCATCTGGCCGATGAGGTGAAGGTTCTTGGAACCGAAAACAAAAAAATCTGCATCGTAACGGATTCCAATGTAGCCCCGCTTTATCTGGAGGAGGTGAAGGAGCAGCTTTCGAAAGTCTGCCGTCAGGTGGACTGCTTCCTCTTTCCGGCCGGAGAGGAGCAGAAGAATCTGAATACCGTCCGTGATTTATATGAAACCCTGATTCAGAAATCCTATGACCGGAATGACATGCTGGCAGCCCTGGGCGGCGGTGTAACCGGAGACCTCTGCGGCTTCGGCGCAGCGACGTATTTAAGAGGAATTCCTTTTATCCAGATTCCCACCACCCTTCTGTCCCAGGTGGACTCCAGCATCGGCGGAAAGACGGGGGTTGACTTTGATTCCTACAAGAATATGGTCGGCGCCTTCCACATGCCGAAGCTGGTTTATACCAATGTAAAAACCCTGGCTACCCTGACCGAAGAGCAGTTTATCTCCGGTATGGGCGAGGTGGTGAAGCACGGACTGATTAAGAATGTATCATACTATCACTGGCTGGCGGAGCATGCAGAAGCGATTATGCGGCGGGAGCCGGACATCTGCCAGCAGATGATTCTGGAAAGCTGCCGGATTAAGCGGGATGTGGTGGAGCTGGACCCAACCGAAAAGGGAGACCGGGCGCTGTTGAATTTCGGACATACCCTGGGCCATGCGATTGAGAAACTGAAGAATTTTTCCATGCCTCACGGCCACTGCGTTGCCGTAGGCTGTCTGGCAGCCTGTGAGATATCGGCCCGCCGCGGCTGTCTGTCCGCCGACGAGGTGGGGAAGCTCCGTCAGGTGATGGAGGCCTTTCACATGCCCGCGAAGGCAGACGGTGTGTCAAAGGAGGAGGTTCTGGAGGCCGTCCGGCATGACAAAAAGATGGACGCCGGCGTGATTAAATTCATCCTTCTGAAGCGAACGGGAGACGCCTATGTGGACCGCACAGTCAGCCGGGAGGAGATGCTTTACGGATTATCCTCCATCATGGATAAAAATTGATGAAACAGTAGGAGAACTTGATTTATGTCTGATACAACAGGAACGATTTTAAAAACAAAGTGGAAAGGAATGACGGCCTTCTTTCTTGCCGCGGCCGTCTTAATCTGGCTGGACCAGTGGACCAAAGGACTGGCATCCGCACATTTAAAGGGCCAGGAACCGATTGTCCTGATTCCGAATGTGTTTGAACTTCAGTATCTGGAAAACCGGGGTGCTGCCTTCGGCATGCTCCAGGGACGGCAGATGTTCTTCTTTCTGGTTGCCATCGTGGTGTTTGCGGCGGTGCTCTGCGCCCTTTACCGGATGCCGTTTACCAGGCGGTATCTTCCGCTGGGAATCTGTATGGTCCTTCTCATTGCAGGCGCTCTGGGCAACCTGATCGACCGGGTAAGCCAGAAGTTTGTAGTGGACTTTCTGTACTTCAGCCTGATTGATTTCCCGATTTTCAATGTGGCGGACTGCTATGTGACCATAGCGGCCCTCCTCCTGGTCATTCTGGTGATGTGGTATTATAAGGAGGAAGAACTGGCAGTCTTTTTCCCTGGAAAAAACCGATAGAAAGGAGAATCGGCTTGAATCAGTGTTTTGTGGTATCGGAGGAGGAGCAGGACGTCCGGATTGATAAGTACCTGACCGACTGCTGTGAGAATCTGTCCCGTTCCTATCTTCAGAAGCTCTTAAAATCCGGCGATGTGCTGGTGAATGAGAAGCCGGTAAAAAGCAGCTACAAGGTCAGCGAGGGCGACTGCATCTCCTGCCATGTGCCGGATGCGGTGGAGCCGGAAATTCTGGCGGAGCCGATGGATCTGGATATTTTATATGAGGATGAAGATTTAATCCTGATTAATAAACCGAAGGGAATGGTGGTACATCCTGCAGCCGGTCATCTAAGCGGCACCCTGGTCAACGGGCTGATGGACCACTGCCGTGGACAGCTTTCCGGCATTAACGGAGTGATGCGTCCTGGCATCGTCCATCGGATTGACATGGATACTACCGGGGTCCTGGTGGTATGCAAAAATGATGCGTCCCACCGTTTTGTTGCAGAGCAGCTTAAGGAGCATTCGATTACCAGACGGTACCGGGCCATCGTCCACGGCGTCCTCGCTGAAGAGGAAGGAACGGTGAATGCACCGATTGGACGCCATCCGACGGACCGGAAGAAGATGAGCATCAATGAAAAGAACGGCAAGCCGGCCATCACCCATTACCGGGTGCTGGAGCGTTTCCGGAATTTTACCTACATCGAATGCCAGCTTGAAACCGGACGGACCCACCAGATTCGCGTTCATATGGCCAGCCTCCACCACCCGCTCCTGGGCGACCGGGTATACGGACCGGAAAAATGTCCCTTTAAAAATCTTCAGGGACAGACGCTTCACGCCGGAATCCTGGGGTTCATTCACCCGAAAACCGGAGCATATATGGAATTTACGGCGCCGCTTCCGGAGTATTTTCAGGAACTGCTGACAAAGCTCCGCGGGACGAATCCGAGATAGGGAAGCCTTATTCGAATAAATTGGTAAAGTTTTTGCAAAATAGTGGAAATATGATGTACTTTTCAGCAAATTTGTAGTATAATAGAAAGCAGGTACCAGAAAGGAGAAATGCATATGAACGGAAATTTAGTTATCACCATCGGTCGTCAGTGCGGAAGCGGAGGCCGTAAGATTGGAATGCAGTTAGCGGAGGAATTAGGCGTAAAGTGTTATGACAAGGAGCTTTTATCCCTGGCAGCGAAGAACAGCGGTCTTTGCAAGGAGCTTTTTGAGACCCATGACGAAAAGCCTACCAGCAGTTTTCTGTATTCTCTGGTTATGGATACCTATTCTCTTGGCTACACCACATCTGCTTATATGGATATGCCGATCAACCATAAGGTTTTTCTGGCTCAGTTCGATGCGATTAAGAAGCTGGCAGCAGAAGAGTCCTGTGTGATCGTAGGACGCTGTGCAGATTATGCGCTGGCAGATTTTCCGAACACCACTACGGTTTTCATTACCGCAGATGAGCAGGATAAGATTGAGCGCTTACAGAAGCTTCACGACATTGATGCCGCGAAGGCCAAGGACATCATGGTAAAGACCGATAAGAAGCGCGCCAGCTATTATAACTACTATTCCAGCAAAAAATGGGGCGATGCAAAGAGCTACGACCTGTGCATCAACAGCAGCGCGGTCGGCCCGGACGGAGCGGTGAAGATGATCCGCGCCTTTGCCGAAGCGAAGGGCTTATGGAAGAACAAGTAAACGAGAAGGACAAGTACATGCGCGCCGCCGGGCGCGCTGACACGAAAGGCAGCCGGATTCGGCTGCCTTTGCTTTTTGCCTAAATGTTGCTTTCTTGCCGGCCGTCCCGCTTTCCGGAGCGCACCGCATTTAAAATTCCCAGAAAAACCATAAGGATTACATTTACCTGCAGGATTCCCATGGCAGCGGACATCCCCACCACATCCGCCCAGAAGCCGATGTACTGGGGCGTAATAATTCCGCCGAAGGCAGAAATCGCAGTCAGAATGGACATTCCTATGGTGGAGCCTACGATAAAGGTTCCGCCTTCCGCGATGCAGGTAGGAAATACACCAGCCAGAAAGAAGCCGAGGCCGATGAGCGCCGCGGTGATTGCCGGCAGCTCCGAGGAGGAGCGGAGCAGGAAAAAGCAGGCTGCACTTCCGCAGGTCTGAATCAGAATCAGGGTGCTTCTTCGAAGTATGGAAGAAAGCTGCGCGGTCACCAGCCGCCCGGCCATAATGACCAGCCAGATGATGGATACCAGATTTGCCGCAAATGCATCACTCATAACCCCGATGCTCTGCAGATAGGTAACAAACCAGCCGTTGATACAGTTCTCGATTCCCAGATAGAAGAAGAGAATCAGGGCGATGCAGTAAAAATCCGGACACCGGAAGAATGCTCTGGAAGAAGGCCGGGCAGCATCTGCAGCCGACCGCAGCTGCTTCTTTTGCGGGGCTGCAAGCAGGCTGTAATCCATTCTGGCATAGGACAGAGCGGAGGTCACGGACAAGGCCGCCAGGATGACAAGGCTCATCTTCCAGCCCAGACCGGAATCAATCAGCCAGGCCGTTAAAAACGGAGAGAGGAATGCGCCGACGGCAAAGCTGCAGTGAAGGAAATTCAGATGTCTGGCCGGGTTCGGGATAATCTGGTTCACCGCCTGGTTGTTCAGAATCGTAATGGCTCCTCTGGAAAGGCCAATCATAAAAATCAGCAGGTACATGACCGGAAGCGGCGGAAGCATGGAGAATACAGCCAGAACTGCCGGTATGGTAAAGGACCAGAATGTAATGGAGCTGCGAAGCCCCAGTTTTGCGGTCATCACCGGAAAGACGAAGCTGGCAAGAAGATTTCCCACAGCCATGAAGGAAAGCAGACCGCCTGCGGCTGTAAAGCTCATACCGGCCTCCTCCATCAGGGACGGCATGATCGCGCCGAAGGACAGGATGACCATGCCGCTGACAAAATATCCATAGCAGCAGCGGATGAAAACCGAATCTGCCTGCCCGGACCGGACATTTGATGAAACTGACATATGAAAATGCCTCTCTTTCTTAAAATTTCAGGATGAAAATCCTTTTATCAGCATCATTATAGTCCGGTTCCGGCCGGTTCGCAAGTACTGGGAAAAATCCAAATCCAATCCAAAAAAATGTGAAAAATATGGTGAAAAGTAGTTGACAGTACAAACAAGACATGCTATTATTATCGAGTATGCCGCACAATGAGGTTATAAGACTGCGCAAGCAGGCACCGAAGTTGGCGAGTAATGATAATAGGAGGTCCCTAGAATGTACGCGATTATTGCAACTGGTGGAAAGCAGTACAAGGTAGCTGAGGGCG
>JAUNPZ010000233.1 GCA_030536455.1 Lachnospiraceae bacterium | reverse complement strand
ATGCTGCACCAATTCCACACTTACTATATTTCGCAATCATGGAGGAAACACTATGGAATACCGAATTTTAGGGAATACCGTTCCTGTCGTAGAAGCTGCCCTGCAGCCCGGTGAAAGCCTTTACACCCAGTCCGGGGGCATGGCCTGGAAAACCGAGGGCATTGAGATGTCCACCAATGCAAGGGGCGGAGTCTTAAAAGGACTTGGCCGCATGTTTTCCGGCGAATCCCTCTTTATGGCAACCTACACAGCCACACGGCCTGGCGTCGTTGCCTTTGCCAGCACCGTTCCCGGAAGCATCCTCCCCTTAAATGTCAGCAGCGCCTCCGGCTTCACCATCCAGAAGGGCTCCTTCCTCTGCGCCCAGCAGTCGGTCAATCTCGAGGTCACCTTCACGCGGAAGATGTCCTCCGGCTTCTTCGGAGGCGAGGGTTTCATCCTTCAGCGGTTAAGCGGCAGGGGCATGGCCTTCCTTGAGGTAGACGGAGATGTGGTTGAGCGTACCCTGGCTCCCGGAGAGACCCTTTATGTTGACACGGGAAATGTCGTCGGTTTTGAAGATACCGTAAATTTTGAAGCAGAGATGGTAAGGGGACTGGAAAACATCTTCTTCGGCGGAGAAGGACTGTTTTTAACCAAGCTGACCGGCCCCGGAAAGATTATCCTGCAGACCCAGAACTTTGGCGACTTTACCGGAAAAATCTTCTCACGGATGCCATCCAGGAATTAATCCAGATAATAAAAGAAAAGGACACACAGATTATGAACCCAATCAATCCCATGAAATTACTGCAGATAAAAAATGCCTGGGATCAATTCCAGGCCAATCATCCCAAATTCCCGAAATTCCTGTCTGCCGTCCATCAGCAGGGCATCCAGGAGGGAACCATTATCGAGGTGAAGATTACCACGCCGGAGGGCGAGGAGCTGACCTCCAATCTGAAGGTGAAGGCGGAGGATATCGCGCTGTTTCAGGAGATGAAGGAACTGTATCCGTAAGGGATTTCCTTCTCATCAAAAGAAAAACGCTCCGCCCATGCATTCCATTTTTCTCTGAAATGCACGGGCGGGGCGTTTTTCTTCTGCCTTTAATGGCTCAGCTCACTGCCTTCCCGGCTCCTTCAACCGTTTCTTTTTTTCGTTCCATTTACCCTTCCATCTGTCTTCCCAAAAATCCGGCCGCCGTTGCCGCCAGCTTCATCTCCGTATCCCCGAATCTTGCTCTCGGTTCCCGGCTTAAGATGGCCACGGCTCCTATCGCATCCCCCTCGCAGAGAATGGCCGTTACTACCTGAGCCGTCACGCCCTCCAGCTCCTCCTCCACCAGGGGAATATAATTTTTATCCTCTTTTCCGGCGCATACCTGCTGCCGTTCATTAATCAGCTGCTCCAGCTGACGGCTGATATTCTTTTGAAGCAGGTCCTTTTTCGGCCCGCCGGCCACCGCAATCACCTGGTCACGGTCCATGATGCAGACCATCAGACCAGTGGACTGGGCCATGGCTTCTGCGTACTGACCGGCAAATGCCGTCAGCTCCATCATCGGTGAGTATTTTTTCAGAATAATTTCGCCCTCCCGGTCGGTAAAAATCTCCAGCGGGGTGCCTTCCCTCAGACGAAGGGTGCGGCGGATTTCTTTCGGGACTACAATACGGCCTAAGTCGTCGATTCTTCTGACTATTCCTGTTGCTTTCATAAAATAAGTTCCTCCATTTTACTTTATCCATCGGTTTCCT
>JAUNPZ010000232.1 GCA_030536455.1 Lachnospiraceae bacterium | reverse complement strand
ATGGAAAACACGGTACAATATTCAGCGAGGATTTTAAGTTCACTGGAAAAGGTATTTATTGACCAGAAGCCGGAAGGAGGATTTCCGGGAGCGCGGGGAGCGGAATTTACCGCCCTCCGCAATGAAACCTTCAGCTTTCAGGTTTCGTACACCTGTGACGGGCGGGTGTGCCCATTTGGAACTGTCCGGGTGGAGTCCCCGATTCGGGAATACTGCAGGATTCGAGAGGTCCGTTATGTGCCGTCGGTCCGTCCGGTAAATCCGGAGTTCGATGACCATTATCTGCGGACGCAGCCGGGCCTTTATCCGGATTTGCTGACGGAGCTTTTAGAGGCGCCGGTTTCTGCCGGACAGACATCCGGCGGTCAGGTATCCGGCGGACAGACATCCGGCAGTCCGGCAGAAACCGGCGGTCAGGTGCAGTTCTGGGCAAACAAGCAGAAAAGCTTATGGATCGATGTGGAGATTCCGGCAGACGGCATGACCGGCACATTCCCGATTGCGGTGATATTTTCCTCGAAGGAAGGAGAAGAATGGTGCCGCGCGGAGACCACGCTTTCGATTGGCCGGACGGTTTTGAAGCCGCAGAAGCTGATCCATACCGAGTGGTTCCACGGCGATTGTCTGGCGGATTATTATGGGGTTCCGGTATTTTCGGAGCGCCACTGGGAAATCATGGAGGCATTTATCCGGACGGCTGCAGAACGGGGCTGCAATATGATTCTAACCCCCCAGTTTACCCCGCCTCTGGACACGGCTCCCGGCGGAGAGCGTACCACCATCCAGTTAGTGGATGTGAAGGTTCTGCCGGATGGAAGCTATGAATTTGGCTTTGACCGGCTGAAGCGGTGGGTGGAAATGTGCCAGGGCTGCGGCATGACTTATTTTGAGATGTCTCATCTCTTTACCCAGTGGGGAGCGGCTCACGCGCCGAAGATTATGGCGGAGAAGGATGGAAAGCTGCAGCAGATTTTCGGCTGGGATGACCCGGCGGCAGGCGGAAGCTACACCGAGTTCCTGGGCAGCTATCTTCCTCAGCTGACGAAGAAGCTGAAGGAGTGGGGAATCGCAGAGGTGACCCGCTTCCACATCTCCGATGAGCCGAGAAAGGAGCATCTGACCTCCTACAAGGCGGCAAAGGAGTCGGTGGCCGGATATCTGGAGGGCTTTGTTATCATGGATGCCATATCCGACCTGGAAATCTGCCGGGAAGGCGGTATTGACTGTCCGGTGTGTGCAAACAACCACATTGCGCCGTTTTTGGAAGCCGGGGTGAAGCCTCTGTGGGGCTATTACTGTACCAGCCAGTGTGTGGATGTGAGCAACCGCTTTATGGCTATGCCGTCGGCAAGAAACCGGATCTTCGGCATCCAGGCATTTTTGTATGAGCTGGAGGGCTTCCTTCACTGGGGCTATAATTTTTACAATTCCCAGTTCTCGGTACGCAGACTGAATCCGTACTGCACCAATGATGCCGACGGCGCATTTCCGTCCGGGGACCCGTTCCTGGTATATCCGGGGAAGGATGGAAAACCGGAGGAATCCATCCGCCTGATGGTTTTAAGCCATATGATGCAGGATGTGAGAGCGATGGAGCAGTTAGCGGAGCAGAAGGGCCGTGAGTTTGTGGTGTCCCTGATTGAAGACGGACTGGAGGAAAGGATTACCTTTGGACGGTATCCGAAGAGCGCGGAGTGGATTTTGAAGGTGCGGAACCGGGTGAATGAGGAGCTGGAGGCGCTGG
>JAUNPZ010000231.1 GCA_030536455.1 Lachnospiraceae bacterium | reverse complement strand
CATGATATGGCGAGTATGAGAGAGCTTGGGCGAAAGGAAGGCAGAGAAGAAGGCCAGAATGAGGGTTTAGAGATTGGAGTGGTCATTCTGGATGAACTGGAAGCAGGGATGAGCGAGCAGGAGATTCTGGATCAATTGGTGCGTGAGTTTTCTATGACCCCGGAAAAGGCAGAATATTACTTAAGACGATATGTACGCAGAAAATAAAATCGTATAAAAAGGAAAAATGGAAGGCAGCTTCTGTGCGGCATTTGCAGTCAGAAACTGCCTTTTTGGATACCGCTGGTGGGAAGGAAAAATACGATGTGGAACCTGACGGAATTGGTTTGGAAAGAGCGAGGTGAAGGGATGGAATATCAGGGGAATAATGGAATGTGTCCGTGGCGCCGGTATCTGGCGAGAGGATTGGACCTTTCGATTTGCGGTCTGATGTGGAATGCGGTATTTATGCTGGTATTGCATGGGAATCCGGCGCGGGGGGATATCCGGCTTATGTCACAGGTTCTAAATATCCTGGCGGGTATGGGGCTTATGCTTCTGGCGGAGCCATGGCTGCTGCACTGGTTTGGTACGACACCGGGAAAGGCAGTATTCGGAATCCGGATTTGCAGAGAGGACGGGGATTTTCTCACTGTGCGTCAAGGCTTTGCGCGTACCTGGCAGGTGATTCGGGATGGCCAGGGGTTCCAGATTCCGATTTACAGCTGGATTCGTCTGTATAAAAGCTATCGGACCTGCGCGGAGGATGGAAAAATGCCCTGGGATTACCAGATGATATATACGGTAAAGGAACCGAAGTGGTACCGCTGGCTGCTGTATGCGGCCGGGGAAGGGGCGGTATTTGCCGGACTTATTTTTATCATTCTGGCAGCTGAAATTCCGCCGAACCGGGGAGAGCTTACGGTGGCGGAATTTGCGGAGAATTATAATTTCCTGTCCGATTATTATGGCTATCATTCGAATTACAGGCTGGCTCCGGATGGTTCCTGGGAGGAAAACCCGGAGGATAATACAGTGGTTGTGATGGAAGTTCTGGACCTGGAGAAGCGGCCGGAGTTTGCTTACGAGATAGAAGCGGGCGTGCTTGTGGGACTGTCTTTCCAGTTGGAAGGAAGCGAAGATGATATGATATACAGCCGGGAAACGCAGATGCTTTTGAGCGCATTGGCTTACGCCGGGAGTCAGAAGGGAATTTCCGTTTTGGGAGGGGAACGCCAGAGAATCGTGAAGGAAATTACGCAGTCCGGCTGGAAAAGCTTTGCATGTACATTAGGAGATGTTTCGGTTTCCTGTGTGCGGGAGCAGGAAGGATACCATGAGATGGATGGTTATTTCTGCCTGATTCCAGATGAATCTGCCAGGAGGAGAGCGTACCGGATGGTATTTGAGATGCGGAAGACGGGGAAGGAATATCAAGACTGAGCCGGCGGGAGAGAACGGTAAGGAAAAGCAGGAGTGAGCGGAAGGGCAGGGCAGAAGGCGTATGAGAAGACATTAAACTCGACGCCATTCTGGCTGTACGTTCTGCATGATGGGGTATGTTATGTCCTTCTTCTGCTGGCCGGAAGCATTGTGACGTTTGTGTTTTATAAAAAATCAAAAGCCTGCAAATGGATTTTGTAAGAAATGGTTGCATAGACTGGAAATATCTGCTATACTTATTGTAAATAAATGGAATATTAAAAAGATTCCAATTCTGATAAAAAACTGTCAGCCGCTCAGGAAGCGTGCAGAAACACATCTGTCGGCAGTTTATT
>JAUNPZ010000230.1 GCA_030536455.1 Lachnospiraceae bacterium | reverse complement strand
ACGGGTTTGAGATAGGCCGATAGGAAATGAAATCTTATCGGCTTATTTTTATTGGAGGTGGAGATGGGATTTGCAGATAAGATAGAATTGCAAATTAAGTGAAAAAATAGTAAAATGATTGGTAGTTTAAGTCTGTTTCAATACGGAAAAGGAAGAGGACAACATGCTTGCAAATTACAACCTGTTAAAAATCCTGGCCATATTTATGGTAGTGGCCGTTCATATGCTGAATGTAGTGAATCTGGTTCCTCCCGGAGATGTCCGGGCCTTCCATGTGCATGAAATCATCCGCACGGTGCTCCTCACCAGCAACGGCCTGTTCTTCATGCTCAGCGGCCGTTTCCTTCTGGAGCATTATGATGGAAAAATCGGCCGCTTCTATTGGAAACGGGTGGTAAAAATCGGGATTCCGGTACTGGCGGCGTCCTGTTTTTATTATGTCTATGTGTTTGGAAAAAATGGAATGGATGGGGTATTCTGGAAGAATTTTGTTAAGGATTTGATGCAGAGCCATGTCCAGGGATATCTGTGGTTCGTGTATGCGCTGGCCGGATTTTATCTGGCGGTTCCGTTCCTTTCCCGGATGTTTGGGCAGATGAGCCGGAGGGAAAAGGCGGCGCTTACCGGGATTACCATTTTGTATTTTCTGGTTCAGAACCTTTATCAGATTTTCCATCTGGAGATGGTATTTACCTCCTATTTTTTGTATAGCTGGGTGTTTTACTGCGTGCTGGGATACCTGCTGGACAGCATGGAATTATCGAAAAAACAGAAAAACCGGCTGATTCTGGCAGGGCTTCTCTGTTTTCTCGTATCGGCATGGGAGATTTGCTTTTGGGACAGAGAGAATCCCGCAATTCATAATTACTCCCTGACCATGATTTCCATGACCATGGCGGGGTATCTGGCTGTTACCACTTATGGAAAATGGCTTGCGGGGAGGCTGGAATCGGTGGTTCACTTTGTCGCAGGCCGCTCTTTTTGGATTTACCTGATGCATGGACTGACCCAGAACTGGATTGCGGGATGGTTAAACGGAGGCTGGCTTGGGGAAGGAATATTTGGAGGCAGCAGACCATGGATGACCGGCGGCGCGGCAGGCTGGGGCTGCTGGTTCGTGCTCTCCGTGCTGTCATTTGTGATGGCGCTGGGAATCGGATGTTTGCTGGATGCGGTTTACAAGCCGGTGTCCAGATGGCTGCTGAAGATGGATTTCAAAATGTTTGCAGAGAAGGAAAAATAGCATGATTTATTTAAGAAAATTCAGCATTCCGGAGGGAAGCAGCGGCAAAGAGAAGCATCGGCTGGAGCATGAGGCCGGGCTCCTTCTTCTGGCAGATGCGCTGAAGCTGGAGTGTGGACTGGAGCTTATGAAAACAGCCGGTTTGGAGCGGGCAGCAGGTGTGGAAGCAGGTCCGGCGGCAGATTTGGCGGCAGCTCAGACCGGGCATAGGAACGCAGCGAGTCTGTCTGCGGTGGAAGCCGAGCTTGCAAAAGACGAAAAGGGAAAACCATATCTTCTTCACCATCCGGAGATTCATTTTAACATCAGTCATGGCGGGGATATGGCGGTGTGTGCCGTCGGCAGTCAGGCGCTTGGGGCGGATGTGGAGAAAATCCGTCCGGCCAGGCGCTCCATCATAAAAAAGATGCTGACAGACCGGGAGAAGAAGCATCTGGAAAGCTGCCGGGAGGAGGAGATTGACCGGGAGTTCTTTCGTTTCTGGACGCTGAAGGAAAGCTATGCGAAGGCGCTGGG
>JAUNPZ010000089.1 GCA_030536455.1 Lachnospiraceae bacterium | reverse complement strand
TTTATCTGTATATGCACGGCAGTTTAAGGTGGCTAAAGAATTGAAGAGATATCTGGAGGTACTGTTATGAGTTCAAAAGCAATGAGCTTGAAAGCTAAAATCAAAAATTACGCCAAAAGCAACAACATTGCCGCACAGGTGGTTCTTCAGAATTATATGTTTGAACGATTTTTAGCAAGGCTGTCGGAATCGGATTATAGTGAGAAATTTGTAATCAAGGGTGGGATGCTGATTGCTGCTATTGTGGGATTAGATACCAGAGCTACAATGGATTTAGATACAACTTTGAAAAATCTGCCGCTGGTGGAAGATAAAGTGATAGAAGCCGTGGAGAATATCTGTAATATTAAATTAGAAGATGATGTAGCATTTGAAACTGTGTCGATTGGTCCGATTCGCAAGGATGACAGATATGGCGGATTTTGTGTAAGATTAAATGCGATATATGATACGATAATGACCCCGCTTTCGATTGATGTATCAACCGGGGACGTTATGACACCATCAGCAGTACAATATGAGTTTGGTGGTATTTTTGATGATGAAGTGTGTATCAAACTATGGGGATATAATATCGAGACCGTTATGGCAGAAAAAGTGGAAACCATTTTGAGTCGGGGGATATTCAGCACAAGACCCAGAGATTATTATGATATTTACATTCTTAGTACAACGCAAAGCTACAATAAAAAACTGTTCAGAGAAGCACTGAAGGCAACTTCCATACACAGGGGAAGTGATGAAAATATTAAGGATACGGATACGATTATCCGTATGATAGCGAATAGTAAAGAGCTGCAGGATATGTGGGTAAAGTACCAGAAAAAGTTTGCTTATGCTTCGGAGATCACTTATGAGCAAATTATGGATGTGTTAAAAAAAATAGTGACATAAAAATCAAGGAATCAGTGAACTTGTCATTGATTCCTTGAATCATCTTATCATGCAGAAGCATTACTTTCCTGTACCTTTTTATTCCTCCTTAGAATCCAGCACCTGAATCCCTTCCAGAATAATCCGCTCCGTTATCCCGGCCAGCTCCTTCGGGCTTTCCTTCATGCCGGACTGGAGCCAGTAGCCGACCAGTCCCAGGGCGCCGGATACGACAAAGGAGTAGTAGGCGGCGAACAGAGCGGCATCCTGGCCGCGGAAAATCTCAATCCAGTCCTTTAAGCATTTCTCCCGAACCACGGCTTTTACCTGATTCACAAAATTCAAATCCCCGTTCTCGCCGAGGAGAATCTGCACCATCTCGGAGTTGTCCTGTATAATCTGGAAGACATCGGAAAAAATCAAAGCCGGGCGGTGGCGCAGGTCGGAGGCCTGATACTTCTTCAGCGCTTCATTTAATTCTTCGAGAAGCTCCTTCTCAATCTGTTCTAATAAATCAAAGACATCTTTATAATGAAGATAGAAGGTTCCCCGGTTTAAATCCGCCATATCGGTGATTTCCCGGACGGTGATATCCTGAATCTTCTTTTCTTTTAACAGCACGGCGAGACAGTGCCGGAGCTGTTTTCTGGTTTTCCGCACCCTGCGGTCTAAGGTTTCTTCCTTCATATTGAAATCCTCCTGTTTGTAAAACGATAAAAATAAAGCGTAAAATCATCAAATTATAAAATTTCAGTAAATAAATCATCAAAAGTCTTAATGTTGTCGATTAATATACAGCGAATCGGAATGTGATTATTGCATCTATCAACTAACGTTAGTATAATCCATTATAGTCAATAAGTCAACAGTTGTCTATTATATGAATGAAAGTTCATAAAACATCGTATGAACGAGTACAATACAACGGTTGAAAAATGAATTTTAAAGAAAGCGGGGAATGCAGGCTTTTGTCTGTGGGACGTTGTGAAATGCAGGTATCCGGCACAAGAAAACCGGAAGCAGAAAATCAGGATAGGAAAGAAAAAGGAGTGAAGCGCAGGATGAGCAGAAAAGACAGGCGGGAGCGGCTGGCCGCGAAGGCGGAGAAGCGGGCGAAGGAGCTGAGAAGCAGGCGTGAGAAGGTCCGGGAGATGACCCTTCCGGAATTTATTGCAAAGAAGAGCAAATGGATTGAGAAGGTTTTTCTGGTGGCAGTGTTATTGTCGGTGCTCTGCATTCCATTTGTGAATGTGAATTATGATTTGACGGAGTATCTGCCGGATTCGGTGGATTCCAAGGCGGGCCTGAACCTGATGGAGGAGAAATTTGGCTATCCGGGAACGGCCAGGGTGATGATTGATGATGTGACCTTATATGAGGCGAAGCAGTATAAGGACCGGCTGGAAGCCGTGGAGGGCGTGGACCAGATCTTATGGTGTGACACGGCCGTGGATGTGTACGCTTCCAGTGAATTTATCGATTATGATGCCATTGAGGATTATTATAAGGATGGGGCGGCGGTGATGGATGTGACCTTTGTGGAGGGAGATTCCAGCAAGCTGACGTCCCAGGCGATTGATGAGATGCAGGCGATTACCGGAGAGAAAGGCCATTATGTGGGGATGGCGGTCCAGAGCAAATCGCTGGCGGAGAAGATGGCGGAAGAGATGAAGATGATTTTAAGCATGGCAGTGGTCTTCATCTTCCTGATTCTCTGCATTGCCACCACCTCCTGGTTTGAGCCGGTGCTGTTTCTCCTGGTGATGGGAGTGGCAATCCTGTTAAACAAGGGAACCAACATCTTCCTGGGAACCATATCCTTCCTGACGGACAATGTGGTGGCGGTGCTGCAGCTTGCTGTGTCCATGGACTATTCCATCTTCCTGCTTCACGCCTATACCCGGTATAAGGAGAGCGGGCAGGAGCAGGTAACGGCGCTGACCAATGCCATCGAGGAGGCGTTAAATTCCATTTTGGCCAGCAGCCTGACCACCATCGTCGGCTTTGTGGTGCTGGTGGTGATGAAGTTTAACATCGGCTTCGACCTGGGACTGTCCCTGGCAAAGGGCGTTGTGTGCAGCCTGTTTACGGTGCTCTTCCTGATGCCGGCAATGATTTTAAGAATGTCGGATCTGATTGAGCGGTTCGCCCATAAATCGTTTCTGCCGGATTTTGAGAAGCTGAGCCGCGGAATCTGCAAAATCCGTCTGGGAGTCTTGGCGGCGGTTGTGATTCTGGTAATTCCCATGTACACCGCCCAGAGCATGAACAGCTATCAGTTCGGCAATGCTTCCGTAGGCGCGGGAAAGGGAACGGCGGTGTACGAGGATGACCAGAAAATCGTGGAAAAGTTTGGCCGGAGCAATATGATGATGGCCATTGTTCCGTCCGTCTCCAATGTGACGGAGAAGGAGCTGACAGAGAAGCTGGAGGACCTTCCTTATATGAAATCGGTTCAGTCCCTGTCCGGAACGCTTCCGGAGGGTGTGCCGGAGGAATTCCTTCCGGAGAGCGTGACCGGGCTGCTTCATAAGAACGGATATTCCAGAATCCTGATGTACACCAGGACGAAGGAGGAGAGCGATATGGCTTTTCAGTGCGCGGATGAAATCCGGGAGATAATCCGCCAGTATTATCCGGAGGAATCCTACCTGGTAGGAGGAACTCCATCCACGCAGGATATCAAGACGGTGATTACGAAGGACTACAAGCTGGTGAACCTGCTGTCGATTCTGGGCGTGTTCCTGGTGGTAATGTTTACATACAAATCCCTGGCGATTCCTCTGGTGGTCATGATCCCCATTGAGGTTGCCATCTATTTTAATATGGCTGTGCCGTATCTGAAGGGCGAGCAGGTGGTATTTATGGGATATGTGATTGTAAGCTGTATCCAGCTCGGCGCCACGGTGGATTACTCGATTCTGACTACCAGCAACTATATCGAAGCCAGAAAAACCATGGATAAGCATAAGGCGGCTGCATTTACCTTAAACCGGAGCTTCCCGGCGATCCTGACATCGGGCTCCATCTTAACGGTCTGCGGGTATGTGCTTTATCAGGTATCGACCATCAGCGCCATCGGCGACCTGGGGCATCTGGTGGGAAGAGGAGCCTGGATCAGCATGCTGCTGGTGCTGACCCTGCTTCCGGCGCTGCTGGTGCTGGTAGACCCGCTGCTTACGAAGAATGAGCTTGTGCGGCTGAGAGAGTGGCATAAGAAACGAGTATACCGGAAGAAGAAAGCGCTGGCGGCGGTGAAGGCGGCAGCGGAGAAACGAAGGGAAAAACATGGAACGTTTGAGGAGGATGTGCATGATGAGAATCAATAAAAGAAAAATCTATCAAAATGTGGCGGCGGCCCTGACGGCACTTACCCTGGCTCAGGCTGCATTATTCCCGGCGATGGCGGCGGAGCCGAAGGTCACCGTAGATGAGACCATGTATGTGAATCTGGATGCATACGGACGGAAGACGGCGGTCAATGTGGTGAAGGGAGTGGGAACCAACGGAGTCAAAAGCTTTACAGATTACGGGGAGTATACGGACGTGATCAATATGAGCGGCCACACCCAGCCGCAGCAGGAGAAGGGAAAGGTGACCTGGGATTTGTCACAGTCCGGAAACCGGTTCTATTATCAGGGAACCATGGATAAGGAGAAGGTGGAGCTTCCCTGGAATTTCGATGTGACCTATAAGTTAAATGGGCGGGAAACGAAGGCGGAGGAGCTGGCCGGAGCCTCCGGACTGATTGAGATACATGTAAAGGCGGAGCCGAATGAGAAGGCCGATTTGTATTACCGGAACAATATGATGCTTTCGGTCCTGATTCCGGCGGACTTATCCAAATGCTACAGCGTGGATGCTCCCGGCTCCCAGACGCAGACCATCGGGGAGATGACCGGCGTGGTATTTACCGCCCTTCCCGGTGAGGAAGGGGACTTTACGGCCCGAATCGGTACCGATTCCTTTGAGTCCATCGGCGTGGTGATGATGATGATTCCGGGAACCACCTCCTCCCTGCAGCATGTGAAGGATGTTAAGGAGATGAAGGATACCTGGCGTCAGGCGGGAAGTGATTTGTATGACAGCTGTGATGCCATGGCGGCTTCCATGGAAGCGATGCGGGACGGGGTCCTGACGGTGCAGGACAGCTTAAATGAGCTGGAGGATGCCAGAAGGACGGTAAGCGGAAGCCGGGCGGCCATCGAAAATCAGAATGACGCGTCCATCGCTGCTCTTTCAGCGCTGGCGCAGCAGAGCGCCGTGATGGTGCCGTATCTGCAGACGGCGAAGGAAAACGCCCAGGTGCTGAATGAGAATATGAACGGACTGGTTTCCACCTTAACGGAGCTTCAGGAGCCGCTGGAGAATCTGGATGAGAATCTGGATACGGTGCAGAACGGACTGAGCCGCACGAAAAATCAGCTTCCGGCGCTGGAGCAGTCCCTGATGCAGGTCATTTCCCTGGATACCCAGCTTCAGGCCCAGCAGGCCACCATCCTGATGACGCTGGTAGGACTTTCGGAGACCAGTATGGAGGGCGATATCGACCAGGATGCGGAGGAATATGCCGATGACCAGGCCATCGCCTATGCGGATGCCATGATGGCAGCCTCTGGCTTAAATCCCGACGACCCGGCTCAGAAGGAGCTTTATGAGCAGCAGCGGGACGCCATCTATCAGCAGGCCTATAAGAAATATCTGAACGGGTATAAGGACCAGGCCCTTGGACAGCTTCATTCGGCTACCAGCGGAATCGAGAGTCCCAAGGATGCCCTGATGGGAAAGGTGGACGCCCTGCAGGTGCTGGCCAGCAACAGCAATGCGCTGAGCCGTTCCGCCCAGACCATGTTAAACGGGCTGGACCATGCCACGGATGATATGCGGGATTTGATGGCTTACAGCGACAGTCTGATTGATGATGTGTATGAGCTTCAGAATACCATGAATCAGTATTATCCGGCTCTCCAGGACGGTCTGACCGACAGCCAGGAGCTGTTAAACCGGACCAACAATCTGCTGAACCAGACGGTGGCCTCCATGACAATTATTCAGAATACCTTGAAGAGTTCCGGCGGAAATCTGGATGAGGGAACCAGAAAGATGCTGCAGGGAAGCACGGAGCTTCTGGATAAAAGCCTTGCCATGCTGGATGCGACGGGAGAAATCCGGAAGAGCAGCGGGGTGATGAAGACCACGCTGGATAAAGAACTGGATAAATTCGAGGACGAAAACCGGTTCCTGGAGATGGACCCGGACGCGCCCATGGTTTCCTTTACCTCATCGAAGAACCAGGAGCCGGACAGTCTTCAGATTATCGTGCGGACCGATGAGATCAGCCTGGATGAGGAAGGAAACGGAGTGATGGATGCGGAAACCGAGCCGGTACCGGTGAATCCGTTCCAGCGGATGTGGAATGTGCTGGTTAAGATGTGGCAGGCGGTGGCTCAGGTGTTCCGGGACCGGTGACGGGCTGTCGACGGGTTGGTGACGGGCTGTCGACAGGTTGGTGACGGGTTGGTAATGGGCTGGCAATGCGTTAGTTGCCGCACTCGATGCTGATTTCGTTAAATTTCTTTAAGATGTCATCCATAGCGATGGCATCTTTTTCTTTGCCCTCCTTATCCAGAACGGCCTGACCCTGGTGCATCATCAGGAGACGGTCCCCGTATTCCAGCGCATAGCGCAGGTTGTGGGTGACCATAATGGTAGTCAGCTTCTTTTCCTTCACGATTTTGTCCGTCAGGACCATGATGGTTTCCGCCGTCTTCGGGTCCAGGGCGGCAGTGTGCTCGTCCAGAATCAGGAATTCAATGGGCGTCATGGTGGACATGAGAAGGGCCATGGCCTGGCGCTGGCCGCCGGAGAGGACGCCGACCTTCACATCCAGCTTATCCTCCAGTCCAAGTCCCAGGGTTTTTAAGCTTTCCCGGTAGGCGTCAATCCGCTGGCGGCTGGTGCCGGGAAGGAGGGAAAATGGTCTGCCCTTATTATCGGCCAGGGACATATTTTCCAGAATCGTCATATTCGGACAGGTTCCCATGGCCGGATTCTGGTAGACGCGGCCGATGGAGCGCTGACGCCTGTGCTCCGGCAGGTGGGTGATATCGCGTCCGTTCATGATGATTTTCCCGCTGTCCAGGGGAATGCTGCCGCAGATGATGTTCAGCATGGAGGTTTTTCCGGAGCCGTTGCTTCCGACCACCGACACGAACTGGCGGTCCCGGATGGTCAGGCTGAAATCCTCGAATAAGCACATCTCATTGATGGTTCCGGTATTATAATATTTTCCAATCTGTTGTAATTCAAGCATTCTTTTTTCCTTTCTTTGCAGTCTGGTTTCCGGCAATCAGGATGATTAAGAACAGAATCGAGGTAATCAGCTTCAAGTCGGAAGGAACAATCGGGAGGGTGATGGTAACCCGGCCGATGTGGATTTCGCCCAGCGCCAAAGCCAGGGAGACACAGAGCTTATAGAGGATGGAACCCAGGATGACCGCCGTGGTGGATTTTACAAAGGAAAAACGCTTAAAAAGCTGGGTTCCGATGATAACATTTGCCAGGCCGATGACGATGGTTCCCGTTCCCATGGAAATTTCGAAAAATCCCTTTTGCTGGCAGTAGATGGAACCGGCCAGGGCGGCGAAGCCATTTGCGATGGCAAGACCGAGAATCTTTACCATGCCCTTGTCCTTGGCTAAGGAGGTGACCAGCACCTCATTGTCCCCGGCGGCCCGCAGCAGGTAGCCGGATTTGGTTTTTAAGTATAAATCCAGCAGGACCTTGCAGAGGAGGACGATGAGAGCCAGAACCAGAAGAACGGCATAGGGCTTCAGCGCCTCCGGCAGAAGCCGGTTTAAAACGTCATTATCAAAGATGGTTTTCTGGCTGAAGATGGGAAGATTGGCCTTCCCGGCTATCCGGAGATTGATGGAATAAAGGGCGGTCATCACGATGATGCCGGACAGCAGGTCGCGGACCTTTAGTTTTACATGAATCAGTCCGGTGACGCAGCCGGCCGCCGCGCCGGCCAGAAAGCTTAAGGCCAGCGTCAGCGCCGGAGACGTTCCGGCGAGGATGGCAACCGCAGTGATGGCTGCCCCCATCGGAAAGGTGGAGTCCACGGAAAGGTCCGGAAAATCCAGTATTTTATAGGTGATGTAAACGCCCAGAGCCATGATGGCATAGACCAGGCCTTCTTCGAGTACGCCGAGTAATATGGTGAACATAATAATCTCCCTTACTGTGTGATATCAGAGAACAGCTCTTTTGCCGAGGTGGATAAGCTTTCCGGGAAGGTGATGCCTAAATTTTCGGCCACCTTGGTATTTCCATAGAAAGCTGCTTCTTCAATGACTTCGAAATTCATCTCAGATGCCTTTGCCTCTCCCTTTAAAACCTTGGCGGCCATCCGTCCGGTCTGCTTTCCAAGGTCGATGTAGTCTAAGCCCATAGCGGCCAGACAGCCGATCTTTACCTGCTCAATCTCGCTTCCGAATACCGGAATGTTTTTCTTTGCGGCCTTGTCCAGGACAATCGGGAGAGAAGCAACCACCGTGTTGTCGGTCAGATTGGTGATGCAGTCTACTTTTTCCAGAAGGGCGTCGGCCGCCAGCGGGATATCTGCCGAGGAGGAGATGCCGCTTTCTACGATGGTGAAATCATACTTTCCGGCCAGCTCCTTATATTCGGCTACCGCAGACTGGGAATTTACCTCACTGGTGGTATACAGGATGCCGATGGTGTCCGCCTCCGGGAGAATCTGGCGAATCATGTCAAGCTGCTGCTCGATGGGAAGCTTGTCGCTGGTTCCGGTGATGTTTCCGGCCGGGGTACCGTCTGCCTGGGCCAGCTCCGCGGCCACCGGGTCGGTAACGGCGGTGTAGATAACCGGGATATCCGTCTTCATCGCTACGCTGTAAAGGCTCTGGGCCATCGGGGTGGCGATGCCGCACATCAGGTCCACATCCTTTGCGGCGAAGCTGGTGGCAATCTGACTGGAGGTGCCGCCGTCCGCCTGGGCATTCTCAAAGAGAACGGTCAGGTTCTTTCCCTCCTCGATGCCTTCCTCGGAAAGACCGGCCAGGAAGCCCTCCCGGCAGTTATCTAAGGAGCCGTGCTCCGCAAACTGGCCGATGCCGATGGTGTAGGAAACGTCCGCGGCCTGGGCGGCAGAGTTGTCTGCCTGGGCTTCTGTCTGGCCCTCTGCCGGTGCGGTCTGGGCGGCGGTGGTGGAGGCTTCCGAAGAAGCAGCGGTGGTTTCCTTTGGTTCTACGGTCACACATCCGGTTAATACGCTCATAGTCATGGCTGCTGCCATCAGGATTGATAAATTCTTTTTCATTTTGTTTTCCTCCAGATTTTCATTTTTTGAGTAAATCAAGTAAAGTCTGCCGGGGGAGAGAAGGGGTGCAGGAAAATGATTTCGGAAAATAAAAAACGCCCCAGGGACAACTTCTGTTATCCTTGAGGCGAAATCAATTCGCGGTGCCACTCAATTTAATCTTTTCCTATCGGGGAAGCTTCCGGTCCGATACAAAAAAATCATCTCTCACATACCAACATATGCGCCGCAGTGGTAACGGCTGCGGAAGTCCGTCAGTTCCTACTGTAAGAACGAATCCGGGTATCCTTCGATACACGAAGCGTCCTTTCTTCAAAACTGCCCTCGAAAGTCCATTCAGCAATCCGCGCCATACCGCAATCCCACCACCTGCGGCTCTCTGTGATTTTGCCTGAAAGCTTACTCCTCTTTCTCAACGGTTTGTTTTATTGAGTCATATCTTAATCCTTCTGCGGGCATTTGTCAACAGGAAAATTACCGTTATTTAAAAAAATTTCTTCTTTTTTGCAAAATGGCATATACAATAATCAGAAAATTGTGTAATATGATATATAAAATAGATAGAAAAATGATTGGAAAACAAGACAGGAAAGGAGTCTCTTATGGCGGAGAAGAGGGAAGTGGGGACGCAGATCAATCTTTCAGCGGAAGAGTTCCAGCAGATTATGGAGAAGCTGGAAAAATCCAATGCGGGGCAGGAAAAATACGCCAGAAAGCAGTACCGCATGAGCCAGATTACCGCGCTGGCCAGTATCCTGGTGCTGTGCGTGGTTCTTTATACGGCCTGGGTTCTGACGCCGAGGGTGAACCGTCTTCTGGACGATATCCAGGTTTCGGTGACGAACATCCAGGTAATCACGGAGGAGCTGGCAGAAGCGGACCTGCCGCAGATGATCCAGAATGTGGATGAGCTGGTGGTGACCAGCGAGTCCAGCATCCAGACCGCAGTGGATAAGCTGAATTCCATCGATTTCGAGGCGCTGAACGGAGCCATTACGGATCTGGCCAATATCGTCCGGCCGCTGGGAAAGCTGTTTGGGCGGTAGCTTAGGAACAAAACCAGTTGTAAAAATTTAAAAAGGAGGACAAAATGAAACGAATTCTTGCGATTTTACTTAGTATGATGATGCTTGCCGCATCGCTGTCCGGCTGCAGCCGGAAGGACCCCAGGGAGATTTATGACGAGGCAGTGAAGAAGAATGCAGAGCTGACGGAGCTGGAGGCCTCTACCGTTACGGATATGAAGATATCCCAGGGTGAGGAAATCATGAACATGAAAACCACGATGGACATGAAGATGAAGGGTGTGAATACCGAACAGCTTACCTATACGGCGGAAGGAACCACGGAGGTGCTGGGACAGACCATGGACATGAGCATGTATTATGCAGATGGATATTACTACATGGAAACCATGGGACAGAAGATTAAGTATCCGATGGACCTGCAGCAGATGATTCAGCAGATTCAGCAGAGTACCGGAGGTATGGCTGCCGATTCCTCTTATCTGTCGGAAATCGAGGCAGAGAAGGATGGGGACAGCCGGATTCTTAAGTATACCCTGGATGGGGAAAAGATGGATGCCTATATGCAGGACGTACTGAAATCCGTGAATATGCCGGGGCTGGAGGAAGCGGGAATTAGCTATCAGTTTCAGTCAGCAAGCGGAGAGTCGGTTGTGAATAAAGAGGGATATTATACCAGCACGAAGATGAAGCTGGTCATGGATATGACAGCGCAGGGAGAAACCATCCGTCTGGATATGGATTCCGATATCGTGTATCACAACCCGGGACAGGCGGTGGAGATTACCGTGCCGGATTTAGAGGGTTATACGGAGATTGATCCTGCGGCCATGGGATTACAGTGAGGTTATTTATGCAAAGTGCAAAGAAACGAGATCTGATTCTGGATGCCATGCAGGAGCTGATGCTGACCGCGAATGTGCAGAGTATCTCGGTCAGCGAGATTGCCCAGAAGGCCGGAATCGGGAAGGGAAGCATTTATTATTATTTTTCCTCGAAAAATGATATCCTGGAGGCGGTGATTGAGCGTTCCTACTCCAGAGTTCTGGACGGGGGAAAGGAGCTGGCGGCCGCCGGGGGGATGGATGCGTTCCAGAAGATGGAAATCATCTACCGGGCCTGCCTGGATTCTTCGCTGGTGCTGCATCATCAGGAGGAGGTAATCGGCACCTTTAACGAGCTGCAGCAGGGAGCCTTGATTTATCAGAACTATGCCAGAATGATCATCACCAAGCTTGAGCCGATTCTGTCAGACATCATCCGACAGGGGATTTTAGAAGGAAGCATCCGCTGTGAGTATCCGGACGAAACGGCCCGGATTGTGCTGATTGTCCTGACCACTATACTGGCCAATCAGCTTGCGCCGGTCAGCAGAGAAGAAATCAGCCGGGTCATGAAAGCCTTTATCCAGATACAGGAGAGCGGACTGGGGATTCCCCATGGGATTCTGAGCTTTCTGAATGCGGAAGGGTTCTGGAAGGCGTGAGTGCAGAACCCGGAGGGCCGGAAAGAACGAAAAAGAATGTGGGCTGAAATGCTGTAAATTGCCGCTGGTTTGTGGTAAAATAGAAAAAGAAGACAGAAAAGCAAGGCATAAAGGAGGAGGAAATTATGGATAAGAAGCATTTTATTATTACGATAGGAAGACAGTACGGAAGCGGCGGACGTACCGTGGGAAAGATGCTGGCGAAGGAGCTGGGGATTCATTTTTACGATGAAGAGATATTAAAGATGACCTCGGAAACCAGCGCCATCGGTGAGCAGTATTTCCGTCTGGCCGATGAGAAGGCGGGGAATAATTTATTATTCCGCATTGTGAAGGAGATGAAGCCGGATTTGTCGGTTCCGAAGAGCGATGCGAATCTGACCACCCCGGAGAATCTGTTCCGGTTCCAGTCGGATGTCATCCGCAAGCTGGCGGCGGAGGAAACCTGCATATTCGCAGGCCGATGCGCGGACTACGTTCTGGAGCAGGAGAATTATCTGGATGAGCTGATCCGGGTCTTCGTATACGGAAATCTGGAAGCCCGTGTGCGCCGCGTCGTGGATGTGGACAAGGTCGATGAGAAGGAGGCGCTGAAGCGGATTAAGCGCATTGACAAGGAGCGGAAGGAGTATTACCGCTACTTTGCCGGACGGGACTGGATGAATATGGAGTATTATGACCTGCCGATCAACTCCAGCCGGCTGGAATTCGAGCAGATGGCCGTGCTGATTAAGGATTATATCCGGCTGAAGGGCTTTGA
>JAUNPZ010000229.1 GCA_030536455.1 Lachnospiraceae bacterium | reverse complement strand
AGGCTTTTTATTTTGCCGGAAAGAAAATTAAAAAACCAGGATGACGGCGGTCAGATACGGTCATCCCGGTATACCAGGTCAGATAAGTCCTTTCGATGGGCAGCTTTGTAGGTCCTCAGTTTTTCGTCGGCCTGCTGGATGTAAGCACTCAGCGGCTTTTCCGGAGAGGACGGGACGGCTACGGTGGCGAAGCTGAAGCTTTTTGGATAAGAGACATCCTTCTGGGAGAGGAACAGGTCCCGGAGGGAGGATAAGGTGTGGTCATGGGTCTCTAAATCCATGTCAGGACTCAGCAGATAGAACTCGTCGCCCCCAATCCGGCACAGATTGCCGTGCATGGTCTTTAGAAGACCGGCGGTATCCTTTAAGTACTGGTCACCGGTTCCGTGACCGAAGGTATCATTGCAGTATTTCAGATAATCCACGTCGATGAAGGACAGCAGGAAGGGAATGCCGTTCTGTATCCAGCCCTCCATCTGATCCATGGCGAAGCGGCGGTTTGGAAGTCCGGTCAGCGGGTCGATGTAGGCCAGCGTGTAGATCAGGTGCTCCTTTTTCCGGCGCTCCGTATCGTCAATGACGATATGGGCGGTGGCAAGCTCGTTCTCCCAGGATATGGGAAAAGATTCGATGGTGTAATAGGAGCAGATGGAGCCGGAAACCGGAATCTGCGACTCCCAAATCTCGGAGCTTTCCGGTGCATGGGAGGGATGACTTTGAAGCTGGGTCTCCAGAAGCTGAAACTCTTCCGGATTAGCCGTTTGGAGATACTGGGCGATGCGGTTCATAAAGATGACCTTCCGGCTCGGCTCGGCAAAAATAAATATCATGTAGTTGGTATAGTTTGCCAGAGCAAGCATCAGCTCCAGATTCTTCCGGGCTTCCCGATTCTTTTCCTCGATTTTCTTTTTTTCTGCAATCAGGTTGTCCCGCCGCTCGGCGAGCTGTGTAATCATCGTGTTAAAATCCTGGGAGAATTCCCCCATGAAATCCACACGCTGGCTGTAGTCCCCCTTTGCCACCTGTCTGGTCTGCCACTGAAGGTGGCGGAGCGAAGCCTGCAGCATCTTGGAGGAGTGGGCCAGCGCATTATCCGGGCCGGGCGGCTCATGGGAAAGGATGCCGCGCGCCAGGTCGTTCTCGAAAGCACGTTTTTCCTGTATGCAGTCATTTAAAAATTTCATCCCCAGCCCCAGCGTATGGAAATCCGGGGAAAGTTCGGAAAGGTCCAGCTGGGCCTGGTCCGGATGATACAGCATATTTTTCAGATACTGCAGTAAGATTTCAGCATTTTGATCCATAAAAAACTCCCGATAAATTAATCCTCCCGGATGCAGCGGAAACGGCAGACACGGTCGCCGGAAGCCCAGCAGTCGATTTCACGCACCTGATAAGGCTTCTTCGTGTAGCTTTCCAGAACACCGGAGAGAAAACCCTCGTCGTAATTGCATACCACCTCATTGGTTGGCGGAAGTCCGCTGCAGTCCAAATCCTGGGCAACGGTCAGGACGATGGAGCCGTCCTCCTCATCCATGCATTCGATTCGGAGAATCCCGATTTTTAAATCCTTCAGAACCTGCTGAAGCTGGGAGACAAAATGGTTTAACGGAGCGTCCAGCTCCAAGACATGGTGGGCGAATTCCCGGCCTGCCAGGTAGCCGGCCTTCCGGAACAGTTCGTTGGCCTGTTCCTCCCCATATTCCTGAGCCAGCACATGGTTCATGGAATACTCCAAAAGCCGGTAGACAGAGACCGGAACCAAATCTCCCAAATCCCCGCGGCCTTCCTTGATGTCGCCCAGCTTTTCCCATGTAAAAATGTGATGACTTTT
>JAUNPZ010000228.1 GCA_030536455.1 Lachnospiraceae bacterium | reverse complement strand
AAAAGCTGTACCGGGATTTAAAGGAAGATTATAAAGAGCTGGCCGCTCTGTAAAAAGCAGTCCGGCATACAGCGGTTCACAAGGAGGAACGTGCCGGAAAGATTCTTCCGGCGCGTGTCAGAGAAAATTCAGGAGGAAACGAAGTATGAACAATTTACCAGAATTAAAAGTCGGAATCGTGGCAGTCAGCAGAGACTGTTTCCCGGAATCCTTATCGGTAAACCGGAGAAAAGCGTTAGTGGAGGCGTATGCAAAGAAATATGATGCAGCGGATATCTACGAGTGCCCAATCTGTATCGTGGAGAGTGAAATCCACATGGTACAGGCCCTGGAGGATGTGAAGGCGGCAGGCTGCAGCGCTCTGGTGGTTTATCTTGGAAACTTCGGACCGGAGATTTCCGAAACCCTGCTCGCAAAGCATTTTGACGGCCCGGTGATGTTCGTGGCAGCGGCAGAGGAGAGCGGCAGCAGTCTGACCCAGGGCCGTGGCGATGCTTACTGCGGTATGTTAAATGCAAGCTATAATTTAAAGCTGCGCAATATCAAGGCGTATATCCCGGAATATCCGGTGGGAACCGCAGAGGAATGTGCAGATATGATTGAAGAGTTCCTGCCGGTTGCAAGAGCTCTGGTTGGTTTATCCAGCTTAAAGATTATCAGCTTCGGCCCGCGTCCGTTAAACTTCCTGGCATGCAATGCGCCGATCAAGCAGCTTTACAACCTGGGCGTTGAGATTGAGGAGAACTCCGAACTGGATTTGTTTGAAGCATTCAACAAGCATGCAAATGATCCGAGAATCCCGGATGTAGTAAAGGATATGGAGAATGAACTTGGCGAAGGCAACTTAAAGCCGGAGATTCTTCCGAAGCTGGCACAGTATGAGCTGACTTTGTTAGACTGGGTGGAGGAACATCGTGGATACCGTAAATATGTAGCAATCGCAGGCAAATGCTGGCCGGCCTTCCAGACCCAGTTCGGATTCGTTCCATGTTATGTCAACAGCCGCCTGACCGGCATGGGTATCCCGGTTTCCTGTGAGGTGGATATCTACGGCGCATTAAGCGAATTTATCGGAACCTGCGTAAGCAAGGACGTGGTGACTCTGCTGGATATCAACAACACCGTTCCGGCTGATATGTATGAGGAAGATATCCGTGGGAAATTTGATTACACCCACAAGGATACCTTCATGGGCTTCCACTGCGGCAATACCAGCTCCAAGAAGCTGTCCTTCTGCTCGATGAAGTATCAGATGATCATGGCAAGAGCGCTTCCGGAGGAAGTAACCCAGGGCACCTTAGAGGGAGATATTTTACCGGGCGACATCACCTTCTTCCGTCTTCAGAGTACGGCTGACTGTAAGCTGCGGGCTTATGTGGCACAGGGAGAGGTGCTTCCGGTAGCAACCCGCTCCTTCGGCGCAATCGGTGTATTTGCCATTCCGGAGATGGGACGCTTCTACCGTCATGTGCTGATTGAAAAGAACTTCCCGCATCACGGCGCCGTTGCCTTCGGACATTACGGAAAGGCGCTCTTTGAAGTATTCAAGTATCTGGGTGTGGAGGAGATTGGCTTCAACCAGCCGAAGGACATGCGGTATCCGACGGAGAATCCATTTGCGTAAGGAATATAAGCCTGAAAAAACAGACGGATAATTTCAGATGGTGTTGCACTTTAAAGCAAAAACGTGATAAAATATCAATAGCAGACAAAGCGTGTGCAGATCATATTTTGAAAATGAAAACAGGAGGATAAAACAAATGAGATTTTTTATTGATACAGCAAACGTAGAAGAAATCAAGGCGGCCAATGACATGGGCATCATCTGCGGCGTTACCACGA
>JAUNPZ010000003.1:49559-59580 GCA_030536455.1 Lachnospiraceae bacterium | reverse complement strand
ACCATGGTATTAAGAAGGGTATGGCTAAGGCTCAGACCGAGGAGAAGCTGGCTGTTGAGTGTGGTTACTGGCATCTGTTCCGCTTCAATCCTGCTGCAGAGAACAAGTTCTCCTTAGACAGCAAGGAGCCGAAGATGGAAGGATATCAGGATTACTTAAAGGGTGAGGTTCGTTACCTGTCCTTATCCATGAAGAATCCTGAGAGAGCAGCTAAGCTGTTCGCAAAGAACCAGAGCGAATCTGAGGCAAGATACGAGTACTTAAAGAAGTTAGTAGACCTGCATAAGGCTGACTAATCCAACATTGTGACCAAGCGTAAAAATGGCCCCCAGGAGAAATCCTGGGGGCTTTTTTTTCTATAGGCAGGTGCGCCCGGTGGGCGCACGTTCCAACGAGGGGATTATGCCATCTGCGACACCGTTTTCCGGTACACCCGGCGGAAGTAGATGATTTCGGCTGCCGCGGTAATCGTCCAGGAAAAGATGTAGAGCAGATACAGGGACGGGATGGTTTTATACCAGGCAAATATGGTGTAAACCCATGCGACACGGAAGACGCAGGAGCCGAGGATTACGATAATCGTAGGAACCACGCTCTTGCCCAGCGCTCTTGAAGCCGCAATGGTACAGTCCATGAAAGCGGATACTCCGTAGGAGAAGCCCATGATGGTAAGGCGCTTCATTCCGGCAGCAATCACCTCCGGGTCGCTGGTGAAAAGAGATAAAAATGGTTCTCCGAAGAGAATTAAAAGTCCGCCAAGGAGGATTCCGGCGCCGAAGGAATAGGTAAGGCTTACCACATAGCTCTTCATCACCCGTTCCGGTTTCTTGGCTCCGTAGTTCTGGCTCATGAAGCTGGCGCAGGCTGTGTAAAAGGCGGCCATCACATCGTAAATCAGGGCATCGGAATTTGCCGCAGCGGAATTTCCGGCAACCATGATGGCGCTGAAGGAATTGACGCCAAGCTGGATAAACAGGTTGGCGATGGCAAAAATAGAGTTCTGCAGGCCGCAGGGAATGCCGATGCGCAGGATGTCGCGGGCGCTTGACGGATGCAGACGCAGGGAGGAAAGCCGAAGCTGGAAGATATCCTTGCTGGCAAGCAGATCCCGGATGATCAGGAATGCGGATACATACTGGGAGATGGCGCTGGCGGCGCCGACTCCGGCGGCACCCATGTTCCATACGATGACGAAGAACAGGTTCAAAAACACGTTCAGCACGCCTGCGATGGACAGATAGAGAAGGGGACGCCTGGTATCTCCGGCGGCGCTGAACACTGCGTTGCCGAAATTATACATGGCCAGGGCCGGCATGCCGAGAAAATAAATTCGTATGTAAAGCACCGCACCCTCTATCAGCTCCTCCTTGGTGTTCAGCAGGAGAAGAATCTGGCGGGAAAAGGTGAAGCCGGCCAGAAAGAGCAGGAGTCCGGCAGTCAGGCTGATGACGGCGGCGGAGTGGACGATGTCCGAGGTGGATTTTTTATTCCGCGCTCCCAGGTAAAGGGCGGTGAGCACGTTGATTCCGCCGGACAGACCGATTAAAAATCCGGTGAACATGGTGACCAGGGTGGTGGTGGAGCCCACAGAGCCAAGTGCCATGGAACCGGCAAAGTGTCCCACCACGGCAATGTCGGACATGTTAAAAAGGACCTGCAGCAGGTTGGAAAGCATCAGCGGAATACTGAAAACAAGAATTTGCCTCCACAAGGAGCCGCTCGTTAAATTTTGAGCAGATGATTTCATCTCTTAAGTACCTCCATGATGATTGATATTACTTTAGAATATTTTGAAAACACATCTATCTTATCTCAAAACTGGAAAATTGAAAAGAGAAAAGTCCTGCACATTTATTAATAATTTGAATAAAGTACTTGCAATTTATAAGCGGATGTGTTAATCTCTTTTGGTAAACCAGCAAACTCTGGAGAGTCTCAAAGAAGAGCGCCGAAGGTGTACGGCAGGAGATGGATTCCTGCTAATCTCTCAGGCAAAAGGACAGAGCACCGTGTTGTGTGAAAAAAGTCTTTTGGATTACTCTTTAAGAGGTTCCGTCTGCAGATGCAGATGCTGAACTTCTTTTTTGTTTGCGAAAAAGAAAGCGGACCGGACGAAGAGGAAGGCCGCAGAATCATGCAAATCTGGAGGAAAAGAAAAAAAGATGTTAGAGATGGCAAGTGTATGTTTAAAGAAGTTTGATGATTTTGTATGGGGCGTCCCGCTGATCGTGCTGATCCTGGCCACGGGAATCTTCCTGACCGTCCGTTTAAAGGGAATGCAGATCCGCCGTCTTCCCATTGCCTTAAAGTATATGGTGAAGAATGAGGAGGAGGGGCATGGAGAGGTAAGCAGCTTTGCGGCGCTCTGTACCGCATTGTCGGCCACCATCGGAACCGGCAATATCGTAGGCGTGGCCACGGCCATTGTGTCCGGCGGACCGGGCGCTCTGTTCTGGATGTGGATTGCAGCGTTTTTCGGCATGGCCACCAAGTACGCGGAGGGCGTGCTGGCCATCCGGTACCGGACCATCGACAGCGACGGCCATGTGCTGGGCGGACCCTTTTATTATATCGAGAACGGCATGGGGAAGAACTGGCGGTGGCTGGGAAAGATTTTTGCATTTTTCGGCGCCGGAGTGGGTCTTCTGGGAATCGGAACCTTCACCCAGGTAAATGGAATCACGGCGGCGGTTGGAGATTTTTTTGATGGGGAAAAGGCTCATGTGATTTCCCTGTTTGGACGGTCCTATTCCATCGCAGTGGTGATTTCCGGCCTGATTCTGACGGTCTGTGTGGCACTGGTGGTGTTGGGAGGCATCAAGCGGATTGCAAAGGTGTCGGAAGTGGTGGTGCCGTTCATGGCAGTATTTTATGTGATTGCCTGTGTGGTGATTCTGGTTTTAAATGCAGACAGGATTCCGGCGGCCTTTCTGACCATTCTGGAGAGCGCCTTCGGCCTGCGGGCGGCTGCCGGAGGAGCGCTTGGCTCCATCCTTCTGGCCATGCAGAAGGGAATCGCCAGAGGTATCTTCTCCAATGAGGCCGGACTGGGAAGCGCGCCCATTGCGGCGGCGGCTGCCCAGACGAAGGAGCCGGTGAGACAGGGACTGGTTTCCATGACCGGAACCTTTATTGATACCATCGTCATCTGCACCATGACCGGACTGACTATCGTACTGACGGATTCCCATCTGGCCGGGCTGGAGGGCGTGGCGGTCACAACCAGAGCCTTTCAGATGGGACTGCCCCTTCCGGCTGCAGCCAGCTCCTTTCTGCTGATGCTGTGCTTGATTTTCTTTGCATTTACGACTATAATTGGATGGAACTACTATGGAGAACGATGTCTGGAATATCTGTCTGACCGGAACCGGAGAGCGGTGATGATTTACCGGGTGTTATATATTGCGGCGATTTTTATCGGCCCGTTCATGACGGTAGAAGCCGTGTGGACCATTGCGGATATCTTTAACGCGCTGATGGCGCTTCCGAATCTGGTTGCCATCCTGGCCTTGAGCAGTGTGGTGGTGAAGGAGACGAAAGCATACTGGGAGAAGGGAAACCGGACATAGAAAAACGAGGAGGAATGGTATGTATTGTAGAAACTGCGGCCATGGCATGGCCGAATATGAGAAATTCTGCGCCGGCTGCGGAGCCAAGGCGAATACGGGAAACAGCTTTTGTCCGAACTGCGGAGCAGCGGTAAATCCGAACGCGGCAGTCTGCGTCCGCTGCGGATTTGAATTCAAGGCTCCCAGGGAACCGAAATCCAGGGTAGCGGCCGGACTTTTTGCGCTTTTCCTGGGCGGCTTCGGCGTTCATAATTTCTATCTGGGCTATACGACGAAGGCAATCATCCAGTGCGTGGTATCCTCCGTCTGCCTGCTGCTTTCCTGCTGTACAGTAGGAATCTCGCTGTTTGGCAATCTGGGAATCTGTATCTGGGCGCTGGTAGAGGGAATCATGATTCTCGCCGGAAAAATCGATACGGATGGAGAAGGAAATCCGCTGAAGGATTAAAACGGAATGCGTTTTGCGAAGCAGTGAGAATGTATGAAGCAGTGAAATTGTGTGAAGCAGGAAACCTGTGTGATGCAAAAGATTGGAGAAAATGGAATGGAAAATCAGCGATTATGCTATGTGATTGAGATTCTGGAAAAGCTGGTGAACACGCCAAGTCCGTCCGGGTACACCAAAGCGGTGATGAGCCTGGTGGAGCAGGAGGCCGGTCGATTCGGTTTTTCCAGCGAATATAACCGGAAGGGCGGCCTGATTATCACGGTTCCGGGAAAGAAGAGCCGGGTAACCGGCCTTTCGGCCCATGTGGATACCCTGGGCGCTATGGTCCGTTCCGTGCGGAGGGACGGCACCCTGGCGCTGGTCTCCGTGGGCGGTTTTATGATGGAGTCGGTGGAGGGCGCCTACTGCCGGATCCTTACCAGAGACGGCAGGAGCTTTACCGGAACCATCCAGACGAAAGCGCCGTCGGTTCATGTATTTGACGATGCCAGGACCCTGGAACGGAAGGAAGCCAACATGGAGGTACGGCTGGATGAGGAGGTTTCCACCGCGGAGGATGTGCTGGCGCTGGGAATCGGAGCGGGAGATTATGTCAGCTTCGACCCGAAGTTCGTCCACACGGAGAGCGGCTTCATCAAGTCCCGCCACCTGGATGACAAGGCTTCTGTGGCGGTGCTTTTAGGCATGTTAAAGCGGTTCCATGAGGAAGGGCTGACGCCGGAGAATACCCTGAAGATCTTAATCAGCAATTTTGAGGAAATCGGCCATGGCTGTTCCTGGATTCCGGAGGAGATCGAGGAGCTTCTGGCCATTGACATGGGAGCGGTGGGAGATGACCTGAATGGAAGCGAATACAAGGTGTCCATCTGCGCGAGGGATTCCTCCACGCCTTATGACTTTGACATGACCAACCGGTTGATTGAGCTGGCGAAGGAGCATGGAATCGGTTATGTGGTGGATGTGTTCCCACATTATGGCAGCGACGTGTCGGCAGCCCTTCGGGGCGGCAGCAACATCCGCGGCGCGTTAATCGGCCAGGGTGTCAGCGCATCCCACGGGGTAGAGCGTACCCATGAAAAAGGAATCTTAAATACCCTGCGGCTTCTGGAGGCCTATGTGCTGGATGGAAAGTCATAAATCAGAAAATCGTAAGAAACAGCTCTTGACAGGGCTGTTTCTTTTTGATAACATAACTGTATTAATAATGTTAATACAGTTAAAACATTTCATACAGCCGATTCCCCGGAAAGGCAGCGATGCCGGATGCGCGGGAAAGAGGCAGAAAGGAGCCGGAATCGATGATTGTATTGGATTATAAGGACCGAAGGCCGCTGTATGAGCAGATTGTCCAGCGGTTTCAGGAGCTGATTTTAAAGGGAATCCTTCCGCCGGATATGCAGATGCCCTCTGTGCGGAGCCAGGCCATGCAGCTCTCCATTAATCCCAACACCATGCAGCGGGCCTACAGCGAGCTGGAGCGCCAGGGATATATCTACACGGTGAAGGGAAAGGGAAGCTTTGTGGCGGATACGGCGGTGCTTTTAGAAGAGAAGCGGGCGCAGTGGATGGAGCAGTTCGGTCAGAAGGTGAAGGAGGGACATTCCCTGGGAATCTCACAGGAGGAGATGGAACAGGCAGTCCAGTCCATGCTCCACGAGATGACCATAGAGATTCTCGCGCAGCAGGGCCCGGATGAAAACAGGAAGAAGGAGGAGAGGAATCTTGATTAGAGCGGAGAATTTGACGAAACGCTTTGAAGATATTACGGCAGTGGACCATATCACGGCGGAAATCAAGGATGGCTGTGTGTTCGGCCTGATCGGAACCAATGGTTCCGGAAAGAGCACCTTTCTTCGGATGGCCAGCGGTATCTTGAAGCCGGATGAAGGAAGCATTACCATAGACGGGGAGGGAATCTGGGAGAACCCGAAGGTGAAATCAAGATTTTTCTATATCTCGGATGACCAGCATTTTTTTCCGAACAGCACGCCTCAGGAGCTGATGCAGTTTTACTGCTGCCTCTACCCGGATTTTGATACGAAACGGTTCTATCATCTGTTAGACAGCTTCGGGTTAAAGAAGGACCGGAAAATCCAGACCTTTTCCAAGGGCATGAAGAAGCAGGTTTCCGTTCTCTGCGGCATCTGTGCCGGGACGGACTACATCTTCTGCGATGAAACCTTTGACGGGCTGGACCCGGTGATGCGTCAGACGGTAAAGAGCCTGTTTGCCAGCGACATGGAGGAGCGGAACCTGACTCCCATCATCGCCTCCCACAACCTGCGGGAGCTGGAGGATATCTGCGACCATGTGGGACTGCTCCACAAGGGCGGCATCCTGCTTTCCAGAGAGCTGGATGATATGAAGCTGAACCTCCATAAGGTCCAGTGTGTGCTGCGTCCGGGGATGACGGCGGCGGACCTGACGGCGCTGGATATCGCCAGAACGGAGCAGACGGGAAGCATCTATACCTTAACGGTCCGGGGGAGCAAGGAACAGATCTGCGGCTGGATGGAGTCCTATGAGCCGCTGTTTTATGAACTGATCCCATTGTCCCTGGAGGAAATCTTTATCAGTGAAACGGAGGTGGCCGGTTATGACATCAAGGCACTTATACTTTAAACTTCTCTGGGAGGATATCAAGCGGAAGGCATGGGCGGCTGCGCTCTTTGCCCTGACCATCTTTTTCGCCATGCCGGTGGTGATGGCGATGATCCTTCCCAGGGAGAAGCAGACGGAATACGTTACCATGACCATGGTACTGGAAAGACGGACGAAGGCGGCGCAGGAGCTGCTGAGCTTTGGTTCCTCCTATCCGGTTCTTATCCTGATTCTTATGGTGACGGCGGTGGTGCTGGGAATTTCCAGCTTCTCCTATCTGCACAACCGGAAGCAGGTAGACTTTTACCACAGCCTTCCGGTGCAGAGAAAGCTGCAGTTTGCCGTTCATATGACCACCGGGCTGGTGATTCCGGCCGTGATTTATCTGCTTGGAATCGCCATCTCCATCCTGGCGGCGATGGTGAACGGGGTGCGTCCCGGAGCCTTGCTGGGGACGGCAGCGGTAAGCTTTCTCTGCCATATGCTTTCCTATGCGCTGATTTATGTGGTGGTGGTTCTGGCCATGATGATGACGGGAACCAGGCTGGCGGCGGTGCTTGGAACGGCAGTGTTCTTTGGATATTTTCCGGCGCTGGGCGGGGTGATTACCGTGTTCTGCGGCAATTGGCTGAAATCCTACTATTACGATTCCGATATGCTGTGGAACCGTGCTTTTCCAAAGCTGTCTCCGATTTCTGCCGTGGCCGCTGCGGTGGAGGACGGGATGACGGTGGAGCGTGCGGTCTGCATGCTGGCAGTGGTTCTGGCGTTGGGAGCGTTAAACGGCTTTCTGTATCAGAAGCGGCCGTCGGAGGCGGCGGGAAAGACTATGGCCTTTTGGTGGTCCAGGCAGCCGATCAAGGCGCTTCTGGTCATGGCCTTTGGCCTGTACGGAGCCTTTTTCTTCTCCTCCCTTCAGGATTCGCTGGGCTGGACCGTATTCGGAGCTGTGATGGGAACAGCGATTTCCCACTGCGTCATCGAAATTATATACAACAGTGACTTTAAGAAGCTGTTCTGCCACGAAAAGACCATGGCCGTCTGCATGGCGGCAGTTCTGGCAGTGGTGCTGGGATTCCGGTACGATGTGATGAAGTTTGACGAATATATTCCGAAGGAAAGCAAGGTAGCCTACGCTTCCGTGAATTTTGGGTGGGATGACTGGGTAACCCATCTGGCGGACCGCAGAGGATTTTATAGCGGCAGCAAAAAAGAAATCCTCCGCAATGCCAGAATCCAGAATGTTCCGGCAGTAATCCAGATTGCGGAGGAGTGTGTCCGGCAGATAAAGCTGGAGGATGAGGAGAGAGAGGCGTATCGGAAGGACGGCGTGAATACCAGAATTACGATTGCCTACACCTTAAACAGCGGCCGGAAGGTATTCCGCGAATACTATGTGAACTTAAAGCCGGTGCTGGAGCAGGTGGGAGCTGTTTTTGGAGAAGAAGAATACCGGAAGGCTCTGTATCCGGGAATGCGGCTGGAGGCGGATGAGGCGGCAGAGAATCTCTGCTATCAGGAAAATGCCCGGGACATTCAGATTCTTCAAGGAACCAAGGAGCAGAAAAAGAAGCTTTACGAAGTTTACCGGGAAGAATTTATGAGCCTTCCTTTTGAAACACGGCTGACGGAGATCCCGGTGGGTGAGATTCTGCTGATTTCCGAAGAGGATGAAAAACAGCTGGAAATGAATTGGGGGAGCAATCTGGAGCGGGATTCCTACTATTACGATGGGTATTTTTATCCCGTATATCCCTCCTTCCAGAAGACCCTAGCCGCGCTGGAAGCCTGCGGCATAAAGCCGGGAGACTCCCTGGCGGCGCATAACATTTCCCAGATTGAAGTAACATGCTGGACCAAGGAATGGGCGGACAGTCCGATTCCGGCGGAGAACACCGCAGAACCTGGGGGCGGAATGGCGGAGACTGAATTTTTCTATACCCAGGATACCGGAAGTACGCTGATCCTTCGGAACCCGGAGCAGATTGCAGAAGTCATGAAGGGCTTTGCCCCGGATGAAGCCTTTCAGAAGAATGAGCTGGCCGCCCGGAATGACTGGTATCGCGTGACCGTGTACTTAAAGGGCGGCGGCCAGATATACGGACGGTTTTTAGAGAATCAGATTCCGGAGCTGGTGGAGGAGCGGTTCCGGGAGGTAGTGGAGTAAGGGAATCTGGTTATATGCTCTGAATGACTTCTTGATCATGAGAGTTTCTCTTGGTTAGTGAAGGACATTTAGAGCATATTTCATGTAAAGAGGCAGATGCTATGACGAAAACCAAGATTAATTAAACTTCAAGAGCCGGGAGTCGGAAATGAGCTGGTTCCTAGCTTGAAAGATTAGGCAGTTTATGGTACCATGGAGATACGAAAGTGAAAGGGAGAGCAGGTGGAAAATTTGACAGTGACGGAACAGATGGACCAGAAACATCAGGAAGATTTACAGAGGCTAAGAGGTTTTCGACTGCTGGATGATGATTTTTTAACTAAGTGTTTTGAAGGGGATACGGCAAGCATAGAACTGGTATTGCAGATTGTGCTGGAAAAGCCGGATTTGAAAGTGCTGGATGTTCGTACACAGGTATTTGTGGAAAATTTGCTGAACCGTTCCGTGCGGCTGGATATTCTTGCAACCGATGCTACAGGGGCAAAACTAAATGTGGAAGTACAGCGTTCCGATAAAGGAGCAGGGAGAAAAAGGGCAAGATACAACAGCAGTATGATGGACGCAAACCTTTTGAAGAAAGGCGAGGATTTTGACGGACTGCCGGAAACATGGGTAATCTTTATCACAGAGAATGATGTAATTGGAAAAGGGCTGCCGCTCTATCCGGTTGAGCGGTGCTTTTTAGAAAATGGAGAAAGATTTGAGGACGGTTCGCACATACTGTATGTGAATGGTGCTTACCGCGGAGATACGCCAATCGGAAAACTAATGCATGATTTTTCCTGCACAAACGCAGAGGACATGTATTATGGGACGTTGGCAGCCAGAGTACGATTTTTCAAAGAAAGTAAGGAGGGTATCGAAATTATGTGCCGTGCCATGGAAGATATGAGGAATCAGACGTTGAAGGAAGGAATGATAAATGTTGCAAAGAAGATGCTGGAAGATGGAACAATAAGACTTGAAAAGATTGCAGAATTTGTTGGCCTTTCTGTGGAGGAAGTCAAGAACATAAAAATAAATCAGGATAATTCATTAAGATAAGTAATAGGGATTGAGGTGATGATTGCTAAGGAATTAGAATTTTGACTATAAAAAGCATAGAAACAGAGAGTCGGCCACTTTTGTGATTAACTCTCTGCTTTCATTTGCAAACCGGTATGTCAGCATTAGGGATTTTGTTGTAAATTCGAGCATTTTCTTTCGGTATTACCTACTCCGGTTTGAGGTTACTGC
>JAUNPZ010000003.1:32218-49459 GCA_030536455.1 Lachnospiraceae bacterium | reverse complement strand
TTGTAAATTCGAGCATTTTCTTTCGGTATTACCTACTCCGGTTTGAGGTTACTGCCTCCCGGACAGGGTTCCCGCAATCTGCTCCAGCCGCCGGATGCTGTGAGCGAAAAACATCTGGTAGGAGCGGCAGAAGTAATTTCTGGGAGCGCTTCCATCTGACAGTTCCGGACTGCCCGCAGGAGCCATAAACCGGTGGCGGTAGCAGCCGCCCCGGCACAGTGGGAACCAGGTGCATTTCCGGCATTCTTCATCCGGGCCTTTGGCCTGGGAGAGGAAGCCGGAAATTTTTCGTTCCTCATGGATGGCGCCAAAGTCCACCTCATTCAGGTTTCCGAGCTTCCATTCATCCAGCACGAAGAAGTCGCAGGGATACACGCTGCCATCGGCCTCCACCACGTTCTGGATGCTGCAGAAGCCGTTCATATCGCAGGATTCGGCGCGGCCGGTGAGGAGGATGGACAGATAGTTGTCAAACATGCGGATGGAGACGAAGCGTCCGCTTTTCCAGTCCTCGTACCACAGGTCAAAGATTTCACACAGGAAGCGGCCGTAAGCCTCCGGCGTCAGAGAAAAGTCGAAGGTGCCGGCCTTCTCCGCCAGCGGGTCCAGACAGGGGATGAACTGGAGGTAGCCAAAATCCATCTTCCGATAATATTCGTAGATTTTCCGGGCAGAGGCGGCGGTCCTGCGGTTGACTACCGTCAGAATATTAAAGTCCACCTTGGCCTTCTTTAAGCACTGGATGGACTTCATCACCTCCAGGAAGGTATCCTTTCCGGCGTTATCCTTCCGGTAAGCGTTGTGGGTGTGGATGGTGCCGTCCACGGAGACGCCAAGCAGAAAGTGGTTTTCTGCAAAAAATTCTGCCCACGCATCATCCAGATGATAGCCGTTGGTCTGAAGGGCGAAGGTGACGGGGAGCTTCTTTTCGTTATAGTGGCGGGCCAGCTCCACGGCCTTTTTAAAAAATGGAAGACCGGCCACGGTGGGCTCTCCGCCCTGGAAGGCGATGTGACAGGCGCTGTCCGCATAGCGGAGCGCCTTTTTGATTACCTGCTCCAGCGTTTCCTCCGACATGATGCCGTAGGAAGCGGTTTCCCGGTTCTCCGCCACATCATGGTAGAAGCAGTAGGTGCAGTTCATGTTGCAGAGACTGGAGGCCGGTTTGATTAAAAGATTCATAGGGGGCATAAGAGATATCCTTTCTGTCGGGTTAAGATTTTGCGTATCGGTTTTCGTGTTCTCTGGGGGAAATCCCGGTTACCTTCTTAAATACCTTGCTGAAATAATAGGGGTTATCGAATCCCAGCATATCCGAAATCTCATACATCAGGTACTGGTGGGTGTCAATCAGCTCCTTGGCGCGGTTAATCTTAACCGCCGCGATGTAATCGGAAAGCGTGGTTCCGGTCAGCTTTTTAAAGGTGCTGCTTAAATGTCCGGCGCTGATGTTTAAGTTTTCGGAGATGTCGGAAAGGGTCAGCTTTTCCTGGTAATGCTCTTCGATGTAGGCCCTGGCCATCTCCACCAGCATGTCGCTCCGGGTGGTTTTCCGGTCATTTAAGAGGCGGCACAGCTTTCCGCAGAAGGTTTCCAGCCAGGTCAGAATATCGGACAGGCTTTTAAAATGGTTTAGCTGCTCCGCGATATTGCTGGTGTAGGGGAAGATATCCTGGTAGCTGTTGTCCTCCGTCTCAAAGAAGGAGTACATATAGGTGTAGATATTGATGCAGGCGCTGGTTGCCTGCTCCTTTCCGGGGCGGTTTTCCTGAAACAGGGTTACAAGCTGGTCGAAGACCTCTTTAAGCCTCTGGCTGTCATTCTGGGTAAAGGCAGAGGACAGGTCCTTTTTAAACATATTGATGTTGAATTTCCGGGCGCGGCTTACATGATAGTTCTGACCCTGGTAGAAGACCACCGGGGAGGAGGAATCAAAATAATAGTATTCCAGAGCCGTCTGCGCCTCCTTCAGTCCCTCCGGAAGCTGTAACAGGTCATCCTTTAAGGAGCTGATGCCGTAGACGGCGGACAGCTCGAAGTAGGTTTTCAGAGCAATGCTTAATTTGGGGCAGAATTCCTTCAGGGTGGAATCAAATGCCCCGTCCGGGCGGAGGGAGGCGGCAAGAAGGAAGGTGTCGGTCCGGTATTCCAGCAGGCAGTAATGAAGGAAGAAGCGGGAGGCGATGCCGCCTAAGATATCCAGCATCTGCTGGCTGATCTGGTGGAAATCGTAAGGCTCCTCCTCCGTTCCCAGACCGATGTTGATCGGGCTTAAGGAGAAGAGGAGAACGAAGGGGCGGGGATACTGCTCCCGGATTTCCTCCGGAAGCTGCTCCAGCGTCTCCCCGGTAAGGAGAAGACGGCGGAAGCAGTTTTTCACCAGATTTCCTTCGTTGTCCTTTAACAGCTCATGGAACATCCGGTTGTTCCGGTGGTTCATCAGAAGATTGACGGCTTCCTTGGCTCGGTCCAGGGATTCGGCTAAGGCACTCTCGTTCAAATCCAGCTTAACCAGATAATCCGAGGCGCCCAGAGCCAGCGCCTTCCGGACCAGATGGAATTCCTCCAGATTGGTTAAGACGATAAAGGCGAAGGAGCAGCCGTCGGCCTTGCATTTTTCGACCAGCTCCAGTCCGTCCATCACCGGCATCCGAATGTCTGTGATTACGATATCCGGCTCCGTTTCCTTGATCAGTTCAAAGGCGGTGGGGCCGTTGGTTGCTTTTCCTACGATAGTGCAGTCATAAGCCTCCCAGTCCAGAAGGGAAGCAATCCCGGCTAATATTAAAGGCTCATCATCTACAAGTACAATTCGGTACATGGTTTTTTCTCCTTATAAATGTTAAAATTCCAGCGGCAGGGCCACGGTGATGGTGGTGTACTGGTCAATCTCGCTTTCGATGGTCACGCCGTAGGCTTCTCCGTACACCAGCTTCAGTCTCCGGTCCACGTTCGGCAGTCCGATTCCACTCATGTTGCTCCTGGTAATCCGGGAGGTGTCGGTGAGCAGCTTTTCGATGTTTTTCGGGCTGATGCCGATGCCGTTATCGGTGACGGATATATAAAGAACACTGTTCTTTGTGCAGGCGTGAATCTTGATCAGTCCGGTCCGTCCGCTTGGCTCGATGCCGTTGAAGATGGCATTTTCCACCAGTGGCTGCAGGGTCAGCTTGATAATCTTTGCCTGATACAGGGCATCGCTGTCCACCTGGATATCGACGTCAAACAGTTCGATATATCGAATCTTTTCGATGGTAACATAGTTATTCAGAAAATCCAGCTCCTGCTTAAGGGTTACCTTTTCGTTAAAGCCCTTCGCCATGTTTTTTAACAGGGAGGAGAGGGCGGTGACTACCTGGACGATGCCGCTGTTCTTCTGCATGGTGGCAATCCATTTGATGGAATCCAGGGTGTTGTACAGGAAATGCGGGTTAATCTGGGCCTGGAGCATCTTGATCTCCAGATCCTTCTTCTCCTTTTCTCCCCGGACTCTGGTTTCCATCAGATTCGAAATCTGTCCGGACATCTGGTTGATCTGCCTGCCGATTTCTCCAATCTCGTCATTGGTCTCGATGGTGTAATCCCGCTCAAAGTTTCCCTGAGCGATGCACTGGAGCCGCCGGGTCAGCCGCTTGATCGGCGTTCCAAGCTGCCTGGAAACCAGGAGAGAGAGAATCAGTCCGATGGCGATGCAGAAGAAGAAGGTAATCAGGATGGTGCGGATGACCACCATATGGTCGATGTTCATATCCTTGACGGGAAGGACTTCCATAAAAATCAGGCCGCTGGGCTGCTGCTTCTGATAGGTAATCACGCAGTCGTCTCCATTTAACTCGCTCTGGAACTGGCCGGAGAGCGGAATGGCCAGCCGGGTGTTTCGAAGCGGGCCGGAGATATCGTACCGGGAGCCGTTTAAGGAGGCCAGCACATCGCCGTCTGCCGTGGTGATATAGAGAATCCGCTCCTGGGGCAGCCGGGACAGGGTGTCGGAAAACAGCTTGGGGGAAATCCCAAGGAATATCCAGGAATTCTCCGGCGTGGTGGGATAGCGGTAATTTAAGGGGCGCAGAAGCGGCAGGATTTTTGCAGGTCCGGCTGACTGGAAGGAGAACGGATTCTCCGCCAGAAAGAGGGTGTAGTTGCTGTCCTTCTGGGCCAGCAGGGTGGGAAACCAGGGCGACCCCATGATATTTTCCACATCATCGCCGGAGCCGTTGGCGGTGCCGCTCTGCAGGACCATTCCATCATAGTATAAGGTAATCTTGTGGATGTACTCGCTGTAGCCGGAGATGGCGCAGAAATCACGGAGTACATTAAAGGCATAAATCTGCATGGATTTCGTGTGCGGCTTTTCGGCACTGGCAAAGGAGGAGGCAAAAAACAGAGATTTGCGCTCCGCGCAGTTTACAATAATGTTTACCATTTCATGGTAGGCCACCTCCATGCGGTCGGAAAGGGCAAACAGCCGGTTCTGGGAATTTTTCGTCTCATTGGCGATGACGTCGTTCCGGTACGAATGATAATTATAGAAGCTGATGGTAGCGGCAATGCAGATGATTACCATGAAATTATATAAAATCAGTTTAAACTGAAAGGTTTTCGGGAAACCGATGTTCGGAAATTTTTTCTTTTTCTGGTCCATTTTGCAGCAATCCTCCTGAAATGATATCTTTATCATACTGTGAAATTAGTAAAATTTCAAGAAATTACCCTCGAATATGAAAAAAGTATAAAAAAATGGGAAAAGTATATGTTTTTCGGAAAGGTGATGAAAAAAAGATGGGAAGATATCGGAAAAGTAACAGAATTCTAAAAATTGTTAATTTGATTCCGGAAAAAATCATGTTATCCTTAGTGTAACAAAAAACAAGGGAGGACCTAAAAAATGAGATTAAAGAAACTGGCAGCATTATCGATGGCATCCGTGATGGCGGTTTCCATGACAGCCTGCGGCGGCGGAGACAAGGCAGCAGACAAGGCACCTGCAGCAGAGGCAGGAAAAGAGACAAAGGCAGCGGAAGCATCCAAGGACGGCAAGCAGGTATTATCCGTATCCACCTGGGATAATGATACTTCCCCACAGTTCCAGGCAATCGTAGATGCCTACATGGAGAAGAACCCGAATGTGGAAATCAAGATTATCGATACCGCAGCCGATGAGTACAACAACTCTCTGGGAATCAGCTTATCCGCAGCTCAGCCGGATCCGGACATCATCTGGGTAAAGGATATGGGCTCCATGCTTCAGATGGCAGATAAGAAGCAGCTTCTTCCAATTGATGATTTCATCGCGAAGGACAGCTTTGATTTAAGCATCTACAATGGCGCGGCAGAGCAGTTAAAGTACAACGATACCACCTATGCGCTGCCATACCGGAACGACTGGTATGTATTATATTACAATAAGGACTTATTTGACGCAGCAGGCGTGGAGTATCCGGACAACGACATGACCTGGCAGGAGTACTGGGACCTGGCAGCAAAGATGACCTCCGGCGAGGGCAGCGCAAAGGTATACGGCACGCACAACCATACCTGGCAGGCACTGGTTACCAACTGGGCGGTACAGGACGGCGAGCACACCGTAGTAGAAAAGGATTACTCCTTCTTAAAGCCATGGTATGAAGCAACCCTGGCATTACAGGACGGCGGCTATATCCAGGATTACGCAACCTTAAAGACAGCCAATATCCATTACTCTTCCGTATTTAAGAATCAGCAGTGCGCGATGATGCCGATGGGAACCTGGTTCATCGCCACCATGATGCAGTCTCAGACCGACGGCGAGACCGATTTCAACTGGGGCGTAGCAACCATCCCGCATCCGGAGAATACCGAGGCCGGCTACACCGTTGGCGCTTTAACACCGGTTGCAATCAGCGCATATACCGACCAGCCGGATTTATCCTGGGATTTCTTAAAGTTTGCAGCTTCCGAAGAAGCAGCCGAGATTCTGGCAGAGCAGGGCGTATTTACCGGTATCCAGACCGAAGCATCCTTACAGAAGATTGCATCTGCTGAGAACTTCCCGGAAGGCGAGAGCAATGTAGAGGCATTAAAGTATACCCACTATGTATTTGACCGTCCTCTGGACCCGCAGATTGAAGCAATCCGCACCCCATTAAACGAAGTAAATGAGATGATTTTAATTGGCGAGTATACCGTTGATGAAGGTATCGAAGAATTAAATAAGCGTGTAGCAGAAATTAAGGGCTGGTAAGACATCTGTGTAACCGATCGAAAAAGGGCACCTCAAGACGCATATTTTCAGGGAGGTGCTCTTTTTTCGCCAAAATACAGGAAAAAAGCGGCCGATGACCGGCTTTTTTATAAAAATAAACAGGAGGTAGTAACATGTTAACATCAAAGACCAAGAGAAAAATCCGAAGCAATGTGATTGGTTATTCTTTTATCCTTCCGAACTTAATCGGATATACCACATTCGTCTTTATCCCGGTTATTTTCTCTTTCGTATTAAGTGTTATGAAATGGGATGGTTCTCAGGCTCCGATGGAATTCGTAGGACTGCAGAACTTTGTGGATATTTTCAGTGACAGCCTGTTTCGCGGCGCGTTCATGCATACCGTATCGTATGCGCTGATGACCGTGCTCCCTACACTTGCATTGTCCTTATTATTAGCGGTACTGTTAAATTCCAAAATCAAGGGAATCGCATTCTACCGGGCGTCCTTCTTCTTCCCTTACATTGCTTCCACCGTAGCAGTCGGCGCGGTATGGAACATGTTATTCCAGCCGGATTTCGGTCCTGTCAATGAATTCTTAAAGTTCATCGGCATTGCAAATCCGCCAAGATGGGTGGTATCCACCGACTGGGCGATGGTAGCGGTAGCAGTCGTTACCGTGTGGAAGTACATGGGCTATTACATGATTGTTTATCTGGCAGCTCTTCAGGGCATCTCCAGTTCTCTCTATGAAGCAGCAAGCATTGACGGCGCAAACGGATGGCAGAAATTACGCTACATCACCGTACCGATGCTGACACCAACCACATTCTTCGTATTAATCATGCTGACCATCCAGTGCTTCAAGGTATTCGATCTGGTATACGTTATGACTGGCGGCGGTCCTGGCAATGCGACGAAGACCATTGTAAACTATATTTATGAAAAAGCATTCACAAGCTGGGAGTTTGGTCCGGCAAGTGCAGGCGCAATCATTCTTTTCGCAGTGGTTCTGGTAATTACCATTATCCAGTTCCAGGGTGAGAAGAAATGGTCAAAGGATATGTAAAGAAAGGGGAAAAACTGATGACAACGAAACAGAAAACAACGAAAATCATACTTGTGATTTTACTGATTGGATTATCCATCTTCATGCTGGTTCCGTTCTATTGGATGGTAATTTCCTCTTTTAAGATGAATAAGGACGTATTCTCCATCCCGATGAAGTGGTGGCCGGATTCCTTTGAATGGAACAACTACAAGATTATCTGGAAGAAGATTCCGCTGTTAACCTTCTTCTTAAATACCGCAAAGCTTACCATTATCACGACTACGATTCAGTTATGCACAAGCTGCTTTGCAGCATACGGCTTTACCAAGACAAAATTCAAGGGAAGAGATTTAATCTTCTTAATGTATGTAACCACCATCGCCATTCCGTGGCAGGTATACATGGTTCCTCAGTTCATCCTGGTTTCCAAGATGGGACTGAATGATACCCATTTAGGTCTGATCCTGATGCAGGCATTCTCCGCGTTCGGCGTATTCCTGCTGCGTCAGTTCTACATCAGCATTCCGGATGAGCTCTGCGAGGCAGCCCGGATTGACGGTCTGAACGAGTACGGCATTTTCTCCAAGGTGGTATTCCCGTTAGGAAAGCCGGCAATGGCAACCCTGGTCATCTTCACCTTCACCAATGTGTGGAACGATTTCATGGGACCACTCATTTACTTAAAGACCAAGGAGTTAAAGACCATCCAGTTAGGTATCCGGATGTTCATCTCCCAGTACGGCGCGGACTATGCATGGATTATGGCTGCATCCGTATGTTCCTTAATCCCGGTTGTTATCGTATTCTTAAGCTGCCAGAAATTCTTCGTAGAAGGTGTTGCGGCCAGCGGTATTAAGGGTTAAAATGGTAATATCATTGGGAAGGAGATTACAGCAATGGCACAAACATTCGAAAGCATCAAAAAGTACCCCGGAGTAGAACCGGGTATGGCCGAGAAGGCGCTGGACGGGGCATGCAGGGTGGTAAAGTCAAACCTGCCGGTATTTACCGACCATTTCCAGTCCTCCAACAGCTTTCACCTGTTCTATGAGCCTACAGAAAACGTGGAATGGACCACCGGATTCTGGACCGGAGTGATTTGGCTTGCTTACGAGCACACCGGCGACGAGGCGTTTAAGGAAGCCGCGCTGGTTCAGGTTGACAGTTTTTTAAAGCGGATTGAGGAGAAAATCGATGTCAACCATCACGACATGGGATTCTTATACAGCTTATCCTGTGTGGCCGCTTACAAATTAACCGGAAGTGAGACGGCGAAGAAGGCAGCTCTTTTAGCAGCGGACCATCTGGCGGAGCGTTACCGTGAGGTGGGAAGATTCCTGCAGGCATGGGGGAACCCTGGGGAAGCGAAGGAGTATCGTCTGATTATCGACTGTCTGTTAAATCTTCCGATTCTCTACTGGGCAACGGAAGTGACCGGAGATAAGTCCTATGCAGAGAAGGCGGAAAATCACATCAAGACCGCTATGAAGTGTGTATTAAGGCCGGATAATTCCACCTATCACACCCACTTCATCGACATGGTAACGGGAGAACCAACCACTGGAGTGACCCATCAGGGCAACCGGAACAATTCCGCCTGGGCAAGAGGCCAGTCCTGGGGCGTATACGGCATCGCGCTGAGCTACCGTTATCTGAAAAATCCGGAGTACATCGACCTGTTCTGCCGGGTTACGGATTACTTTATCGAGCATCTGCCGGAGGACCTGGTTCCGTACTGGGATTTCGATTTTGATACCGGCAGCGATGAGCCGAGAGATTCCTCTGCGTCTGCAGTCGCCATCTGCGGCATTCTGGAGATGGCAAAATATCTGGACAAGGAGAAGGCAGACAAGTATCTGGAAGCAGCCGATAAGATGCTTCGCGCATTGATCGACCACTGTGCCAATACGGATGAGAAGGTTTCCAACGGCCTGCTGCTCCACGGCACCTATGCAAGAGCTTCCAGGGAAAATACCTGTAAGAACCGCGGTGTGGATGAGTGCAATACCTGGGGCGATTACTTCTATATGGAAGCGCTGGTGCGTCTGACAAAGGACTGGGAACTGTACTGGTAAGAACAGAGGCTGCGGCGGAGGCTTGGAAAACCGCTGCAGCCGGATTTGGCAGAAAAGGAATGGAATGATGAAGAAAACAAATTTGTTATATGTATTTGCAGACCAGTGGCGCTATGAAGCCGTGGGCTGTCATCATGCAGACCAGGTGATTACTCCTTGTATGGACCGGTTTGCATCCGAAAGCATGTGTTTTTCCCATGCGTACAGCACCTTTCCGCTCTGCTCGCCTCACCGGGCATCCCTGTTTTCCGGAAAATATCCGTTTAACGTAGGGATGTGGACCAACTGCAAGATTGGACTGGAAGAAAAGATTATGTTAAAGCCCCAGGAAATCTGCATCGGAAATGTGTTAAAGGAGAACGGATACCAGACTGGCTACATCGGAAAATGGCATCTGGACGCATCGGAGCAGAATTTCAATCCGCACCCCAGGTCCGGTGCGAAGGACTGGGATGCCTACACGCCGCCGGGGGAGCGGCGTCAGGGATTTGACTACTGGCTGTCCTACGGGGCCTGTGACGAGCACATGGACCCGCATTACTGGATGGATGATGAGACGCAGATTCGTCCCGGCAAATGGTCGGCAGAGTTTGAAACCGACAAGGCCATCGAATTTATGGAGGAGAGAAAGGATAAGGAGGAGCCATTTGCCTTATTCCTCTCTTATAATCCGCCGCATCTTCCTTATGAGCTGGTGCCGGACCGCTATTATGAAAAGTTTAAGAATCTGGAAATCCATTACCGTGACAATGTCCCGATGGAGAAGCGGGAGAAGGGCGGTCTGCTGGAGACGCAGACCCGGCAGTATTTTGCTGCGGTATACGGAATCGATGACCAGTTTTCACGGATTTATCAGTATCTGAAGGAGAATCATCTGGAGGAGAACACCCTGGTGGTATTGTCTGCCGACCACGGCGACATGATGGGGTCCCAGGGTCTGATGAGCAAGAATGTGTGGTATGAGGAATCGATTCACATTCCGTTAATGATGCGTCAGAAGGGTGTGATTGAACCGGGAGAGAATCCGGAGATTTTTGCAAGTCCGGATCACATGCCTACCTTGCTGGAGCTTTTGGATTTACCGGTGCCGGAGACCTGCCAGGGCTACAGCCATAAGCGGGGAATGTTCGGTGAGGATGCGGACTGTCCGCAGGATATGCTTCTGTGCTCCTATCCGGGCGGCGCGGAGATGGTCAAAGCCTTCAGCGACCGTGGGCTGACGCACAAGGCGTATGGATGGCGGGGCATCAAGACCCACACAAAAACCTATGTGATTACCAATGGATATCATCCGGATGATGTTCAGAAGGAATATCTTTACGATGACATGAGTGATCCGTACCAGTTAGCGCCGAGGGAAATCGAAGCAGATTGTCAGGATCCGGAGATTACGGAGTTCAGGAGAAGGTTAAAGGGATATCTGGAGTTGACGGAAGATCCATTTTTATGGGGAGTTAGGGGGAATTAGAACGTGATGGATACAAAGAAAAAGAAACAGAAGGTCATCTTGATTATGACGGATACCCAGCGGACCGATATGGTGGGCTGCTACGGACATCCGGATATGAAGACGCCGAATCTGGACAAGCTGGCCGAGGAGGGAATCCGGTTTGACAGCGCGTATACCACACAGCCGGTGTGCCAGCCGGCCCGGTCGGCTATCTTTACCGGTTCTTATCCGCATTCCTGCGCGGGATGGAGCAACTGCATGGGCCTTTCGGACAATGTACAGAGCATCGGACAGAGGCTGACCGACCAGGGAATCCACAGCGCCTACATCGGAAAGTGGCATCTGGACGGCGGAGATTATTTCGGGCTGGGACGGGCTCCCAAGGGGTGGGACCCGGACATCTGGTACGATATGAGAAATTATCTGGAGGAGCTGACGCCGGAGGAGCGTTACCGTTCCAGACAGACGGAGAGCATGGAGCAGTATGAGATTACCGAGGACTTTACCTATGGACACCGGTGTTCCAACCGGGCCATTGATTTCCTGAAAAACCATCAGGAGGAGTCCTATTTCCTGGTTGTTTCCTACGATGAGCCTCACGGACCATTCCTCTGCCCGAAGGAGTTCTGGTCCATGTATGAGGGATACGAGTTCCCTCACAAGGAAAATCTGAAGGATACCCTGGAAGGAAAGCCGGAGCATCACCGCATCTGGGCGGGAGAGAGCTATCTGGCAGCGGAGAAGGAGGGCTTCAAGCTGCAGCCGAAGTATTATCTGGGGTGCAACTCCTTTGCCGATTATGAAATCGGACGGGTGCTGTCCGCTGCAGAGGAATATGCGGAGGATGCGGTGATTCTCTATACCTCTGACCACGGCGATATGCTGTACTCCCATTCCCTGACCGGAAAGGGTCCGGCGGCCTATGAGGAAATCACTCACATTCCGTTCCTGGTGAAGGGCTTTGGAAAGGGTCAGGTTGACTCGAATCCGGTTTCCCATATCAACATTGCGCCGACGATATTCGATATCTTTGGCCTGGAGAAGCCGAAGATGTTTGAGGGGGACAGCATCTATCAGGAGCTGCAGACCGGAGAGCGTGCCAATGCGTATGTATTTACCGAATTTGGACGGTATGAGGTGGACCATGACGGCTTCGGCGGTTACCAGCCTCTCCGTGCCGTATTCGACGGACGGTACAAGCTGGTTATCAATCTGATGACCTCCGATGAGCTGTATGACCTGCAGGAGGATCCGCAGGAGATGAAGAACCTGATTGAGGAAACCGGTGAGGAGCTTGTGGAAGTGAAAAAGCGTCTTCACATGGCTCTTCTGGACAATATGTACCGGACCAGAGACCCGTTCCGCGGCTACTACTGGGAGAACCGTTCCTGGAACCAGATTCCGGAGTGGAAGACCTGGGACAGCCGGCTGATGACCCGCCAGAGGGAGAATGAGGAATATGAGCCGAAGCAGCTGGATTATGGAACCGGTCTGGAGATGACGAGCGCGGTGCGGAAGAAGGGCGACCCCGGAATCAGCTTCGCGAAGGAGAAGACGGAAGCGTAGTCTGGCAGTGGAAAAGAGTAATTGGAACAGGAAAAAGCGGCAGCGCATCAAATGGCTGCCGCTTTTTCCTGTTATACGCCCATCGGCGCTGGTTGAAAGAAAGGGATTACCCCGCCAGCGCCCCCAGAAGTCCATAAGAAAGCACTGACATAATCACGGTTGCAATCACAATCCCGATGAGAATTGCCGGGAAGGATTTGCGGATTTTCATGTGGAGAAGGGAAGCTACCAGGGAGCCGGTCCAGGCGCCGGTTCCGGGAAGGGGGATGCCGACAAAGAGCACCAGACCCCAGAAGCCGTATGTCTCCACCTGTCCCTTATGCTTGTCGGCTTTTGCCCGCACCCACAGGGCGATTTTCTTTAAGCCGGGAACCAGCTCCATCCAGTCCAGCACCTTTTCGATTAAGAGCAGGATAAAGGGAATGGGAATCAGGTTTCCCAGGATGCAGATGGGGATGGCTTTTAACAGCGGCACATTTAACAGGGCCGGGGATGCTGCCAGAAGGCCGCCTCTCAGCTCCAGAATCGGAATCATGGAGATTAAAAAGATGATGGCTTCTCCGGAGATTTTACCGCCTAAGGCAGCGGTGAGCCATTGTACGAAAGAATCTGTCATATTGATTGAACCCTCAATTCTTGATTTTTTTGATTGTGTCTTTTGTTCCTCAGATGGAAAAACAAAATCCATTTCATTATAATAGAAGGAACAAAAAATTTCAACTCTGATTTCACAAACGGTTGTTTCTTGGAAGAAACTGTGCTAAACTAGGTGAAACATTTATGTTGGCAGCCGCCCGGTGAATCTGCCGGGCTTCTGTAATTTTACTGTGACAATCAGGAGGAAAAACCTATGAGTGAAAAACGTTCGATTGAAACAACCTGTATCCAGGGAGGCTGGCAGCCGGAGAACGGCGGACCAAGACAGCTTCCGATTTATCAGAGCACGACCTTTAAATATGCGACCAGCGAAGCTATGGGAAAGCTTTTTGACCTGGAAGCGGAAGGATATTTCTATACCCGTCTGCAGAACCCGACCAATGATGCGGTTGCAGCAAAAATCTGTGAGATGGAGGGCGGCGCGGCTGCGATGCTGACTTCCTCCGGCCAGGCGGCAACCTTCTTTTCTATCATTAACATCTGTTCCGCCGGCGACCATGTAGTCAGTTCCGCTACCATTTACGGCGGTTCCTCCAATCTGCTGACCGTTACCTTAAAGCGGTTCGGCATCGAGAGCACCCTGGTAGACCCGGACCTTCCGGAGGAGGAGCTGGCCAAGGCATTCAAGCCGAATACCAAGTGTGTGTTTGCGGAGACCATCGCCAATCCGGCATTAGTGGTTCTGGATATTGAGAAGTTTGCCCGTCTGGCTCACAGCCATGGGGTTCCGTTAATCGTGGACAATACCTTTGCAACCCCGATTAACTGCCGCCCGATTGAGTGGGGCGCGGATATCGTTACCCACAGCACCACCAAGTACATGGACGGACATGCCATGACCGTAGGCGGCTGCATCGTGGACAGCGGAAACTTCGACTGGGAGGCCCATGCGGATAAGTATCCGGGTCTGACCACTCCGGATGAATCCTACCATGGAATCACCTATACCAAGCGGTTCGGCAAGGGCGCTTTTATCACCAAGGCTACGGCGCAGTTGATGCGTGACCTGGGAGCCATCCAGTCCCCGCAGAATGCATTTCTGTTAAATGCAGGTCTGGAAAGCCTTCATGTGAGAATGCCGCGCCATTGTGAGAATGCTTTGAAGGTGGCACAGTATCTGCAGAGCCGCGAGGATGTGGCATGGGTGAAATATCCGGGCCTGCCTGGTGATAAATACTATGAGCTGGCGCAGAAATATATGCCGGACGGCACCTGCGGCGTCATCTCCTTTGGCTTAAAGGGCGGAAGAGCGGCAGCCGGAGCATTTATGGATAAGTTAAAGCTGGCTTCCATCGCAACCCATGTGGCAGATGCCAGAACCTGCGTCCTTCATCCGGCCAGCCATACCCACAGACAGTTAAGCGACGAGCAGCTTGTGGAGGCCGGGGTTGACCCGTCCATGATTCGTTTCAGTGTGGGCATTGAGAATGTAAATGACTTAATCGAGGATATCCGGCAGGCGCTGGAGGATTAGATTTTTAATGATGAAATGATGAAATGGTGATATGAAAAAATTAAAAGGACTTTTTCGGATTATTTTTGGACGGACTACCTTTGTGGTGCTGTTCATGCTGATTCAGCTTGGATTTCTGTTATCCTGTTTTATATGGCTGAATGAATATATGGTGTACATCTTCGGAGGAATGACGGTTCTGACGGCGCTGGTTGTCATCTATATTTTAAATGAGCACGCCAATCCCAGCTTTAAGCTGGCGTGGATGATTCCGGTTCTGGTGATTCCGGTGTTCGGAACCCTGTTTTATCTGTTCGTCCAGCTTCAGCTTGGGACGAAAATCATCAACAGCCGTCTGAAAACGACAAAGAAGGAGACGGAGCCGTATCTGGAGCAGGAGGAAGGGACGGCTCTCCGGCTGGAAAAGGCGGATGAGCAGGTCCGGAATCTGGCCCGGTATGTGAAGGAGTACGGCGGGTATCCCGTCTACGAGAATACGGATGTGCAGTATTTTCCTCTGGGGGATGACATGTTCCCGGAGCTAAAGCGGCAGCTTCTCTCAGCGGAGCGTTTTATCTTCATGGAATATTTTATCGTGGACCATGGCGTGATGTGGGGGGAAATCCTGGAAATTCTGGAAAAGAAGGCGGCGGAGGGCGTGGAGGTCCGCATGATGTACGACGGCATGTGCTGTATGGTGCTGCTGCCTTACCGATATCCGGCAGAGCTGGAGAAAAAGGGAATCCGCTGCAAGATGTTTGCGCCGATCAAGCCGACGCTGTCCACCCACCAGAATAACCGGGACCACCGGAAAATCTGCGTCATCGACGGCCATACGGCATTTACCGGAGGGGTGAATCTGGCGGATGAGTACATTAACCGGAAGGTCCGGTTCGGACACTGGAAGGACACGGCTGTGATGCTGAAGGGGGACGGAGTCCAGAGCTTTACCATGATGTTTCTGCAGATGTGGAATATCACGGAGAAGCAGGAGGATTACGGCCGTTACTTAAGAAACCCGGATTACCGGTACCCGGCGGAACTTCGGATGGACGGCTTTGTGATGCCTTACGGGGACAGTCCCTTAGACGGGGAGAATGTGGGCGAGCAGGTGTATCTGGATATCTTAAACCAGGCAAGACACTACGTCCACATTATGACGCCTTACCTGATCCTGGATCATGAGATGGTGACGGCCCTTACCTTTGCGGCCAAGCGGGGAGTGGACACGGTAATCATCATGCCCCATATCCCGGATAAGAAGTATGCCTATCTGCTGGCCCGCTCCTATTACCTGGAATTAATCCAGGCGGGCGTGAAGATTTACGAGTATACACCGGGCTTTGTCCATGCCAAATCCTTTGTCAGCGATGACGAGAAGGCGGTGGTGGGAACCATTAACCTGGATTTCAGAAGCCTCTATCTGCATTTTGAATGCGGCGTGTTCCTCTACCGGAATCCGGCGGTGCTGGATGTGGAGCGGGATTTTGAAAAAACCCTTGCGGTATGCAGCCCGGTTACGCTGGAGGACTGCCGGAGATATCCTTTCCTTCCGTCTTTTGCCGGGAGGATGATGCGGATTATTGCGCCGCTGATGTAGGAATTGCAGCGTGAGCGCCGGGACAGCGGCAATGGAAGGATGAGAAAGAATGACGGAAAATATGACAGAAAATGTGACGAAAGCAGAGACGGACAGTCTGATTCCGGCTGCGCTGGCCATGGAGGGAGGTTCCCTCCGGGGGCTGTTCAGCGCCGGGGTTTTGGATGTTCTGATGGAGCGCGGCCTGTATTTTTCTTATGTGAACGGCGTTTCAGCCGGTTCCATGAATGCGTTAAGCTATATCAGCCGGCAGCCGGGACGGACTGCAAAAGTTGACTTTGAGTACGTTCATGACAAGCGCTTTTTAAGCTTCCGGAATCTGGTGAAAAAGCGGGAGATATTCAGCTTTGAATTCCTGTTCGGCGAGCTTTGCAGGGAACTGGTCCCATTCGACTTTGAAACCTTTGAACATTCCGGACAGACGTTCGAGGCGGTGGTTACGCGCTGCCGGACCGGAAAGCCGGAGTATCTGAGCAGGGAAAACTGCAGCGATATGATGAAGGCGGTGCAGGCTTCCAGCAGCCTTCCGGTGCTTTCCCATATGGTGAAGGTGGACGGAAAGCAGTACCTGGACGGCGGCCTGTCCATGCCGGTTGCCTACCGGCGGGCCATGGACCTGGGATATGATAAGGTTGTGGTCATCCTGACCCGCCACAAGGGATTTCGGAAATCTCCCATGGACAAGTGGACGGACCGGGCTTACCGCCGGTATTTTGAGCCTCTGCCCCGGCTTCTGGATGCCATCGAAGCGATTCCGGACCGGTATAACCGGATGCAGGAGGAGATGGATCGGCTGGAGGCGGAAGGAAAGATTTATATCATCCGTCCGGAACAGCCGGTGCTGGTGTCCCGGTTTGAGCGGGACAAGGAAAAGCTGCAGGCTCTCTACGGGGAAGGACGGAGAGTGGCGGAAAGCCAGCTTGCCGGACTCTGCGGCTATCTGGGCATAGATGTGCCGGAGGCAGATCCGAAGGTAGTGGAGCAGGAGAACCGGCTTCTTCAGAGGAGGGAACCGGAAGGAAAGGGACAGAAACAGACGGAAATGCTGTAACCGATGCAGAAGATGTGGCAGCCGGAAGCGGAGTGAGAAGAGAACTCACCTGCTTCCGGCTGTTTTTGTTTTGCCCTATTTTGCAGACGGAAGCGCAGGATAATCCCGAAAAGAATCACAGAATAAACACAGAATGAACACAAAACGATGTTAGAC
>JAUNPZ010000003.1:0-32118 GCA_030536455.1 Lachnospiraceae bacterium | reverse complement strand
AATCCCGAAAAGAATCACAGAATAAACACAGAATGAACACAAAACGATGTTAGACTGTGGAAGATTAAAAAATAATTAGGAGGCCACCATGAACAGAATGAGAGGATGCTGTCTGGCGCTGGCTGCGGTTACGGCAGCTTCCCTGTGCCCGGTGACGGCGCAGGCGTCGGAAAGTACATATGATTTAAGAAAGCGGGTGATGGAGCTGACCGGAATTATGAATCCGTCAGATGGCAGTCGCTTTATCAGCAGGGCCGAGTTTGCCGCGATGCTGGTGCGGGCTTCGGAGTACCGCAGCACGGTTGCAGATGCCAGCAGCGTGTCCGTGTTTGCCGATGTTCCGGCAGACAGCGCATATGCGCCCCATATCCGCATCGCGGCCAGACAGGGCTGGATGAAAGGATATCTGGGAGGGATGTTTCGTCCGGAGGAGTCCGTCACCCTGAAGGACGCGGTCCGGGCGGTACTGGCCCTGCTTGGCTATACCGATGAGGATTTTGCCGGGGACCAGAGCGGAAGCCGGATGGCAAAATACAGCTATCTGGAGCTGAATGAGAATCTGGAGTGGATTCAGTCCGAGGAGATTCTGACGGAGGATAACTGCCTGAACCTGCTCTACAATCTGCTGAAGACACCGGCCAAGGGGTCCCAGAACATTTACGGCTCCATCATGGACCTGACCTTAAGCACCGATGGGGAAATCAATCCCCTGGAGATGCTGGATACCTCGGTGAAGGGGCCTTATGTAGTGAAGAAAATCGGCTCCGTGTCATCGAAGCTTCCCTTCGATATCGACAAGGCCAGCTTTTATATGGACGGCGAGCCATGCACCAAGGCAAATGTGAAGGCGATGCTGGAGGATTACGGCTATGCGGTCATGTATTATAACTCCACCTCAAAGACGGTGTGGATTTATACCCCGGAGGGCAGTGAAACCACGGGAAAGACGGTGCTGCAGGGAGAAATCACCAACATCTATTACAAGTCTTCGGAGGTGCTGACCCCTACGGCTGTCACCCTGACCACGGAGGACGGCGAGGAGTACGAATGCAGTCTGAATTCTTCTGATTTACAGTTTGCATTTTCCATCTACGGAACCGTGGAGGTGGGAGACGAGGTGGTTCTGGTCTGCAGCGGTTCCTCGGAGAATGAGGACGGCGCAGTGACCTATCAGGTAACGGACTTTTTGGAGGATTAGCGGATATGTGGAAACAGAGTGAGGAAAAGGCATCATCCAAAGCGGAACGGAGAATGAAACGGAGAAAAAAGAAGTGGATGGCGGCGGCCGCTGTGCTGATCCTGGCAGCGGCGGGCGGATGGATGGGCTATCGCAGGATGCAGGAGAGCCGGCAGACATCGGCCAAAACCCAGGCGCAGACAACGGCGAAGGTGGAACGGCGGGATATTGCCTCCCAGCTTTCCTCCTCCGGAACCTTGGAGCCGAAGGATACCTATACCATCACCTCCCTGGTGGAGGGCGAGGTGGCGCTGGCGGATTTCGAGGAGGGCGACCAGGTGGAGAAGGGGCAGATTCTGTATCAGATTGACGCCACCTCCATGGAGTCGGAGATTCAGTCCGCGAACAATTCTCTGGCCAGAGCCCAGGAAAGTCTGTCAGATGCCCAGTCGGATTACGGTGAAATCCAGGCGGAAATCAGCGGAAACACCTACAAGGCGACCAAATCCGGATTCATTAAGGAACTGTACATCGATGTCGGAGACAAGGTGGGGGCTAATACGAAAATCTGCGATATCTATGATGACCTGACGATGGAAATCCGCCTGCCCTTCCTTTCTGGTGAGGCGGCGGTGATTGCGCCGGGAAGCCCGGCGGTGCTGACTCTTACCGATACCGGAGAGCAGGTCAATGGAATCGTAACCGCAGTCAGCGAGCGGGAAGAGGCGCTGACCGGAGGCACCCTGGTCCGTCAGGTCACCATCGAGGCGGCCAATCCGGGCGGTCTGACCACGGAAACGGCAGCGACTGCCGCCATTGGTGACTGCCTGTCGGCATCGGAGGCGGATTTTGAGGCAAAGGTGGACACGGTGATGAGCGCCGAGCTGGATTCCAATGTGGAGGTGGAGGCCCTTCTGGTAAATGAAGGAAGCTACATCACAAAGGGAACCCCGATTTTCCGGATGACAGCGAAATCGGCGGAAAAGCTGTTAAAGAATTACTCGGATTCCGTGGATAAGGCGAAGGAAAGCCTGGAAACAGCTCAGAACAAGGTGGATTCCACCCAGGATTCTTACGAGAATTATACCATCACAGCTCCCATCTCCGGTCAGGTGATTACCAAAACCGCCAAGCAGGGAGACAATATCAGCAAAAACAGCGGCAGCGGCACCACCATGGCAGTGATTTATGATTTATCCGCCCTGACCTTTGAGATGTGGATTGACGAGCTGGACATCCAGAAGGTACAGGTGGGACAGACGGTGCAGGTGACGGCCGACGCCGCAGAGGGGCAGACCTTTACCGGGACGGTCACCAATGTAAGCCTGGAAAGCTCGGCCTCCAACGGCGTGACCAACTATCCGGTGACGGTAACCATGGAAAGCTCCGACGGTCTCCTGCCCGGCATGAATGTGGACGGCGTGATCATCCTGGAGCAGGCTGAGGATACCCTTTCGGTTCCGGTGGATTCCCTGATGCGGGGCAATCTGGTCTATGTAAAGGATGACACGGTAACGGAAGCAGACGGTGCGGTTCCCGCAGGATTCCGGGCCGTGGAGGTGGAAACCGGATTGATTAGTGAGGATTATGTGGAGATTGCAAGCGGTCTGGAGGAAGGCCAGGAGGTATATGTGAGCAAATCCTCGAAATCCGACACATTCATGATGATGCCGGGAGTCCAGATGGGAGCGCCGATGGACGGCGGTCCGGCGGCAGGAGGTGCGGCGCCTGCAGGAGGTCCCGGAGGTTCCGGCGGCGGAAACAGGAGCGGAGGTTCCGGCAGCCAGGGAGGAAGACCGTGATGAGCAGAGAACCGTTGATCGAATTGAAGGATATCCATAAAATCTATCAGATGGGGGAGGAGGAGGTCCGCGCCACGGACGGCATCTCCCTCACCATCTGCCGGGGGGAGTTTGTGGCCATTGTAGGAAAGTCCGGAAGCGGAAAATCGACCCTGATGAACATAATCGGAGCCCTGGACGTCCCCACCTCCGGCGAATATGATCTGGGCGGCGAGGACGTAAGCGATATGTCCGATGATGAGCTGGCCGAAATCCGGAACAAGATGATCGGCTTTATCTTCCAGCAGTATAATTTGCTCCCCAAGCTGAATCTGCTGGAGAATGTGGAGCTGCCTCTGCTGTACGCGGGCGTGGCGGCTCAGGAGCGGAAGGAGCGGGCGCTGGCTTCCCTGGAGCGGGTGGGCTTAAAGGAAAAATGGAAGAGCATGCCATCCCAGCTTTCCGGCGGCCAGCAGCAGCGGGTTTCCATTGCCAGGGCATTGGCGGGAAATCCTTCCCTGATTCTGGCGGATGAGCCCACCGGCGCCCTGGATTCCAGAACCAGCCGGGAGGTGCTGAATTTTTTAAAGCAACTGAATGAAGAGGGAAATACCATCGTGATGATTACTCACGACAGCTCCATAGCCCTGGAGGCCAGGCGGGTGGTGCGGATTCACGATGGCAGGATTAATTTTGACGGAGATGTGAAAGACTATGCTGCAATCCTTTAAACTGGCGGTAAAAAGTATCTGGAGCAATAAAATGCGCTCCTTTTTAACCATGCTGGGCATCATCATCGGCGTGGCCTCGGTGATCATTCTGGTGAGCCTGGTCAATGGATATATGTCTTCGGTGGTGGAGAGCTTTGCCAGCATGGGCGTGAATCAGATGACCGTCCGGCTGACGAATCTGAACACCCGCGCGGTCAGCGTGGAGGATATGTACGGCTTTTATGAGGAGAACCGGGACCATTTTGCCCAGATGACGCCCAATGTAACCGTAAACGCCACCTTAAAAAACGGAACGGATTCCCTGACCTCCACCTCCGTAGGAGGCTACAGCGAGGAATATCTGGATTTAAAGGGCTACGAGCTGGAGCTGGGGCGGAATATCCAGTATGCGGATATTACCGCCCGGAACAAGGTGTGCGTGGCCGGCGCTTATGTGGCCCAGGAGCTGTATGGGAGCAGTGAGAAGGCGCTGGGCGAAACCATCAAGGTGAACGGAAATGCCTTTCGAATCGTGGGCGTGGCGGAGCGTCAGGACGAGGAGGAGCTGGAGGAGGGCGGAACGGACGATTTCTTGTGGATGCCCTATACCACGGCGGCCAAATTAGCGGGGACGGCGGATATCAGCAGCTACATCTTCGGAACCGCGGATGTGGATGAGACGGATGCCTGCAAGACTCTTCTGGAAAAGTTCCTTTATGAAATCTATAAGGACGAGGATTTGTACCGGGTGAGGGCCAACAGCGAGATGCTGGAGTCCTTAAATGAGCAGATTGGCATGATGTCCGCCATGCTGGGCGGAATCGCCGGAATCTCCCTTCTGGTGGCCGGAGTGGGCGTTATGAATATCATGCTGGTGTCCGTCACCGAGCGGACCAGGGAAATCGGAATCCGAAAATCCCTGGGAGCCAGACGGGGAACGATCATGCAGCAGTTTGTCATCGAGGCGGCGGTCACCAGCTCCATCGGCGGCATCATCGGCATCCTTTTAGGAGCCGGGGCCACCGGACTGATTGGCGGGCTGATGGGGATTTCGGCATCCCCTACCCCCATCGCGGTCATCATTTCCTTCAGCGTGTCGGTGGGAATCGGCCTGATCTTCGGATACATGCCGGCCAGCCGGGCGGCGAAGCTGAATCCCATTGATGCGCTGCGGAGCGAGTAAGAGAGGTTTTGTAAAAAAGAATTAAGAAATCAGGCTTTCTATCTGATAATATCGGGCTGAAAAGCGTCCGATGGGGATGGAGAGCCTGTTTTTTCTGCTGGTCTCCAATCGGAAGTCGGATTTTTCATGGCAGAGAATGAGCGTGCTGCTGTCCAGAAGGAGAACTGCCCTGCAGCGAGCCGGAAGCGTAAGGGCATAATCCGGCAGGTCTTGGTCAGAAAAATTAAATACAGCCAGGATGGTCTGCAATCTGCTTTTCCTTAAAAAGGAAAAGACAGCATGGCCGCTTTGGGCGGTGTCCAGCCACGCAAAGCCTTCCGGCTCGTAGTCCTTTTCGTACAGAGCCGGGCAGGAGGCATAGAGCTGATTGAGGCGTATCATAAACTGCTGGAAGTCATGGTGCTTCGGGCAGGCCGCAAGCCCCCAGTCCTGCTCCCGTTTTTCATCCCATTCCCGAAGCTGCCCCAGCTCATTTCCCATAAAATTTAATTTCTTTCCTGGATGTGCGTACATATACATATAGAGCGCCTTCGCCTGAAGAAATTTATCTTCGCCGGAGCCGTTCATCTTCTGCAGGATAGAAGCCTTCCCATGAACCACCTCATCGTGAGAAAGGGGCAGAAGGAACCGCTCGGAATAAAAATAATCCATGGAAAAGGTAAGCCGGTGCGCGTCCCGGACCCGGTCCGCCGGGTTTTCCTGCAGATAAGAAAGGGTGTCGTTCATCCATCCCATATCCCACTTGTAATCAAAGCCAAGCCCGCCCTCAGATACCGGTTTCGTCACATTGGGATATGCGGTGGAGTCCTCCGCAATCAGAAGTACCTCCGGAAGGATTTTTTTGATTTCCTGATTCATGTACCTGAGAAAGCTGACGGCGCCCTGGTTCACGCCCCGCTCCGGATTGCCCTGCCAGTAAATCAGATTGCTGACCGCATCCACCCGGATTCCGTCAAAATGATACTCCTTCAGCCAGTACATCACAGAGGACTGGAGGTAGGTTTTCACCTCGCCTCTGGAATGGGCGAAGTTCTTGCTGCCCCACTGGTTGTAGGCCGCGTCCGGGTGAGGATATTCATAAAGGGGCGTCCCGTCGAAGCCGGCCAGCCCGTAATCATCCACGGCAAAATGTACCGGAGCAAAGTCCAGAATCACGCCGATTTCATGCTGATGGCACTGGTCCACCAGATATTTCAAGCCGTCCATCTCGCCGTAGCGGGAGGTGGGGCTGTAAAAGCTTACCGCCTGATAGCCCCAGGATTCATCGCAGGGGTATTCGCACAAGGGCATAATTTCGATATACGAGTATCCGTTTTCCAGCACATAGGGGATGAGCCGGTCTGCCAGCTCCCGGTAGGAGAACCAGCCGTTTTCCGATTCCGGATTGGTGCGCCAGGAGCCAAGATGGACCTCATAGATGCTGCATGGCTTTTGGATGAGCGTACATCGGTTTTCCATCCAGTGTTTATCCTGAAAGGAATAGGCATGGAGATTCCGGATGAAGGAGGCGTTCTGAGGGCGGAGCTCCATCCCATAGCCATAGGGGTCGCAGTGGTCAAGGGTTCTTCTGTCTCTTTGGAGAATTCGGTACTTGTAGCGCATTCCGGGCTGCGCCAAGGGGCAGAAGCACTCATAAAAGTTGCCGTCATAAATCTGCTTCATGGGGGTTTCGGACCAGTGGTTGAAATCTCCGATGACGCTCACCTTGACGGCATTGGGCGCAAACACACGGAAAACCGTCCCCCTCTCCGAATTATGAGCGCCGAGGTATTCATAGGCATCCAAAATCTTCCCGGTATAAAAACCATACATATCCATAGCTGGCATCGCATATCCTCCTTTTTGCAACGGTAGTTGTTTTTCTCGCTAAGTAGCATTATAATGCAGGTAAAGGAAAATACAATCATCACTTTGCTGCGAAAGTTGCATATGCAACTTTTATCGGAAATCGTTTCAAAACCGGAGAAAAGAAGAATGAACTGTGCGGTAACGCGCGCATAGAATGGAGGATAAGATGGACAAGCGGACGGAAAAAACGAAAAGCAGTATTTTGAATGCATTTATCACGCTGCGTGCCAGAAAACCGCTGGAAAAAATCTCAGTAAAGGAGCTGACGGACCTGGCCCGGATTAATAAGACAACCTTTTACCGATATTATGCAGATGTTTATGCATTGTCGGAGGCTATCGAGGAGGAACTGATTCAAAACTGTCTGGATACGCTGCCGGACCAGGACATTTTTTTTCAAGAGGAAGGAATCTACCGGCTGACGGAGGCCTTCGTATCCCAGAGCGAATTATTTAATATCGTATTTTCCGGCAGCAGGATGGATGTGGCCATCCATAAGATGCACGATTGTCTGATGGAACGGATCTTCCGGTTCCATCCGGAGTTCCGTGAGAACTTGGAGAAGAAAGTGATGCTGACTGCCTTGATATATGGGATTTTTGAGTCTTATCTGGTCTATAAGGAGGAAGATTTTCATACGGTTATTCACAGTCTGGCGCTGCTGAATCAGGCAGCCCTGTAATCTGGAAGTATATGCATGCCCTTTGCCATGTTTGGCATGGGGCATTTTTTCTGTCCTGTTTGGAAACTGGTAATAAAAATATAATTTTAGTAACGAATCTGCAATATAAAACGCCTTTTTTCTTTTAAGATTAAGCCATAAGAAATCGACACAAACCACAGGAGGAAGATTATGCAGGAAAAATATAAGATTTTGTTTACACCGATGAAAATCGGAAAAACAGAGCTGAAAAACCGCTACATACTTTGTGCCATGGAAGGGGCAAACCTGATTGAATCGCAGCATGGCTTTGCATTTAATGAAAACTGCCGTGAATATATGCTGGAGCGGGCTGCAAATGAGGTGGCGCTGATTATTCCAGGCTGCGTTTTCGTGCAGAGTGTAGTAAATGGCCAGTGGCTGTATGAAAGAGAGGACCTGTTTTACGGACCGGTAAAGGAGCTGATGGAGGAGATTCACCGATATGGAGCCAAGCTGTTCCTTCAGCTTGGCGCGGGAACCGGACGTTCCACTGCGGCAGCACCGGAATTTCAGGCATTATGCAAGGACCCGATCAAAAAGGAGATGGCGAAAAAGGCCGGCTTTGATATGGACCGTATCCTGCAGGCGCCTTCCGCCGGACTGCCGGATGTATGGGATCCGGAGATGAAAACCTCGGAGATGACGGTGGAGGCAATCCATGAGATGGTGGAGGCCTATGGCAGAACGGCACTTTTATGTCAGAAGGCCGGAATTGACGGAATCGAGATTCATGCGGTTCATGAGGGATATCTGCTGGACCAGTTTACCATGAACTGTACCAATCATCGAAAGGATGCCTATGGCGGAAGCCTGGAAAACCGGTTTCGTTTTGTGACGGAAATCATTCAGTCCATTAAGAAGTACTGCGGCCCAGATTATCCGGTCAGTGTGCGCTACAGCGTAGAGAGTAAGATGCGCGGCTTTAACCAGGCGGCGGTTCCGGGTGAGGAGTATCAGGAATTTGGCCGGGACCGTGAGGAGAGCATCCGGGCCGCCAGGCTTCTGGAGGCGGCCGGAGCTGATTTGCTGGACGCAGATAACGGAACCTATGATTCCTGGTTCTGGGCGCATCCGCCGGTGTATATGCCTCTTGCCTGCAATCTGGACAGTGCGGAATTTATCAAAAAGTATGTGAACATCCCGGTAGCCTGCGCCGGAAGAATGGAAGAGCCGGATATCGCAGCGGCAGCAGTTGCGGAAGGAAAAATCGATTTCGTGGGCGTAGCGCGGCAGTTTTTGTGCGATGGGGAATATCTGACCAAGATAAAAGAGGACCGAATCGATGAAATCCGCCCATGCATCGCCTGCCATAATGGATGCTTTGCCATGTACCGGTATAAAGGGGTTGCCACCGGTGTGCCGGACGGCCCTATGGGAAGATGTGCGTTAAATCCGGCGACCTTTCAGGAAGAAGAGTACCGCCTCCGTCCGGCAGAGGAGAAGAAACGGGTTGCCGTGATTGGCGGCGGAATCGGCGGAATGGAGGCGGCGAGAGTATGCGCGCTCCGGGGACATGAGGTGACCCTGTATGAAAAGACCGGTATCCTTGGCGGCGTATTCATCGCGGCGGCTGCCCCTTCCTTTAAGGAAAAGGACCGGATGCTTCTGAACTGGTACCGCAGACAGATGGAGCTGCTTTCAGTTACAGTAAAAATGGGAGTGAAGATAGAAAAAGAAGATATGGCTTCTCTGGATGCCGATGAAATCATTATTGCTACGGGAGCGGTTCCGAGAAGGCTGAAGGTGGCTGGTGCGGACCGGGCCCATGTAATGGAAGCCATTGAATATCTGAATAAAGAAAAGGAAGCCGGAGAGCGGGTTGCCGTGGCAGGCGGAGGCCTGACCGGCTGTGAGATTGCCTATGAGCTGGCGCTTCAGGGGAAAAAGCCATTCATCATTGAGATGCAGGATGACATCCTGAAGGTGAAAAACCTGTCCGCAGCCAATTCGAATCTGCTGCGGGAGCTGATTCGCCGTTACGAAATCCCGGTTTTCTTAAACAGCAGTCTGCTGGAAATCGGTGAAAACAGCGTAAAGATTTCCGGTGAGGAGGGCGAGAAGGAGATTGCCGCCGATTCCGTGGTTTTATCGGTCGGATATATTCCGGGAACGGAACTTGGCGAAGAGTCTTCACGGGTTCATATCATCGGAGATGCCTGTCAGGTAGGAAATCTGATGCATGTAATCTGGAGAGCGAATCAGGTGGCCCTGCATATTTAGGAGATAGAAGGATGCATGGATAGTCTGGAGGTCCGGAATGAACAGGGAAAGCCGGAGAACATAGAGCATACGGTCGTTTCGGATGACAGCAGAATAAAACTAGGAGGGATTCAATTATGGAAAAGAAGAATAAGAACAACCGGGTGGACCGGAATGGTGTAAAAAAATCCATGACTTTTTGGGATTACATAGGTGACGGATGCGGACAGGGCGGACTGAATCTGATTATGTCTTTGTCCGGACAGGTATCCTATTTCTATACGGAAAAAGTAGGAGTTGCGGCGGCTACGGTATCGATTGTACTGATTATTGCGAAAATTATCGATGCCTTTACGGACCTGCCCATGGGACGAATCATTGATAAGAGCAGGAATCCCAAGGGAAAATGCAGACCCTGGTTTTTAAGAATGGCGCTGCCCTTTCTTATCTCCATTGTCCTCTTGTTTACAGTGCCGAAGGGAGTGGGCGCAGCCGTTCAGCTTGCATACCTGCTGCTGACCAACATCCTTTTAACCGCACTGGTTTATACCGCGGTCAGCGTACCTTACAGCGTTCTTCCGGTGCTGCGGACAAAGAGCAGCGAGGAAAGAAGCATGATTCAGGTTTCCAGAAGTATTTTCTCTTATCTGTTTGGTGCAATCATTTCATTAAGCGTGATTCCTGTAACGAATATGCTGGGCGGCACTCAGCTTGCATGGATTAAATACGGTGCGGTTGTCGGTATCGCAGGCGCGCTGATGCTGCTGTTCTGTTATAAGACCTCCAAAGAAACTCCAGCCGAAGAGCTGGGAGAAGAACCGGCGGCTCAGGAGGAAGAGGATGTGCCGTTTGCACAGGGCGTCCGCATGCTGGTAAAAAATAAATACTGGATTTTTGCGATGGTAACCTCCCTGGTTTATCAGGTCGGATTTGGTATTGCAGGCGCTTCCGGCACTTATTATGCAAAATATATTTACGGAAATGACAACCTGGTAGCAATCGGCGGCGCAATCGGCATGATTGGCATGCTTCTTGGCTTTGTGATGGCAGGTCCGATTATCAAAAAATTTGGACTTGTGGGTTCAATTCGTGTGCTGACGGTGTTTGATGTGACCAAAATGGTGGTGATGGCATTCTTCCCCCGTGCTTTCTGGGTGAACTCAGTTCTGGCATCCTTAGGCTCTATCTTCTCCATCGCAGGAGTGGCGGCATGTAACGTAATGGTGAACAACTGCGTGGAATATAATGAATATCTGTACGGAGTTAAGCTGGCCGGCATGACGAATTCCGTCGTAGGCTTCAGCGGAAAGGTAGGAAGCGGAATCGGCGCGGCGCTGGTAACCTTCTGTCTGTCCGTATCTGGATTTATCTCAGGAGCGGCCGCTCAGCCGGAATCCGTAACCTATGGCATCTATGCATTTGCCATCTACATTCCGCTTGCAATTGTTATCATTAAATTCATTTTCTCAGAGCTCTACAGACCTTATGAAAAGATTTATACCGATATCGTAACCGGAAAACTGAAAAAAGCGCAGAAGTAACGGCTATTGGCTGGTCTGATTCCTGTACTGCATGGGAGTCAGACCAAACTGCTTTTTAAATGAATTCTGAAAATGACTCTGACTGGAAAAACACAGATAGATGCTGATTTCACTTAAGCTCCGGTGGGAGTAGGTGAGGAGGTATCTGCTGGTTTCCAGCTTGCACCGCAGGATAAAGGCGCGCAGGTCAAAGCCCAGCTCCTGCTTGAAGCGGCGGGAAAGATAGGAACGGTTGTAACCCAGCGCGGCGGCGATGCTTTCTACGGTAAGAGGCTCGTTTAAGTGGTCATGCACATAGAGGATGACCTGGTTCATGTCCTTGGCGGCATGCTTTAAGGGGAGTCCGTTATCATGGGTTTTCTGTGTGAAATCAATCAGAGCGTGGTAGGTCAGCTTTCCAATTGCCGGGATATCCGAGAGCTTTTCCATCTGCTGAATATAAGTGTCGGAAAGCCGGTAAGCGTGGAACGGAGCCATGCCGCCCCGGATGGCCGCGCGGGAAGCCAGGGTGATGGTGACGATAAACGTGTTTTTGGTCTGCCGCAGGTTGTCCTTTGCCATAATGCCCAGATTGGGCGTGAGCGCCTTGGAAAGATATTCCCGCAGCTCGTTTACGGCACCCTGTTCAATCAGGGGAAGCATCCGTTTTTCGATTTCCATGCTGTTATTCGGAATGTTTGCATCGTTGAAAATGTAGGAATCGGAGAAATAGGCTTCGTTAATCTGCTCCTGGGTCCAGGCAGCGGCAGAAAGGACCGGGACCGGATGAAAATTTTCCGCTTTTCCGGTGAGAACATAATGGACCAGGTTCAGCGTGTGGAAAAACTGCTCGGCGTTCATCATGGGGATGCTGCAGAAGAAGGTGTTGAACTGCGCAGTATCGTCGGGACTGATCTGAAATTCCTTATGCATCTGGTGCAGCAGGGCATCTGAGTAAGGCAGATAATTAACGGGACCCAGAATGATGGATTCCTGACGGTCGAAAAGCGTGATGCATCCGTAATAGGAGTAAAAGTTGGTGATACAGTAGCACAAGGAACTGGGATGAAGCCATAGATTATTCCGGTAGTTCTCCGGGGGAAGGGTGCTTTCTTTCTGTTCCGGGAAAGCGTAGAGAAGCTTTTTATGGTCATACAGGTAAACCGGAATCTGCAGGGATTTGTACAGGTAGTCACAAAAGGTAATGGTATTCATAGGAGCCTCCGTTCTTCGGTCATATATCTGTTATTTATAGTAACAAAAATGAAAGCAGACATCAAGAAAAAACTGGACAGAAAGTAACAAAAATGCAGAAAACAGTAATGAAAATGCAATCGCAAGCCGCCGGATATTTATATAATATAATCAGAACGTAAGAAACAAACAGGAGGAGGAATTGATATGAACACAAAAAATAATCAAAAAATCAAAGAGCTGATCGGACAGATGACACTGGAAGAAAAAGCAGGATTATGCTCCGGAAGCGATTTCTGGCATACCAAGGCGGTGGAGCGTCTGGGGATTCCTGCTATTATGATGTCGGACGGCCCTCACGGACTGCGGACGCAGAAGGGGGAGGCAGACCATCTGGGACTGCAGGACAGCATCAAAGCGGTCTGCTTTCCGGCTGCCTGTGCAACCGCTTCCAGCTTCGATGTGGAGCTTTCCCGAAAGCTGGGCGAAACCCTTGGAAATGAATGCAATGCGGAGGGTGTGGATATTCTGTTGGGGCCGGCGGTAAACATGAAGCGCAGTCCTCTCTGCGGCAGAAACTTTGAATATTATTCTGAGGATCCGTATCTGGCAGGAAAGCTGGCGGCTTCCTATATCAATGGCGTACAGTCCAAGGGGGTCGGAACCAGCATCAAGCATTTTGCGGCCAATAATCAGGAGTACCGCAGAATGTCCAATTCCTCGAATCTTTCCCGGAGAGCCTTCCATGAGATTTATCTCCCGGCATTCGAGGAGGCGGTAAAGCAGTCGCAGCCGAAGACGGTTATGTGCAGCTATAACAAAATCAATGGAACTTTTGCTTCTGAGAATAAAGAGCTGCTTACCGATATCCTCCGCAGAGACTGGGGCTTTGAGGGCTGTGTCGTGACGGACTGGGGCGCAGTCAATGACCGGGTTCCCGGCCTGGAAGCTGGAACCGATATTGAGATGCCGGGTTCCGGCGGCATTAACGATGCGGAAATCGTGGCAGCCGTTCAGAACGGAACGCTGGACGAAGCCGTCCTGAATCAGTCCGTGGAGCGGATTCTGCATCTGATTTTAGACAAGGAGCAGCAGGAGGGCTGCGTAGACTGGGAGGAGGAGCACGAAAAGGCCGTGCATTATGAAGAGGAAAGCGCTGTTCTTCTGGAAAATGACGGTGTGCTTCCATTGGCATCGGAGCGCCGGACGGCATACATTGGTGAATTTGCGGTAAATCCGCGTTATCAGGGCGGCGGCAGCAGCCATATCAATTCATGGAAGGTAACCAGTGCGCTGGAAGCGGCAGAAAAGAAGGGCCGCAAGGTGGTTTATGAGATGGGCTTCCCGGCAGATAAGGACGAGTATAATGAAGAGATGGCAGCCAGAGCGGTAGCGGCAGCGAAGGAGGCGGAAACGACCGTGATTTTTGCCGGTCTGCCGGATGTATTTGAATCTGAGGGCTATGACAGAGCGCATATGCAGCTTCCGCAATGCCAGAACCGCCTGATTGAGGAGATCTGCGCCGTTCAGAAGCATGTAGTTGTGGTGCTGCATAACGGAAGCCCGGTGGAGTGTCCGTGGGCGGAAAAGGTATCTGCAGTTCTGGAAATGTATCTGGGAGGAGAAGGCGTCGGCGAGGCGGCAGATGCGCTGCTCTGGGGTGAAGCCAATCCCTGCGGACGTCTGGCAGAAACTTTCCCGCTTCGTCTGGAGGATACCCCGTCCTATCTGAATTTTGCCAACGATAAATACGATGTGAATTATGCAGAGGACATCTTCATCGGCTACCGCTATTATGATGCGAAAAAGATGCCGGTTCAGTGGGCCTTCGGACATGGACATTCCTATACCTCCTTTGCATACGGCAATCTTCAGACCGATAAGGAGACCGTGGGAGAGCATGAGACGGTAACGGTGACGGTTGATGTGACCAATACCGGAAGCCGCACTGGAAAAGAGGTGGTTCAGCTCTATATCAAGGACGAAACCGGCGCTGCGGTCCGTCCGGAGAAGGAACTGAAGGGCTTCTACAAGCTGGAGCTGGCTCCGGGAGAAACCAGACAGGCGGTATTTGAGCTGGATGCAAGAAGCTTTAGCTGGTACAGCGAAAAGGGTGCAGACTGGTATGCGGCATCCGGTGTTTACCGGATCTGTATCGGCCGTTCCTCCAGAGACCTGGTATGTGAGAAGGAAATCCAGTTTGTAAGCGAGCGCCATCTGCCGTTTACGGTAGATATGTGCACCTGCCTGGGCGATGTGCTCCGCCACCCGGTAACCGCAAGGGTCTTCGGGGAGATGATGAGCCAGGGAAGCAGTGAGCGCTCCGAGCCTTCCCTGATGGACAGCAGCGACCCGATGATGCAGAGCATGATTGATTCCATGCCTCTTCGGAATTTTAAATCATTTGTACATATGCCGGATGCAGCGGTAAGAGGAATTATCGAGAAGATGAATCAGGCACTGCAGGCTGAAAAATAAAACCACAGGGCTGTCCGTAACCGGGCAGTCTGTTTAAAAACCGGAAAACCCATGACCAGCAGAGGAGAAAAACATGGAAACCAAATATATGACCTTAAATCAGGAAAGAAATGTAAGCTTAACGGCATATTTACAGAAAACAGGCAGTGAATTCACGAATATCAGCGCCCGTCCGGCGGTTCTGATCCTGCCGGGAGGCGGATATCAAATCTGCTCCGAGCGGGAGATGGACCCGGCTGCCATGGCGTACCTGAAAGCCGGATACCAGGCGTTCATTCTGCGGTATTCGTTAGGGGAACATGCGGTCTGGCCCAATCCTCTGAAGGATTATGAGCAGGCGATGCGTATGATTCGGGAACATGCGGAGGAATGGGGCATATGCAGAGATAAAATCGCAGTGATTGGATTTTCCGCTGGCGGGCATCTTGCGGCCTGCGCAGCTTCCATGTCAGAAAACAGACCGGATGCAGCAATCCTGGGTTATCCGGTGATTACGGAAGAAAGCGCCCATGTCTGGGAACGGACAGCGCCGGATGCGGCAAAGGCGGTGGACCGGAATACCTGCCCCTGCTTTGTATTTGCCACAAGAACCGACTCTACGGTTCCGGTGAAAAACTCACTTCGGTTCATTCAGGCGCTGGAGGAGCATAATATTTCCTTCGAAAGCCATATTTATGCCTACGGCCCCCACGGCTTTTCGACGGCGGATGCATCCGTGCTGGATCCTCAAATGCCAGTGTGCGGCCGGGTTCACAGATGGGTGGCGGACAGCATCGGCTGGCTGAAGGAAATGCTGGGAGATTTCGGCCCGGACGGAATCACAAAGCCGTTATGCAAAAGATGGGCAAACGGCAATTCTGCTGATTATCTGTCGGTGGACTGTACAATTGGCTATCTGATGCAGAACAGGCAGGCTCGTCCTCTTCTTGGCGGAATGATGGGCAGCGCCGGAAAGCAGGAGGCGTCGGGAATGGGAAGCTCCATGTCCCAGGAGGGAATGGAAGTGATGATGCAGTCCATGACGCTGCGAGAGGCCCTTCAGTACGGACAGGTTCCGGCAGAAACCATCGAGCTGCTTCAGGGAAAGCTGGCCCGGATAGAAAACCGCCAGAACGGGCTTTTGAGATAGAGAAATGGATGGAACAAAATAATCCGGTAAAAGAAGATGGTGCCGCTGTGAGAAAGTCACGATGGCAGCATCTTCTTTTCATCTGGGAGCGAATGTTCTTGACGGACACCGGATTTCGGGCTATCCTAGGTTTAGATAGAGGGAAGAAACGGGGGATTCTGAATGGGTGAGAAGAATAAAAACAAGTGCAAAGCGGCGGACAGCCCGCCGGAAAATCCATATGAGCATAAGATACTGACCATTCCCAACCTGCTTTCCGCCTTTCGGCTCTGTCTGATTCCGCTGTTTGTCTGGCTGTACTGCGTCCGGCAGAATTACATCGGGACCGGATGTGTGCTGATTCTGTCCGGTGTGACGGATGTGACAGACGGCTATATCGCAAGACATTTTCATATGATCAGCAACGTGGGGAAGGTGCTGGACCCCATCGCGGATAAGCTGACCCAGGCGGCGATGCTGTTCTGCCTGGTGATGCATTTCCCTTTGATGGTGATTCCGCTGGCGCTTCTGATTGGCAAGGAGCTGTTTGACGGGATTACCGGATATCTGGTCATCCGGAAGACCGGTCAGGTGTTCGGGGCGGACTGGCACGGAAAGGCGGCCACCTGCCTGATTCACGGGATGATTCTGGTGCATGTGATCTGGTACGAGATTCCGGCGGCGGTGTCGAATGCATTGATAGCTGTCTGCATCGCAATGATGGCGGTTTCCCTGTTCCTTTACGGAAGCCGGAACCTGAAGGCGATAAGGGGAGAGCGGTAAAGAAGCGCGGATGGAAAGGACAGGAAGAAAATGGCAGTGAAATTACAGGAGCCCGGCCGGGCGGCCCCGCTGTTTGCCGGCTGGCAGGAGACCATAATCTGGTCCTGCCTGCAGGGAGTAATGGGAGAAATCTACGGGGACTCTTTGGAGAACCCGGTTTCGGCGGCCGCTTTTCTGGGGGATTTTTTATTCCTGGCAGGAGAGCCGGAGGAAAGCCTGGTCCGGCTGAGGCTGGAGGGCGGCACCCCGGATTTTATTCTGATGATTGGGCAGAATGAAGACTGGAAGCGGATGATAAAAGCCTGCTGGGGAGAGAAAGCCGTATTAAGGACCCGGTATGCGTTCAAAAAGGACCCGAAAGGGTTCGATGAGAAACGGCTTCGGGAGATGGCCCGGCGCATTCCGGAAGGATATACCATGGAGCGGATTGGAAGCGGTTTATTTGAACAGTGCCGGAGCCGGGAGTGGAGCCGGGATCTGGTATCGCAGTTTCCGGAGTATGAAAGCTATCAAAGATTCGGCCTTGGAGTGGCCGTGTTAAAAAACGGGGAGCTGGTATCCGGCGCATCCTCGTATTCGTCCTACCACGGCGGAATCGAAGTGGAGATTGATACGAAAGAGGAGTACCGGAGGCAGGGACTGGCCTGCGCCTGCGGGGCGGGGCTGATTCTGGAATGCCGGAGACGGAACTGGTATCCAAGCTGGGATGCCCATAATCTCTGGTCGAAGGCCCTGGCCGAAAAGCTGGGGTATCAGTTTGACTATGCTTACGACGCTTATGAAATCCGGGGGTATTGACATCATGGAGCCTTATTATTACAATCAGATGACGAAGGCCCATCAGGCGGCTTACCGCGCCATGAAATGCGGTCTTTTGTCACAGGCGGTCTCCTTTCCGGTTCCCCTTCTGGAAAACCGGGAGCTGACCGATATTTTTTTCAAGCTCCGGCTGGACTGTCCGGAGATTTTTTACGCAGGCGGCTTCCGCTACCGGTTTTACCCCGATGGAAGCAGGGCGGAGATGTTCCCGGAGTATCTGTTCGAGAAGGGAAAGATCAAGGAGCATCAGAAGGCAATGGAAGCCAGGATTTCCAAGCTGGTCCGCCCGGCCCAGAATATGACGGAGCCGGAGAAGGAAACCTACATTCACGATTTTATCTGCGGCAATGTCCGCTATGACAAGCTGAAGAAGGCCTATTCCCATGAAATCATCGGCCCCCTGGGGCAGGGCGTGGGCGTATGCGAGGGAATTGCCAAGACGGTGAAGATCCTCTGCGACCAGCTTGGAATCTGGTGCATCATCGCCATTTCCGATGCAAATCCGGAGAAAAAGATTAAGTACCGGCATGCCTGGAATGTTATCCGCATCGGAAAAACCTGGTATCATCTGGACGCGACCTTCGACAACAGTCTGGGAGACGGGAAGGAAATCCGGTATGATTACTATAATCTGAATGATGAGCGGATTTTCCGGGACCATGAGCCAGTGATTTATCCGGTTCCGCCATGCGGGGACGGGGACCACTTTTATTATAAAGAGAAAAAGCTTTCCTTCACCCGGATGGAAGAGGTGGGAAAGCGCGCGCTCCAGGCGGCAAAGAAGGGAAAGCCATTTTTGTTTCACTGGAGGGGCGGTTATCTGACCAGACCGGTGCTGGAGGAACTTTTAAAGGTGCTGGAGCAGGCCGGAAGGCAGAAGGAGAAGTATGCCAGAGTCCGGTTAAACTGGCCCCAGGCGGTCATTCATGTGACCTACGAGCCGGGCCGGCCGGCAGAGGAAGTGACGCTGGAGGAGGCCAATGAGGGGGAATCCGCATCGGAATAAGCATATAAAATAAAATAGAAAAAAAGAAAAATCCCAGGAAAGGACTGAATAAAATGAAACCAATTCGAGTAATTGACATGCACTGCGATACCATCGCAGAACTTTTAAAGGACCATGAGGAGGGCGGAACCAAGTCCATCAGAGACTGCGGTCTTCATGTGACCCTGGATAAGATGGAGGCGGGCGGCTACGGCCTGCAGAATTTTGCCCTGTATACCCGGCTGGACAGCACCAAGGGACGGCCCTTTGAGCACTGCATCCGGCTGGCTGACACCTTTTTTACGGAAATGAGGGCCAATGAGGACAAAATCGGAATTGTGAAAAGCTACGAAGACATCGAAAAGAACTGGAGCGAGGGGAAGCTGTCGGCCCTTCTGACGGTGGAGGAGGGCGGCGTATGCCAGGGCAAGCTGTCCTATCTCCGGATTCTCTATGAGCTGGGCGCCCGGATGATGACGCTGACCTGGAATTTCCAGAATGAGCTGGCATGGCCCAACGCGACGAAGGAGATTGCGCCGGGAGAGGAAATCGTGGTTCCGGATACGGTTCACGGCCTGACGGAGACGGGAATCGCCTTTGTGGAGGAGATGGAGCGTCTGGGCATGGTGGTTGACATCTCCCATCTGAACGACGCGGGAATCTGGGATGTGTTCCGCTATTCGAAGAAGCCGTTCGTGGCCAGCCATTCCAACTGCCGCAGCTTAAGCTCCCATCCGCGGAACCTGACGGATGAGATGCTCAAAGCCCTGGCGGAGCGGGGCGGAGTGGCCGGAATTAATTTCTGCGCTGCCTTTCTGCGGGAGGATGATTCGAAGGAGGAGGGCTGCTCCTACTTAAAGGATATGATCCGCCACATGAAGCACATGAAGCAGGTGGGCGGAATCGGCGTCATCGGCCTGGGAACGGATTTTGACGGAATCAGCAATGAGGTGGAGGTGGCAGACGCCTCCCAGATGCAGCGTCTGGCAGAGGAGATGGAGCGGGAAGGCTTCACCATCGGAGAAATCGAGGCGGTATTCCATAAGAATGTACTTCGGGTATACAAAGAGATTCTGTAAAAAATTTTACATAGATTTTACATTCTCATGTGGTTGATTTTACATGACTTTGCTATGCTGTTTACATAGAGAAGAAAAAATAAGCAAAGTATGCCCAAGGGGATACGTAGGAGGAAGAAGATGACAGTCGAAGCAATTGGTGTTTTGTTTCAGTTCATTGGCGGTTTAGGCATGTTTTTATACGGCATGAACGCCATGGCAGACGGCCTGCAGAAATCAGCAGGAAGCCGGATGCAGCAGCTTTTAGGTGTGCTGACATCCAACAAGCTGTTAGGCGTTTTAGTCGGCGCCGGAATCACTGCGATCATTCAGAGCTCATCCGCTACCACGGTCATGGTAGTCGGCTTTGTAAATGCAGGCATTATTAATCTGACACAGGCAGTGGGAATCATCATGGGAGCCAACATCGGTACCACCGTTACCAGCTGGATTGTGTCCATGAGTGAGTGGGGCGAGATGATGAAGCCGGAATTTTTTGCTCCGGTTTTAGTGGGAATCGGCGCAGGCGTTACCATGTTTGCCAAGGATTCCAAAAAGAAGCAGATTGGTGAAATCTTAATCGGCTTCGGTCTGTTGTTCATTGGCTTGGATTTCATGTCCTCGTCCATCAAGCCTTATCGGGATGCTCCGATTTTTGCCCAGGCATTTTCCGTGCTGGGAAGAAATCCGATTCTGGGAATCCTGACCGGTGCGGTGGTAACCGCCATCATCCAGAGTTCCTCCGCTTCGGTGGGTATTCTGCAGACTCTTGCATTAAACGGCATGGTAAACTGGCAGTCCGCCATCTTTATCACCCTGGGCCAGAACATCGGTACCTGTGTGACGGCGCTGTTATCCAGTATCGGCGCCCATAAGACGGCAAAAAGAGCGGCTGCCATCCATCTGATGTTTAACTGCATCGGCGCGGTTATCTTCGGTGTGCTGATGTTTGTGGTATTCCTGGCCCGTCCGGAACTGGCCTCCTCCACCATCAACAGTGTGGAGATTTCCGTGTTCCATACCGTGTTTAACGTGACCAATACCATTATATTGTTCCCATTTGCGTCCCTGCTGGTAAAGCTTTCCTATGTGTTTGTGAAGGAGAAGAAGAAGGGACAGGATGTTTCCGATGTGGAGGAGGAGATGAACCGGCATCTGGACAGCCGTATTCTGGAGACCCCTTCCTTTGCCATTGAGCATGTGGAAAATGAAGTTGTGCGCATGGGCCAGACGGCTCTTATGAATTTAAAGATTGCCGGGGAGGCGCTGCTTGAGGGCAGTCAGTTCGAGACGGATGAGGTTATGAAGAATGAGAAAATCATCGATCACATGCAGGAAATGCTGACGGATTACCTGGTTAAGATCAATAACCTGTCTCTGAATGAGGACCAGCATCTTCTGGTAAAGAACCTGTTCTATACCGTCAGCGATATCGAGCGGATCGGCGACCACAGCCAGAACCTGGCGGAGCTGGCCGAAAACAGGATTAACGGACAGATTACGTTTTCTCAGGAAGCGCACGATGAACTCCAGGAAATCATCCAGACCGCTATCGCCAGCGTGGAGCATGCCATCAAGGCCAGAGAGCTTCACGATATGGTGGAGGTGCGCCAGGTGGTGCAGTCCGAGGAGGAAGTGGATAATCTGGAGGAGGATTTAAGAGAGCGCCACATCGAACGTCTTTCCAACAATCTGTGCAAGGCCGAGAACGGCGTGATCTTCCTGGATGCCATCGGCAATCTGGAGCGGGTATCTGACCATGCGTTGAATATCGCCGGCTATGTGCGGGACGAAATGTAAAAAAGAGGTGCAGAATGGAACGAATTTATGTGATTGAAGATGATGAGAATATCCGTAACCTGCTGAAAATCGCGCTGGAGGGCTTCGGCTACGAGGCGGAGGCCTTTGAGACGGCAGAGGAGGGACTTTTGCGGATGCAGGAGTCGGTCCCGGATCTGGCCATTTTCGACTGGATGCTTCCGGGAATGGACGGAATCACGGCGATCAAGAAAATCCGGCAGACGGAGAATGTGCGTCATCTTCCTATCATCGTGCTGACAGCCAAGGAGAAAGAGCTGGACAAGGTGGTGGGTCTGGACTGCGGTGCAGACGATTACATGGTGAAGCCCTTCGGCGTGCTGGAGCTTTCGGCCAGAATCCGGAGCCTGCTGCGGCGCGCGAGCAAGCAGGCGGAGGAGAGCACCAGATTGTCCTTCGGAGGAATCGAGGTGGACAAGAAGGTCCGCGAGGTCTCCTTTGAGGGAACGAAGGTGGAGCTGACGCTGAAGGAATATGAACTTTTAGTATACCTGATGGAGCATCAGTCCAGGGTAGTGACCAGGGATGAGCTCTTGAATCAGATCTGGGGCTACGGCTATGACGGAGAGACCAGGACGCTGGATATGCACATCCGGACCCTGCGCCAGAAGCTGGGAGAGGAAGGCGGCACCTGCATCAAGACCGTTCGCGGTGTAGGCTACCGGCTGGTGAGGTAACGGACTTTGCGGAAAGCGATATTAGCGAAATTTGTCCAGGTTCTTCTGGCAGCGTTGATTTTAAATAGTGTGATATTTTATGTGGTAAGCAGCAGCATGATGTTAAAAACCTCCAGAAAGAATATGCTGTATACCCTGGAAACCATAGACAGCATCCTGGATTATGAGAAGGGATTGCCGGAGCAGATTGAAAAGATGGCGGGTATTACCGGAGTGAACCATAACCGCCTGACTCTGATCTACGAGGACGGGACGGTGGCGGCCGATACCGGAGTGGATGCGGAGGGCATGGACAACCATCTGGAGCGGGAGGAGGTGGCGGCCGCGCTTCAGGACGGAGTGGGATATGCCACAAGACATTCGTCCACCCTGAACCAGACCATGCTGTATGTGGCCTGCCGCTCCGCCCATCATAACCTGATTCTCCGTCTTGCGGTGCCCTTTTCCGGGATGCGGGAGTATCTTCCCATGCTGCTTCCGGCCGCCTGGCTCAGCTTTGCGGTGGCCGTGCTGGCTTCCCTGAGCGTGACGGACCGGCTGGTATCCTCGGTGACCCGCCCGATCCGGGATTTGTCAAATGAGATGATGAAGCTGCGGGGAGATTCCATGGAGCTTCATTTTACGCCCAGTCCTTACCCGGAGATTAATGTAATCGGCACCACGACGGTTAAGATGTCCCAGAATGTGCGGGAATATCTGAATCAGATTGAGAAGGAGCGGAAGATCCGCCAGGAGTTCTTCAGCAATGCCTCTCATGAGCTGAAGACGCCGATTACTTCTATCCAGGGCTATGCGGAGCTTTTGGAGAATGACATCGTCACCGACGAGGCCATGAAGAAGGATTTCATCCACCGGATCAAAAAAGAGGCGGTCCATATGACCAGCCTGATCAATGATATCCTGATGATTTCCAGGCTGGAGGCCAAGGAGGCGGAAACGGCCTTTTCTCAGGTGAGAGTGGCGGTGGTCCTTCAGGACGTCCGGGATTCCATCGAGCCGATGGCGGCCGGACAGGGGGTATTTCTCCACACGGACTGCCCTCCGGTCAGCATCTGGGCCAACCCCCAGCAGATCCGGGAGCTGTTTATGAATCTGGTTTCCAATGCGGTGAAGTACAACCATCCCGGCGGACAGGTCTGGGTGACGGTGCGGGAGCAGGACGGACAGCTGATTCTGAAGGTCCGCGATAATGGAATGGGCATCCCGGAGGATTCCCTGGACCGGATTTTCGAACGGTTCTACAGGGTGGATAAGGGACGGAGCCGGAAGCAGGGCGGCACCGGACTGGGGCTTTCTATCGTGAAGCATATCGTGAATTTCTATCACGGGACCATCCAGGTGCATTCCAAGATGGAAGAGGGAACGGAGTTTGTGGTGGCCATTCCGATGGAATCGGAGGAAACTGAGACAAACACACGCTAGCAGATAAAAGACAAAAGCAGGAAAATATCCAAAAAATGCATCGAATCGGATGTGCTTTTTGGATATTTTTTCATCTCACGCAATTTAACGCGTTAAAAATTAAAAAAATTAAAGCAATAAAATTGACTTTCGGAAAAATTTGTAGTATGCTTGGAACTGTTTTTAAAACCAATGAGTTTTAAAATCGAATCTGGATTCAGGGAGAGTGGATATTATGAAAAAAACAAACAGAATGATGGCGCTTTTGATGGCAGGTGTGATGAGCTTATCCTTAGCCGGATGCGGCTCCGGACAGAAGGAGTCTGCGGCAGACACAACCGTAGAGACCACTGAGGCAAAGACGGAGGAGAAGGCAGAAGAGACCGCCGGGAAAGAGACCGCTGAGGCAGCGGAAGCAGAGAAAACCGACGAAACCTATACGGTAGGTATCTGCCAGCTGGTCCAGCACGATGCACTGGATGCGGCGACCAAGGGCTTCCGGGATGCGATCACCGAGGCGCTGGGCGATGCCGTAACCTTTGATGAGCAGAATGCACAGGGGGATTCCAATACCTGTTCTACGATTATCAACAGCTTTGTATCCGACGATGTCGATCTGATTCTGGCAAATGCAACCCCTGCCCTGCAGGCAGCACAGGCCGGAACCAAGGACATCCCGGTTTTAGGCACCTCCGTAACCGAGTACGGCGTGGCTCTGGGAATTGATGATTTTGCCGGAACCGTAGGCGGAAACATTTCCGGTACCTCGGACCTTGCCCCATTGGACGAGCAGGCAGCGATGCTTCAGGAGCTGTTCCCGGATGCAAAGCAGGTGGGTCTGTTATATTGCTCCGCAGAAGCAAACTCCCAGTATCAGGTGGATACGGTAAAGGCAGCGCTGGAGGAGAAGGGCTATACCTGTGAGTATTACGCATTCTCCGATTCCAATGATTTATCTGCAATCGTGACCAAGGCCTCCACCGAATGTGATGTGATTTACGTTCCTACCGATAATACCGCAGCCGCCAACACCGAGATCATCAACAACATCTGTCAGCCGGCAGGCGTTCCGGTCATCGCCGGTGAGGAAGGCATCTGCAAGGGCTGCGGCGTGGCAACCTTGTCCATCAGCTATTATGACCTGGGCGTGGCTACCGGCAAGATGGCAGTTAAGGTTCTGACCGGAGAGGCAGACATCGCAGAGATGCCGATTGAATATGCACCGCAGTTTACCAAGAAGTACAATAAGACCATCTGCGATGCGCTGGGCGTGACCGTGCCGGAGGGCTACACCGCCATTGAGGAGTAAGAGAAGAACGGAACCGTTTTGAAAACAGCAGTCAGCAGACGCAAGCAGCAGCGGAAGAAAAACCGCTGCTGCCTGTTTTGGGTTTTGAGCGGATGAAAAAGGGCGGGCCGTTTGGTGTTGAAAAGCAGGAAGCGAGGAATGATATGATAAGTTTAATGAATGCCCTGCCGGGAGCAGTGGCACAGGGATTGATTTGGGGAATCATGGCAATCGGAGTGTATATTACCTACCGGGTGCTGGACATCGCGGATCTGACGGTGGATGGTTCTCTTGGAACCGGCGGCGCGGTCTGTATTATGCTGATGCTGTCCGGACATAACGTATGGGTGTCTATGGCGGGGGCTCTGCTGGCCGGAATGCTGGCCGGGATGGCAACCGGACTGTTACATACTTTCATGGGGATTCCGGCGATTTTATCCGGTATCTTAACCCAGCTTGGACTTTATTCGGTGAATCTGAAAACAATGGGAAAGGCGAACCAGGCCATCAATGTGGACAAGTTCGACCTTCTGGTATCCCTCCGTTTCATCAAGGGGGTGCCGTTCTTTCAAAATACGATTCTGGTGGTTGCGCTGCTCCTGATTCTGTTGATCGGAATTCTGTACTGGTTCTTCGGCACGGAGCTTGGCTGCTCCCTGCGCGCCACCGGCTGCAACGATAAGATGGCGAGAGCCCAGGGCATCAACACCGATTTTAACCGGGTGCTGGGACTGATGCTTTCCAACGGCCTGGTTGCCTTTGCGGGCGCGCTGCTGTCCCAGTATCAGGGCTTTGCGGACATCAACATGGGCCGTGGCGCCATCGTCATCGGCCTTGCCGCCGTTATCATCGGCGAGGCGGTGTTCGGACGGATTTTCCGCAATTTTGCGCTCCGTCTGCTGGCGGTGGGCTTTGGCTCCATCATCTATTATCTGGTGCTCCAGGTGGTAATCTGGATGGGAATTGATACGGATCTGTTAAAGCTTCTGTCTGCGGCCGTGGTAGCCGTCTTCCTGGGAATTCCCACCTGGAAGGGAAGATATATGAGCCGGGCAGGAAAGAGGAGGTAGACGAGCATGCTGGAAATTCAGAATATAGCCAAAACCTTTAATATGGGAACGGTAAATGAGAAAAAGGCGCTGCAGGGCTTAAGCTTAACCCTGCAGGACGGCGATTTTGTGACGGTAATCGGCGGCAACGGAGCCGGAAAATCCACGATGTTAAATGCAATCGCCGGAGTATGGCCGGTGGATGAGGGAAAAATCATCATTGCCGGAAATGACATCACCAGTCTGCCGGAGTACAAGCGGGCGGCATTTCTAGGCCGTGTGTTCCAGGACCCGATGAACGGAACAGCCGCGGATATGAATATTGAGGAGAATCTGGCGCTGGCGCTCCGCCGGGGCAGCCGGAGGACCCTGAAGCTGGGAATCAACAAAACGGAGCGGAAGCTTTACTACGATACCTTAAGCCGTCTGGGCCTTGGCCTTCAGGGCCGCATGACCAGCAAGGTGGGGCTGCTTTCCGGCGGACAGCGCCAGGCGCTGACCCTTCTGATGGCAACCTTAAAGCAGCCGAAGCTTCTTCTTCTGGATGAGCATACGGCGGCTCTGGACCCGAAGACAGCCAAGAAGGTGCTGGACTTAACCCAGGAGATGGTGGAAAAGCAGCATCTGACCGCGCTGATGGTAACGCATAACATGAAGGATGCCATCCAGATCGGCAACCGTCTGATCATGATGCATGAGGGACGGATCATCTACGATGTGGCCGGTGAGGAGAAAAAGAAGCTGCAGGTAGAGGATCTGCTCCGCAAATTCGAGGAGGCCAGCGGGGAAGAGTTCGCAAACGACCGGATGATGCTGGCAAAATAACAGATTTGTAATAGAATTTTAATAAATTTAGGATTCCCTTCTGCTGCTGTTCTGTGATAGAATAACTTTTGGATAAAAAGAAGTCATGGAACAGGCGGAGCTTTTGCCGGTCTGCCTGGATTTTAGCGTACATGGGAGAAGATAAGATGGCAGATTTTGAAAATCAGGATTATACAGAGCGGCTGGCCAATGCCAGAAAACGGAGAAAGAAGGAGGTCATGCGGACCTACCTTCTGATTCTGCTCGGCGCGGCAGCTCTGATTGCGGCAGTCTGTGCCGGCGTCCACTATACGAAAAAAAGCAAGGCGCCGGCCGTGGCGGCGGAAAATGAGCAGAGCGGCGGAGTGCCCGCAGCGGCAGCCGAGACGGAGCCGACGGTTTCCCCGGAGGAAGCGGCGGCGAAAGAGGAGGCGGCCCAGGTCCAGGCCGTGCTGGATTCCTACACGAACCTGGGACTGGTCCAGCTGGAGGACGGTGGTTATCTGAATGTGCGGGAGACGCCGGGCGAGGATGGAAAGATTATCGGAAAGCTGCAGGCCAACAGCGCCTGTGAGATTCTGGGACAGGAGGGCGACTGGTATCAGATGTCCTCCGGCGGAGTGGAGGGCTATATCCACAGCCAGTATGTGCTTTCCGGCGAGGAGGCGAAGGAGGCGGCGCGGCCCTTTGTGGTAAAGCGGGCCATCATTCTGGCGGACAAGTTAAACATCCGCCCGGAACCGACCACCGAGGCGGCCAGCGTGGGCCAGGTGCTTCAGAATGAACGGTATGAGGTGCTTGGGGAGGCGGACGGCTGGATTCAGATTCATTCCGGCTATATCTCTGCGGGCAGCGAGGATAAGCAGTATGCGGAAGTGAAATATGCGCTGAATGAGGCCAGAAAGCTGGACCTGGTCACCATGGCGTTAAACCAGTATGACAATCTGGTGATTTCCAAGGTAAACAATTATCTGAATATCCGTCAGGAGCCGAAATCCGACGGAAAGATTATCGGAAAGATGACCAGCAAGGCGGCCGGAGAGATTCTGGAAACGCTGGACGGCTGGTACAAGATCAAGTCCGGAAACATCCAGGGTTATGTGACGGCTGACCCGCAGTATACGGCGGTGGGCCAGGAGGCCAGAGACCTGGCGATGGGCGCAGCCCAGCTGATGGCGGTGGTGAATACGGATATGCTGAATGTGCGGACGGAACCCACCACGGAGGCCTCGATCTGGACCCAGATATCCAAGGAGGAGCGTTATCCGGTTCTGAATCAGTTAGACGGCTGGGTGCAGATTGAGCTGGATACGGAGGACAGTGACAATGCTTATATTTCCACCAGAGATAATAATGTGGAGGTGCGCTACTGTCTGCCGGAGGCTATCAAGTTCTCACCGGTGGAGGAGGCAGCCCATGCAGCCGCGTCCCGCCGTTCCCAGATTGTCAACTATGCCCTGCAGTTTGTAGGAAATCCGTATGTATGGGGCGGCACCAGTCTGACCAACGGGGTAGACTGCTCCGGCTTTACCATGCAGGTGATGAAGCAGTTCGGTGTGTCCCTGCCTCATTATTCCGGTTCCCAGGCGAAGATGGGAAAGGCGGTTTCCTCCAGTGAGATGCGGCCGGGCGATTTGATTTTCTACACCAACAGCAGCGGCGTGGTAAACCATGTGGCCATGTATATCGGAAATGGCCAGATTGTCCATGCGGCAAGCCGGAGAAGCGGCATCAAGATCTCCACCTGGAACTACCGGACACCGAAAACCATCCGGAACATGCTGGGGGATTAGCCGCAAGGCGTTATGTACGTTTTGCAATACACATTTTTTCATCGCACGTTTTTTCGGGATTAGGAATTGACAGATAGAAAAAATGTGGTATTATAGATAGAAATAGCGAGGGCGCTGGGAAACCAGCGCTCTTTTTGTACTAAAAAGACGATATATCACCAAAAATAAAAAAGTACTGGACATTTTCAGACAGCGTGATATAATAGTAAAAATTTTAGCACATTAAATTCAGAAAGGAAGGAACATGAAGATGGGCAATAATTATCTGGCGCAGTTTTACGGGAAATCATCGAATTACACCGATATTCCCAATCGCTTATTCAAAGAATACAACGTAAAAAAGGGTCTTCGAAATGAGGATGGAACGGGTGTCCGCATGGGCCTTACCCGTGTCTCCGACGTAGTCGGCTATGAGATGAAGGATGGAGTAAAGACCAATGCGGAAGGTAATCTTCTGTACCGGGGCTACAGCGTATATGACCTGGTAAAGGGAAAGCCGGGCTGCAGCGGCTTTGAGGAGGTCTGCTTCCTGCTGCTGTTCGGCTATCTGCCAAGCAAGCAGGACCTGCGGCATTTCATCGATATGGTCCGTGAGCTGTATGCGCTGCCGGATGATTTCCTGGAGATGAACCTGCTTCGTCAGCCCGGAAAGAATCTGATGAACAAGCTGCAGCATGCGACATTGACCTTATACAATTATGATGAGGATAACCCGGATGACCAGGATGTTTATAAGACCATGTTAAAGGGAGTCAACCTTCTGGCAAAGTTCCCGTCCGTGGCCTGCTACGCATATCAGAGCAAGGTGCATCATTTTGACCGTCAGAGCCTGATCATCCATTATCCGAAGACGGAGTATTCCATCGCCGAGAATATCCTGTACATGCTGCGCGAGGACAAGAAGTTCACGGAGAAGGAAGCGAATCTGCTGGATACCCTTCTGGTGCTCCATGCGGACCACGGCGGCGGAAATAACTCGACCTTTACCAACGTTGTAATTTCCTCTACCGGAACGGATATCTATTCGGCGATCTGCGGTTCCATCGGTTCCTTAAAGGGGCCGCGCCACGGCGGAGCCAACATCAAGGTTTCCGAGATGATGGAGCAGGTGGTGAAGGAAATCGGCTACACCACGGATGAGACGGTGATCAAGGAATTAATCCGCAAGATTTTAGCCGGTGATTTTTATGACCATACCGGACTGGTGTACGGCTTCGGACATGCGGTTTATACCTGCTCCGACCCTCGTGCCGAGATTCTCCGCAAGTGCTGTGAGACGGTAGCCAGAGAGCAGTTTAAGATGGAGGAGTTTAACTTCTACTGCCTCTTCGAGAAATGTGTGAAGGAAGTGGTCCTGGAGGACAAGAACAAGGTGCTTCCCACCAATGTGGACTATTACAGCGGCTTTGCTTACGAGATGCTTCAGATTCCGAGAGACATGTACACCCCTCTGTTTGTAATCAGCCGTATCGTGGGCTGGGTGGCGCACAACCTGGAGAACAAGCTGTATGACGGCAAGATCATGCGTCCGGCAACCAAGTATGTGGGCGGAACGGAAGAGTACATTCCGATGAAAGAAAGGTAACTGTGAAGGCACGGAGCCGTTACAAGGAAAGAGAACCTGCTGTTTTTTTAGAAGGCCAGGCAGACGGAGGAGAGGATTCCACGGCTGTCCTGGCCTTTTTGGCGGATAAAGGCGGACGCAACTGCCGGTTGACACATTTCCAAGAGAACTTGGTGGCAGTCAACCGGGATTTTTGTTAAAATAATGGCATCTTAAGAATGTTTTGCGGTATCGCGTCATGAAGTGGAATTCAGAAAATCTTGTTTCGTTAAGGAGGTACTATGATTTTAGCAGAAAAGGTGATTCAGCTGAGAAAGCAGAACGGATGGTCTCAGGAGGAGCTGGCGGTGAAGTGCGGCGTTTCCCGCCAGTCGGTGTCCAAGTGGGAGAGCACGGCATCGATTCCCGACCTGGAGCGCATTATCAAATTAAGTGAAATCTTTGGAGTCAGCACGGATTATCTGCTGAAGGATGAGCTGGAGGATGCGCTTCAGGGGGCGGAAAGCGGTTGCCCGGCGGAAGCGGAGCGGACAGAGCCGGAAGAGGAGGCGTTTCGGAGCGTATCCCTGGAAGAAGCAAACCGGTACATGGAGCTGGTCCGGTATTCGGCAGGCAGGATCGCCGGGGCAGTGTCTCTCTGTATCCTCTCTCCGGTTCCTCTGATTCTCCTGGGCGGAGTCTCCGAATGTCAGGGAAGCCCCATAACCGAGGATATGGCCGGGGGCATCGGCACTACGATTCTCCTTCTGATGGTGGCTGCCGCCGTCAGCGTCTTTATTCTGATCGGGATGAAGCTGGATTCATTTCAATATATGGAGACGGAGTGTCTTTCCCTGCAGTACGGCGTAGCCGGGATTGCAGAAAGGAAGCGGGACAGCTTTGAGGCATCCTTTAAAAAATGTATGGCGGCCGGTGTGGCGCTCTGTATCATCAGCGTGGTGCCGCTTATGCTGGCAGCGGCGGCCGGAGCATCGGAGATGACGATGCTGTACGGAACCGGCCTGGTTCTGGCGCTGGTGTCCTTTGGCGTGTATCTTATGGTGTGGTCCGGCATGATTTTCGGAAGCTATCAGAAGCTTCTGGAGGAAGGGGATTATACCAGAAAAAAGAAGAGGGAGAAGCAAAAGAACCAGAATCTGTCCAAGGTGTACTGGTGTACCGTAACGGCCATTTACCTGGGAATCAGCTTTTGGAGCATGGAATGGGGGATAAGCTGGGCCATCTGGCCCTGCGCCGGAGTCCTGTATGCGGCGGTGTGCGGAATTGCCGCCATGATTCGGGAGTATTCTGCGGCAAAGAAGAATTTATGAGGGCTGCATCCGTATAATTTCATCCGGTCTGCTTCATACTGATTCTGTATGGGAGATACAGAATGGAGGAAGCAAGGATGAGACAGAATGGATGGAAGGATAATCGGGCAGAGGACGGAACAGACCAAGGGAGCAGAAGCTGTCAGGCCGAAAACGGAAAGAATCGACAGGATGACGGACAGCAGGCCGAGCAGAATGAACAGATTGAGGAGTTTGGTCAGATTACGCTGGATGAGGGGCAGAAGGACCACAAAATCCATCTGCTGACCATAATCGGTGAGGTGGAGGGCCACGAGAATTCCTCCGGGAACAGCAAAACCACCAAATATGACCATGTGCTCCCGAAACTGGCGGAGATTGAGGAGGATACCAGTGTAGACGGTCTTTTGGTGTTATTAAATACTTCAGGCGGCGATGTGGATGCGGGGCTGGCAATTGCGGAGATGATTGCCTCCTTAAGCATCCCATCGGTGTCTCTGGTGCTTGGCGGAAGCCATTCCATCGGCGTTCCGCTGGCGGTGGCATCGGATTATTCCTTCATCGTTCCCACCGGAACCATGATGATACATCCGGTGCGGATGAGCGGAATGGTGATTGGCGCGGCACAGACCTACGAATACTTCGATATGATTCAGGACCGGATTCTGAATTTTGTGGCCGGACATGCCCACATTGCCTATGACCAGCTGAAACGGCTGATGCACAACACGGAGATGCTGACCAAGGACCTGGGAACGGTTCTGGTGGGTGAGCAGGCGGTGGCGGAAGGCCTGATTGATGAGGTGGGCGGAATCCGGGAGGCATTACGGAAGCTTCATCAGATGATAGACCGGAGCCGACAGAGATAGATGGACGAGATAAATCAGAA
>JAUNPZ010000088.1:1466-13128 GCA_030536455.1 Lachnospiraceae bacterium | reverse complement strand
CTTGACTCTCATCCGACATGAGACTGTATACTATTTTTACAGGTAAAAAACGGAAGGCAGCCGGAAGGAAGGCTGCAAATCAAGAGAAGGAGGATTTTAGCATGGCAAAAATCAAGGCAGTTCAGTACGGGTGCGGTAAGATGAGCAAGTATACCATTCGTTACATGTATGAGCATGGTGTACAGATTGTTGGCGCAATTGATGTCAATCCGGCGATTGTAGGCATGGATATCGGGGATTATGCAGAGCTGGGCGTGAAGACGGGCATCCTGATCAGCGACAAGGCGGATGAGGTTCTGGACAATACCGACCCGGATATCGCGGTTGTGACGCTGTTCAGTCTGGTGAGCGACTGCTTCGACCATTATGTGAAGTGTCTGAGCCGGGGCATCAGCGTGATTACCACCTGTGAGGAAGCCACCTATAGCTGGACGACCGACCCGGTACGCACCAACCAGCTTGATATTCTGGCGAAGGAGAACGACTGTACCTTCGTGGGAAGCGGCATGGAGGATACCTTCTGGGTAAATATGGTGGGCCTGGTTGCCGGAAGCTGCCATAAGATTCAGAAGATTGAGGGCGCGGTAAGCTACAATGTAGAAGAGTACGGCCTGGCGCTGGCGAAGGCCCATGGCGTTGATTTGACCCCGGAAGAATTTGAGGCGCAGATTGCACATCCGACCGAGCTGGAGCCTGCTTATGTATGGAATTCCAATGAAGCGCTGGCGGCCAAGATGGGCTGGACCATCAAGAGCCAGACCCAGAAGTGTGTGCCGTATTTCTATGACACGGACCTTTATTCCTCCACGATGGGCAAGACCATCGCCAAGGGCAACTGCATCGGCATGGCAGCCGTGGTTACGACCGAGACCTTCCAGGGACCGGTGATTGAGACCCAGTGTATCGGCAAGGTTTACGGACCGGACGATGGCGATATGTGCGACTGGAAGATTACCGGCGAGCCGGATACCGAGTTCCATGTAGTAAAGCCGGCAACGGTTGAGCATACCTGCGCCACGATCGTGAACCGGATTCCAAGTGTTCTTCGTGCACCGGCAGGCGTGGTAACGGTAGACGAGCTGGACGAAATCGAGCACCTGAGTTATCCGATGGAGTTCTATTTCTGATTTGCAGATGTTTAAAACAGCAGTATTTGAAATCTTTGGGGAGAGGCCGAGCCTCTCCCCTTTTCATATCCGGGGAATCATGCTATACTTTTGTTAAGTCTTTCCTGACTGGATAAGCAGCTCGTTCGTGAAACAGTCTGGCAGCCAGGGGACAGAAAATAAAGTAACGTGCAGGTAAAAAATATGCCAAGAACAAAATATGACCAGATATATACAAGCTTAAGAGAAAAAATAGAATCGGGAGAATATCCTTATCAGGAGCTGATGCCTTCTGAAAATACGCTGGTGAAAGAGTATGACTGCTCCCGCAATACCATCCGCAGGGCCATCCAGAGCCTGGCGGCGGACGGATATGTTCAGAGCATTCACGGAAAAGGGGTGCGTGTCATCTATCAGCCCTATGAGCAGGCGGAATTTATGCTCAGCGGCATTGAAAGCCTGAAGGAGGCGGTGGCTCGGAACCGGAAGGAGTACCGCACCAAGGTGGTCTGCTTTGCGGAGCTGACCGTAGATGAAAAGATTCACGCCAGGACCACCTTTCCGGTGGGTGAGGAGATTTATTACATCCAGAGAGTGCGGATTATCGAAGGAAAGCCGCTGATTCTGGACCATAATTATTTTTTGAAATCGGTGGTGAAGAATCTGACGCCGGAGATTGCGGAGCGGTCCGTGTATGAATATATGGAACAGAGCCTGGGGGAGAATATCGTGACCACCAAGCGGAAGATGACGGTGGAGCATCTGACGGAGGTGGACATGAAGTATCTGGAGCTGAAGGAAAAGGATTACAACTGTCTGGCTGTGGTCAGCAGTTTGACGTACAATGCGGAAGGAATCATGTTTGAGTATACCCAGTCCAGACATCGGCCGGACTGCTTCGTATTCTACGATACGGCGCACCGGGTAAAAGACGGAGCAAAAGCATAATAGAAAAGGACGGAAAACCAGTTGGAAAGCAAGAAAGATAAGAGGTGCTTTCCGGCTGGTTTTTTGATTTATGGGGGTGGTCTGCCGGATACAAGTCTTACGCCGTGAAGCGGACTTGCTAAAAAAGTTAAAAAAGGGGATTGACAAACTTGTTTAAACAAGATATGATATAGGCATAAGATAACTTGTTTAAACAAGATAAAACAAATAGACAGAAATGGAACAACGCAGGAATCAGACAGCACAGAGCAAAAAAGATAAGAGAAGGAAGAATCAGGAGGTTCAGCTATGGGGAAGTACACAGAAGAAGCAAAGCAGTTGTTAAAGCTGGTTGGCGGCAGGGAGAACATCGCGGCAGTGACACACTGCGTAACCAGGATGCGTTTCGTATTGAAGGAGCCGGCGAAGGCGGATGTGAAGGAGATTGAAAAGCTCCCGACGACGAAGGGAACCTTTACGCAGGCGGGGCAGTTTCAGGTTATCATCGGGAATGTAGTCAGCACCTATTATAATGATTTTGTGGAAGTGGCCGGTATCGAGGGAACCTCCAAGGATGCGCTGAAGGCGGCGGCCAAGCAGAATCAGAACGTGATTCAGCGGTTTATGACCAACTTAGCGGAGATTTTTGCGCCGCTGATTCCGGCGATTATCGTAGGCGGTCTGATTTTAGGCTTCCGGAATATCATCGGTGAGATTAACCTGTTCAATGGCGGAACCATGACGCTGACCGAGGTTTCCACCTTCTGGGCCGGTGTATACAGCTTTTTATGGCTGATTGGCGAGGCCGTATTCCATTTTCTCCCGGTCTGCATCGTGTGGTCCATCACCAGAAAGATGGGAACCACGCAGGCGCTGGGAATCGTTCTGGGTATCACCCTGGTGTCCCCGCAGCTTTTGAATGCCTACGGCGTAGCCACCACGGCGGCGGCTGATATTCCATGCTGGGATTTCGGATTTTTCCAGATGGACATGATTGGCTATCAGGCCCAGGTGCTTCCGGCGATTCTGGCAGGCTTTACCCTGGTTTATCTGGAGCGGTTCTTCCGGAAAATCTGTCCGGCAGTGATTTCCATGATTGTAGTTCCGTTCCTTTCCCTGCTTCTGGCGGTCCTGATTGCACACGGCATCTTAGGACCGATTGGCTGGAAGATTGGAAGCATCATCTCTGATTTTGTCAATGCAGGACTGACCTCTCCGGTGAAGGGGCTGTTCGCAGGTGTATTTGGCTTCCTTTACGCACCATTGGTTATCACCGGACTTCATCATATGAGCAACGCCATTGATTTACAGTTGATCGCCGATTTCGGCGGCACGACTCTGTGGCCGATGATTGCATTATCCAACATCGCGCAGGGCTCCGCAGTTCTGGCTATGGTATTTCTTCAGAAAAAGGACGCGAAGGCGAAGGAAGTTTCCGTTCCGGCCTGCATCTCCTGTTATCTGGGCGTAACCGAACCGGCTATGTTCGGCGTAAACTTAAAGTACGGCTTCCCATTCATCTGCGGTATGGCAGGTGCAGCCGTGGCGGCTGTGATTTCCGTGGTATCCGGTGTTCAGGCAAATGCAATCGGCGTAGGCGGACTTCCGGGAATCCTTTCCATCCAGCCGAAGTATATGGTGATTTATGCAGTGGCGATGGCGGCAGCCGTGGTGATTCCATTCGTGCTAACTGTGGCAATCGGAAAGAAGAAGGGGCTGGATTCCGAAGAGGGAGCAGAGACATCCGCCAAAAAGGACGACAGCCGCAAAGAAGCAGAGACTTCCGCCAAAAAGGACGACACCAGAACCGTAGCCGGTCCATCCGATTTAAAAGCATTCTTAACCGGAGCAATCCTCCCCATCGACCAGGTTCCGGACCAGGTATTCGCGTCGAAAGCATTAGGTGACGGCATAGCCATCCAGCCAGAGAATGAACTTCTGACGGCTCCGGCCGCCGGAACGGTCAGCGTGGTGATGGATGGAAGCTTCCATGCCTGCGGCATCACGCTGGACAATGGGATGGAGCTGCTGTTCCACATCGGACTGGACACTGTGGAGATGAACGGGGACGGATTTGCCCCTTATGTGAAGATGGGAGACCGGGTAAATGCAGGCGATGCGTTGATTCGGTTTGATTTAAAGAAGATTCAGGCGGCCGGACATCCGTCCGTGACTATGATGGTAGTGACCAATCCAGGCCCGGCAGGCGCAGTTGTCTGGACGAAGGAAACCCACGCGGAGGCCGGAAAAACGGTAATCGCGAAGCAGCCATAAGAAAACGGAGGAGAAGCAGTCATGGCAGATTTTAAGAGCAGCACGGTGTATCAGATCTATACGAAGTCCTTCCAGGATTCCGACGGCGATGGCCTGGGCGATATCCGGGGTGTCATCCGCCGCCTGGATTATCTGAAGGAGCTGGGCATCGACTACATCTGGATGACCCCATTTTTCCCATCCCCACAGCGGGATAACGGGTACGATGTGGCAGATTACTGCGGAGTGGACGCAAGGTACGGCACGATGGAAGATGTGGAGGCGTTGATTTCGGAAGCAGACCAGAGGGGAATCGGCTGCATGTTTGATATGGTATTCAATCACACCTCCACGGAGCATGTGTGGTTTCAGAAAGCCCTGTCCGGAGACCCGGAGTACATGGACTATTATATGTTCCGGGATGGAGACCCGGACACGCCGCCTACAAACTGGCAGTCCAAGTTCGGCGGCAGCGCCTGGGAGTATGTGCCGTCCCTGAAAAAATGGTATCTCCATCTGTTCGATGTGACCCAGGCCGACTTAAACTGGGAAAATCCAAAGGTCCGGGAGGAGCTGAAGGAGGTCATCCGGTTCTGGAAGAACAAAGGCGTAAAAGGCTTCCGCTTCGATGTGGTGAACCTGATCTCCAAGCCGAATATCTTTGAAAATGATTTAGATGGAGACGGCCGCCGCTTCTACACCGACGGTCCCAGAGTCCATCAGCATCTGAAGGAGCTGGTGCGGGATACCGGAATCGAAGATATGGTAACGGTGGGAGAGATGTCCTCCACCTCCCTGGAAAACTGCATCCGTTATACCAACCCGGCTGAAAAGGAGCTGGCGATGTGCTTTCATTTCCAGCATCTGAAGGTGGATTACCGGAATGGAGACAAATGGGAGCTGATGGCTCCGGACATCGAGGAGCTGAAGCGGCTTTTCATCCGCTGGCAGGAAGGAATGCAGGAGGCAGACGGCTGGGACGCCCTGTTCTGGTGCAACCATGACCAGCCGAGAGCCGTGTCACGATTTGGCGATGACAAGCGGTACTGGAAGGAATCCGCCAAGCTTCTGGCCTCCTGCACCCACCTGATGCGGGGAACGCCCTATGTGTTCCAGGGCGAAGAGCTTGGCGTCACCAATGCCGGATTTACGGATATTTCCCAGTATCGGGACGTAGAAAGCATCAATTACTTCCATATATTAATGGAGAAAGGAAAAAGCCGGGAGGAGGCCCTGGAAATCCTGGGCGCCCGGTCACGGGACAACGGGCGGACTCCGATGCAGTGGGAGGAAGGCGCCCATGCCGGATTTACCAGCGGAGAACCCTGGATTGGCCTTCCGGAAAATTTCCGGACCATCCATGCAGAGGCAGAAAAAAAAGACCCGGATTCCATCTACCATTATTATAGAAGGCTGATTGCGCTGCGGAAGGAATACCCGGTGATTTCAGAAGGCCGGATTGCGTTCCTGGAGACAGAGACACCGGGACTTCTGGCATACCGCAGATTCACGGATACGGAGGAGCTGCTGGTGCTGAATCATCTGGGCCGGGAGGAGCTGGCGGTTCCGGAGGCGCTTCAAAAGCTGCTTGCAGAAACAAGGAGCGCAGGCGGCTGGAAGCATTTAATAGGAAATTACGAATCATATGACGAAGGCGGCAGAGCAGAGCCGGGAACGGTAAAATCCCTCCGCCCATTTGAGACCGCCGCATATATTCGGAAAACCGGAAACGGAAAAACGGATTAATATAAAAAAATCAAAATCAAATAAAAGAAAATCAAACATCACAGAAAAGGCAGAAAACAGGCTTAAACCACCTGGCGCTCTGCCTTTTTTTACATTTTCTAGGACGAAAAAACGAAAAAATATAAAAATTAATCCGGAAAAACAGGGGGATGAAATGTTTTTTTTGAGAGTCGGTATGCTATACTGATGCCAATGAAAGGAAGAAAAAGAAAAAAATGGATTGGAAGGAGGTGTGCCATTGAAGAACCGGCCATATACACAGTTTTACGCCAGTCTGCTGGGCGGATTTTCCCTGAGCTTTGGGGATGAAAACCTGCAGGTAAACGGAAATCTGCAGAGCAAGACCATGCAGATTATGCTGGCATTATTAAAAAGCGGTTCCCAGGGAATGGCACGCAGCCGTCTGATGCAGATTGTCTGGGGGGAGGGCGGCGACCCGGAAAAAGCGGTCAGCAACCTGAACCAGCAGATTTACCTTCTGCGGAAGCGGATTGAAAGCTGGTCCTTTCCGCCGGGAAAATACATCGTACAGCAGAACGGCACCTACTATTTTTCATTGGAATATGAAGTAGAAACCGACACGGCCCGTCTGGACGAACTGCTCCGGCAGATTCGGGACGGCACAAAGGATGCCGAAGAGGAATGCCGGCTGCTCCGGGAAATCTGCCATGCCTATACCGGCGAATTTCTTCCCATGCTGAGCGGTGAGGAGTGGGTGACGCTGGAAAGCGCCTACTATCAGAGCCAGTATTTTAACGCATTGAGCCGGCTGTGCGACATCCTCAAAAAGAAGGGCGCATATGAAGAGATGCTGGAGCTATGCACGGCGGCCAGCCAGATGCACCCCTACGACGAATGGCAGGCCGTCCAGATTGACTGCCTGATGTCCATGAACCGGTACAAGGAAGCCCTGAAGGTATACGAAGAAGCAACGGAAACATTTTACGAGGATATCGGCCTTACCTCCATCGACCGGGTGATGGCAAAATACCGGAACCAGAGCGGGCAGATGTATTACGCGGCCGGGGCATTGAGCAGCATCAAGGAAGGACTTGGGGAGGAAATCACGGAGCGGGAGGCGTACTGCTGCAGCTATCCGGGATTTGTGGACTTATACCGGGCATTAGCCAGAATGGGAACACGCTCCAGTCAGAAGCATTTCCTCATGTTATGTACCCGGAAGGGAGAGAATCTGGAGAACGTAGACCATACGGCAGAGGAAGAAAAGCGGATGGAGCAGTTCCGAAGATTTCTGGTAACGAATATCCGGCTGGGCGATGTGTACACCCGATACAGTCCGAATCAGTTCCTGGTGCTGCTGACCGACGCGGAGCCGGAGTGTGAGGACGCAATCGTGCGCCGCCTCCGGGAAAAATGGAAACAAATGAACAGGAACGGAAAAACGGAAATTGAATTTTTGATTCAAAAGGTTGAGGGTCCTGAGTCGTAAGGAGTGTAGAAATGAATAAAAAAGAATCTTTCATCATACATATCGTGAGCCAGGAAAACTCCACCTGGCAGGGCCAGATTACATGGCTGGACAAGAACCAGACATTAAATTTCCGGAGTATGCTGGAAATGATTAAACTTTTGGATACCGCGATGGAATCCGAACGGTCGGAGTAAGCGAAAGGCCGGGAAAGAAAGCAGAAAGCCCGGCCGGACGATAACGATAGAATCGAAAAATAAGGAAAGCGAGGAATGAGTATGGGTGACAGAGGAAGGTCGCGGAAGCGGGAAGCCCGCCGGATCTGGAAGCAGCGGCTGAGCGCAGTAATCGCAATCGTGCTGGTTGTGTCGATGGTTTTAAATACGCCATTGTCCATCCGCGGACTGGGATTCGGCATATCCAGCGTGTACGCATCTGCCAGTAATGCAGGCTACAGCGAGAACGGATGGGCAACTGCCAGCAATGCTGAATATAAAAAGGGCGAATCACAGGAGGTAGATATCTATGTGATTGCAGAGGACAATGACATATCAGCCGGAAATATGGCCGGAATGACCTTGTACCTGAAAAACAATACCGAGGAAGAAATCACAAACGGAACCCTGACCTTTAAAGGAAATCACATCAATAAAGAGGATGGGTATTTTACCGATATCAGTGAAGGCGCTGCTCCGGATAATGGAGCAGAGGAGGAGATTTCCGGAGAGGACCTTCTGTACGAAGAATCCAGAGCCGCTGTCCTGGCAAATGGCGGGCAGCCGTCAACCGGAGGCGAATCCGATGATTCGGGCCGCGCGGCTTCCGGTCAGACGGAGGAAGAGGAGAACGATGCGCTGGAAGAGAGAGAAGCCGCTGATTTTGAAGCCGACTTTGGTCTGGATGAGGAAGAAGAAAACCAGCATGTGCTGACTGGCCTGACGCTGGCTCCCGGACAGCTTTACGAGGTTTATTTTGAGTTCTATACCGAAGAGGATGAAGAAGCGGCGAAAGCATCTGTAAGCTTTAAGTTCAAGGGAGAACAGGCTGACAGAAAGATTCGCAGCGAAGAACGGTTTGCCTACAGCATCGGTCTTCCATATGTAAGCGTGAATCTGGAAGGCGGCGCGCTGGTTGAGACCGGTGTGGAAGAAGAGATGAACATCTGGATGAACGAGCCGGGCTGGACCACTCTGGAAGAAGAGGATGCGGAGGAAGAGGAAACCGCTACCAGACCGAATGCAGGCCGGGGGGAATATGCGACCAAGTCCGGCGCAGACCGGGCAGAAGCATCCACCGCCACCAAGCCGAATGCAGACCGGGCAGAGGAGGAGAAGATTGACAAGTATACCTCTGAAGCTATGAAGATAGAGGACGCAAAGGTTTCCTATAAGGTAGAGGTATTCGGAACTAGCTTCCGGAAATTTAAACCCAAGAAGGCAGAAGAAGCGGCGGACATCGGCTGGATTAGCTGTGTGTACGAGATGGCACGCGATGCAAAACCTGGCGTCTACTACGGAAAAGTAACGGCGGACGGTACCTGGAATCGGAAGAAATTTATCACCAGCCAGGGCTTCCTCTTCGAAGTAACCGGAGAAGGAACCGTGAATCTGGATGCGGAGCTGAATGGAACCAGGGTCGAAGTGACCGGCCCGGCCTCCTCGTTCCCGGAGGCAGACAAGCTGGAGCTGGAGGTCAGCGAACTGAATGAAGAGGAAAAAACAGCCGTAGACCTGGCGCTGGAGGAAGGAACGACTCCTTATGCGATGTTCACATTAAATCTTCTGGCAGACGGCGAGGCCACAGACCTGGAAGGCCCGGTTACGGTAAAGATGTCAAATGACATCATTGCCGAGAACACGAAGACGGTGGTAGAGGAAGCCGCAAAGGAAGAAGCAGAAGAAGAGGCACTGGAGGCTGCTGCTCTGGCAGCAGAAGCGGAAGCAAAGTCAGAAACAGAAACTGCTCCAGTGGCAGAAGCAGAAGCGGAAGATGCACCGGTGAACGAACTGTCAGCCGACAGCGAGCCGGAAACCTTATCTGAAAGCCAGATTCGAAAAGGCCCCGGCATGTTAAAAGCAGCCAAGGCCCCGGCAGTCAGCCACCTTACCGCAGACGGCTCCCTGGATGTGGAAAAGAAGAAGGAGGAGGACGTCGAGGAGGTTATCTTAGCAGACAGTGAGTCGGTGGGATTAACTCTCCTGAGAGTCGATACCGTATCCGCCCAGACAGAGAAAACCGCAAGCGGCGTTACCAGAAAGGGCGCGCTGCAGGCAGAGACGGATGCGATTCCGGCGGCGTATGTGCTGACTGGAGTTGGGGCTATAATGCCGACTGCAGATTATGATGCGAAGACCACAGTAACGGTAACTAAGAAGTGGGTTGGAGGAGAAGACGAGGAGCATAAGCCGGTAACAATAAGGTTATATCGTGATGGAACTGCTATTGGGTCTTCAGCAATATTATCTGGTGATTCAAATTGGACATATACATTTAAAGATTTGGATGTATTCGATGAAGGATGGCAAAAAAATATATACACTGTAAAAGAGGATGATGTTGAAGGATATCGCAGCAGTTATGACTATAAAGATAATAAATTTACTGGAGATGCGGAATCAAGATATACTCTGACCAAAGCGGATGTTCCACCGTTTGATGCCAATAACCAGTATATATTAAAAACTGGAGAAAATGCTTTAAGCGCTAGATGGAATGATGTAAATCAGAATGCGTTAACTGCTGATGCGAATGGACTTTATACAGTGGATGAGAGTATGTTCTGGAGTGTTGAATCAAACAAGGATGGAACGTATTATCTAAAAAATAATTCTAGCAGTTATTTGTATTGGAAAACTGGATATGATTCAGGCTGGAGTTTCGCTAGGCGGAGTACGAGTGCTACAAAATTTAGTTATGATTCAGAATCAGGTGTGTTAAGTTTTAAATATAATGATAGAATTAAGTATTTATCAACAGACAACAGGGGTTCAATTAGTTCAAGTTTTGATAAAGATTCTGCATTAAATATAGAATTTTACATAGCTGAACTTGATGAAGAAAATGGAATCGAAGTAACCATTACTAACACGAAAATTCCTGAGGGCGGTGGTGTTGACAGTACCATTTCATATTCCAAGAAAATTGATTACTTAGGTGATAATCCTGGGGTAAATCCGGATGGAAACAATGATTATCGGCTTTACTTGGATGCCGCAGGCCAGACACAGAAGGGTTTGGATATTGTCTTGGTTTTGGATTCTTCTGGCAGTATGGATAATAATAATCGTATGCGAGATTTGAATACTGTATTAACAGAAGATGGCGGCATTTTGGATTCGCTGCTTTCTAATCCCCAGAATAAGGTGAGCGTAGTTTATTTTGCAAGTCAGGCGGAACTTACTCAAGATTGGATTGACGGCGCAGGTGCGAAAGAAATCGTTGAAAAGAATTTGAAGACAGATGGTAATGGAGGAACAAATTACAGCGCTGGATTAATAAAGGCTGTACAGCAGCTTAATGCAGTAAAAGATGATGGCAACGAAAAGTGTTTGATTTTTATGAGTGATGGTAAGCCAACATATTATGCAACAAAAAATAAAAGTCAGGTAAGTGCGGATAACTTGGATTTTTCGGGTAATACTGCGTATGGATATGGTGGTGATGGTGGTAAATATGAATCCATAAATGCAGCGTATGCTACAGCATTCTACAATTACTGCATGACCAACAATTTAATTGGTGCGGATAATATTTACACGATTGCTTTTGGTGTTCCTCAGGGAACTGACGCGGAAAATGCGGCAAAGGTGTTGAAAAATATGACTGGTAATAAGGAAGGTCATTATTTATCTTCAGAAAACGGAACGGAAGCATTGAAAAATGCATTTAAGGGTGTTCTGGAAGCTATGGGTCCACATGACATCAGCATCACGGATAAATTAAGCGAGTACGTTGACTATGCTGGAAATTGGGCTGTGGATATCTACGTTGGTGATAATAAGAAAGCTCCAACATTAACAGAAAGTGATTTTAACAATCGGGATAGTTCTGCATGGAATGATTATTGGAAGAAGGTTTTTACTGTTAATGGAACAGTACCAGAAGGAGTTGGTGTTTCTGTTGATAATACGAAAAAAACCATTACACTAACAATGCCTTCATCCTATAAGATTCCAGTCGGCAGCCGTATTGTCCTTTCCTT
>JAUNPZ010000088.1:0-1366 GCA_030536455.1 Lachnospiraceae bacterium | reverse complement strand
TAACAATGCCTTCATCCTATAAGATTCCAGTCGGCAGCCGTATTGTCCTTTCCTTTGATGTAACAGCTTCCCAAACGGCAAGTTCGGAATATCTGCAAAACAAAACATACAATGCTAAGGGTGACATAGAGACAGATGCGGATGCATACGGAGAGATTACCAGCTCATTGCAGGCTGGCTTCAAATCCAATACGGAAGCAACACTGACTTACAATTTTGGCACTACCGAGTGTGACAAGGAGACTGCTGAATATGCTCATCCGGTAATACAAGTACATCCGGGCAATGTGTTAATGCTTGAGAAAAAATTATTGGATGGAGATGCAGAGAGTTCTGTAGCGAAGGTTGAGTTCAAATTGTATCAGATATCTGAGGATGGCAGTAAGTGGGACGCTGGAAAAAGACCAAGCGAACCTTATGATACTCAATTTGTTGTAGCTAATGCAGATGATACGAATACTGGAAAGGTCACTTATACAAAACTTCCGGTAGGCTGTTATGAGTTAGTTGAAACCCAAACTGACCCAGCTTATGAATTATTAAGTCAGCCGATTCGAATCCGAGTTGAAAGCCAGGCGGATAGAACATTAAAGTACTATGTAAACGATCTTAACAAAGAAAATGTGGAAAAAGAGGTAAGCGCAGATAAAACGGACAGTAATATTCATTTGTATCAATCAATTGCGAATAAGCGGAAACAACTTACGATTCAGGTAGTGAAACGGGTTAAGGGAAACATGAGCAGCCCGAATGATAAATTTGATTTCTCTTATAAGACAAGTGAAAACGGCAAGGGTATACCTCTCGATAAAATTAGTGCGGCCGATACAGATGGTACAACATTTACTGTTCCATATGGCTCTTATATATGCGTTACGGAATCACCTGACCAGTATGGCTATACAAAGACAGAATATCAATATCAGGTGGGCGCTAATGAAAAGGTTCCTGGTGATGGACGCATATGTGAAATTGATAAGGTGACGGGAAATACAACCATAACATTTATCAATACGAAGCAGCTTACCAACCCAACCGGCATCTTCACCAACAACACACCATACTTATGGATGCTGATCCTTGCGGCTCTGGGAACGTTGGGAATCATTTACGCCAGTTACCTCAGAAAAAGACGCAGAATCCATCTGAAAGGATAAGGAGTTTACCCGATGGCAGCTAAAAATATGGAAGATATCGCAGAGCTTTTCAAGACCCTGCGGTTCCGGAAAAAAATCTTTGGCGGCGTGGATGAACGCTATGTATGGAAGCAGTTGGAAAAAGTCCAGCAGGAATATCGTTCCGTCTATGAAATCCAGCAGGAGCGGTACGAGGCCCGCCTGCAGGAAAGGGATGAGGAAATCGCTTC
>JAUNPZ010000087.1:7476-13244 GCA_030536455.1 Lachnospiraceae bacterium | reverse complement strand
ACACCAACCTTAGCGCCGGTGGTCTTTACCATGTAGTCGATGGTCTCTTCGATGGTATCATTTACAGAACCCATAGCTACGATAACCTGCTCTGCATCTGCAGCGCCGTAGTAGTTGAATAACTTGTAATCGGTACCGATCTTTTCGTTAACCTTGTCCATGTACTCCTGTACGATTGCTGGTAATGCATCGTAGTATGGGTTACAAGCCTCGCGAGCCTGGAAGAAGATATCCGGGTTCTGAGCGGAACCTCTCTGAACTGGGTGATTTGGATTTAATGCGTTCTTGCGGAATGCATTCACAGCGTCCATATCAACCATATCCTTTAAGTCCTCGTAATCCCAGGTCTCAATCTTCTGAATCTCGTGAGAGGTACGGAAACCATCAAAGAAGTTGATGAAAGGAACCTTGCCCTTGATTGCTGCACAATGAGCAACTGGGGTTAAGTCCATAACTTCCTGAACGCTGGATTCACACAGCATCGCGCAGCCGGTCTGACGGCATGCGTATACGTCGGAGTGATCGCCGAAAATAGATAATGCATGGGAAGCAAGCGCACGAGCGGATACGTTGATAACGCCTGGAAGCTGCTCACCAGCGATTTTGTAAAGGTTTGGAATCATCAGTAACAGACCCTGAGAAGCGGTATAGGTGGTGGTCAACGCACCTGCTGCTAAGGAACCGTGAACGGCACCTGCTGCACCAGCCTCAGACTGCATCTCGGTTACCTGTACGGTACGACCGAAAATGTTGGTTCTTCCGTCAGTTGCCCACTCATCGGTATGCTCAGCCATAACAGATGAAGGGGTAATCGGGTAGATGGCAGCTACATCGGTATATGCATATGATGCATGGGAAGCAGCCTGATTACCATCCATGGTTTTCATTTTTCTTGCCATTTTTACTTTCCTCCTACATAAGAATGTATAGATAGTATATTTTCCCTAAAGTACAGGGATACTGACCTGTCTATATTATAACAATAAATCTGTAAATTGCAAATAATTACGCCAAAAAATACAAAAAAAATTACAAAACGATTTACAAAACAGCGGAACCAAAAAAGAAGCAAGACGAATCGGAGCCTGCGCGCCGCAGACAGCCGGTTCGAACCTGCTTCTTTTTTTGTGTTTCCGTATCCGGTCATTCTACTGGTTTCCAAGAGGATTGGGGGCGACCACGTTTTCACCGCCGCCTGCGCCTCCCGGACCGCCTGCGCCGGGCGCCTGGCCGGAGATGGTCTCCGCCGGAGCCGGGCTGCCGCCTCCGGGACCGCCGGTGTTCGGCGCGATGGTCGGCTCTGCCGCCTCAGACGGAGCCTTCGGCTTCTCCTCCGAGCCGGTGCCAGGGCCGTTATTGCCCGGAACGTTATTGCCGGACGCTTCACTGCTTTCCGTGCTCTCCGCGCCGGGCTGGGTGCTTCCTCCCTCGGTGCCGGGCACAATTCCGTCCCCTGCGCCCTCCGATGGAATAATGGTCTCCGCCGGTGTGGTCTCTGCGCCCTCCGCCGGTACCACCACGCCGGAAGTATTTCTTAAAATAACCGGGGCATGTCCTTTATAAGAGGTCCGATGGTCTACCTCCTGGCTGACCACCTCCCCATTCTTCGTAACCACCAGGCGGGTCTCCCACTGGCTTCCGATAGAGCCCTTGCTCTTCACCTTCTCTTCTCCAGGCTGAAGGGTCTGGTCCTCCTCATAAACCGGAGCCGGCGGGTCTGCATCCTTCAGCTTTTCCGACTTTAAGCTGTACTTCACGCCGCTTTCCAGAATCGGAATCGCATAGATGGAAACCGTAACCACCTGGTTTCCGTAGCTGGCACGGATGCCGACTGCGGTATCGCTGTTGTTTACAAATTTATAATCCGGTCCGCCGTAGCTTACCGTAGCGTCCATGCCCGGAGTCACATAGGAAGGCTCATAGGTATGGGAGCGGCGCACCGTCGTCTTTAAGCCGGCCTGAAGCACCGCATTGTACAGGGTCGTGGAAACCTGGCAGACACCGCCGCCGTATTCCTGAACCACCTCGCCGTTATTATAGGCAGCGGCCGGCTGATAGCCCTTCGCCTCGGTACGGGGTCCTACCACATCGTTAAAGGAGAACTCCTCTCCCGGCTGCAGCACATGGCCGTCGATGGCCTGGGAAGCCAGACGGATGTTGGTATTCCGCTTGCTGTTGGCCGTGGTGTTGGTCGTAAAGGTGCTGACAGTCTTGTAACGCTCTCTGGCGGACGCCTCGTCAAATTCCGGAGCAACCTGGCGGAGCGTGGCCGGAATCACCGCGTCAAACTTCTGCTGCGAAAGCGCCGCAAGGATGTCTGCCGCCGTCTTCTCCTGGTCTACCTCCACTCCGCTTTCCGCTCCGCTGAATACGAACTTTCCGGAATCCTTATCAAAGGAGGAGATGGAGCCGTTCTTCGCCTTCTTATCCCAGGCCTGTGCCAGAGCGGCGGCCTCTGCCGCTGCGGCCTCCTCCAGCCCGGCGGTATCCAGGGTATAGGCCTCCTCCGGCTTCTCATCGGAATAAATCTGGGCTAACAGCCCGTCAATCTTCTGCTCCAGCAGATTGCCGACCGGATATCGTTCCTCGCCGTTCTGAATCTGCATGGACCAGGGATACGCATCCAAAAGCACCTGTTTTGCCGCCGTCTGGTTCATGCCGGTAATGCTGATTCCATTCACCGAAACCTCACGGACCAGCTCGGTCTCCGGCATGGTGGTCTCCTGGGCTGCGGTTGTACCCGATGCCTCTGCGCTTCCTTCTTTTCCGCCCTGCTTTCCCTTTACTGCAAATACGATGGAAACCACGGCCACGAAAAGCACCACTCCAACCAGGACCATCCACCAGTTTCCGCCGGAGCCTCTCCGGTATCCGGAACGTCTCTTGGAAGAATAGGAACGGTATCCGGTGCTGCGGCTGCTCCTTGCGGTGCTTCTGGATGCCGGACGGCTGCTCCGGCTTCCGCTTCCCGATGTGCTCCGGCGCCCTGTTGTATGGCTGCCCGATGTACTGCGCCCGCTTCCGGCGGTTCCTCCGGAAGCTGCGCTGCTCCTTCTGGAGCTGCCTGTATGTCCTTTCGCACGGCTCTGGCCTGCCGTCCGTCGTCCTCTTTCTAATTCGTTCATAACTTTCTATCACCCGTCCATTTTTATATTCTTTGCCGCCTAATAGTATAACATACTTTTTCAAAAATAGAATTGCTAAATTATTAAATTTCAATTTTATATTCTTTACATTTTTGTCAGATTTTACTTTATATCAAAAAAGTGTTACTATTATATTACTAATTTATTTCAGGAGGAAAATTATGGGATATATAGACCTGCACGTTCACTCCAATGCCTCGGACGGCACGCTCACCCCCGCTCAGGTGGTGGAGCTGGCTGCCAGCCGCGGGCTGGACGCAATCGCATTAACCGACCATGACACCATAGACGGAATCGAAGCCGCAGAAGCTGCGGCAAAGCGGGTGGGAATCCAGCTCGTTCCCGGCATCGAGCTGTCCTGCGTCTATCAGGAGAAGGAAATTCATATTCTCGGATTGTTTATTAACCCCAAGGACCCGGTCTTTTCTGCGGAAATCAAAAAGCTTCTGGATATCCGGAATCAAAGAAATGAAGAGATGCTGCGCCGTTTCCAGGCGGACGGCTTTGCCATCACCGAAGAAGACCTGCAGGAGGGCAATCCGGATACGGTCATCACCCGCTCCCATTTTGCCAGGGTTCTTGTGGAAAAGGGATATGCCACCAGCCGTGACCAGGCCTTTAAAAAATATCTGCAGTACGGCGGCCCTTACTGTATGCGGAAGGAGAAAATCACGCCGGAACAGGCCATGGGGATCCTGACGGAGAATCACGCCTTTCCCTCCCTGGCCCACATCATGCAGTACAAGCTGAGCTGGGCGGAAAATGAAGCCCTGATTTCCCATCTGAAGGAGCTGGGCCTGAAGGGACTGGAGGTTTACCACTCCTCCCACCACGAGGGCCAGATTCGGAAGCTCCAGGTGCTGGCGAAGGATTACGGCCTTCTCCCCACCGGCGGTTCCGATTTCCACGGAGCCAACAAGCCGGACATCCAGATTGGCGTCGGGCGGGGCGGGCTGCGGCTGTCCCATTATCTGCTGGAGGACATTCAAAAGGCCGGGCATTAAGCATCCGGCCCGGCCTTCGTCTTCTGATTCAATTCTGCACTCACGCTTTCCGCGGTCTGCTTCTCCTCCGGCGGCTCCTCCGGCGCCCGCTTCCACTCCAGCCGCTCGTTCACCGCATCCTTTAAGAGAGTGTACAGCACCGAGCAGAACGGAATAAACACCAGCATGCCCACGATTCCGAAGGCGCTGCCGCCGATGGTAACGGCCGCCAGGACCCAGATAGACGGAAGTCCCACAGAGCCGCCCACCACATGCGGATAAATCAGATTCCCCTCTATCTGCTGCAGGCCAAAGAACACCACCGAGAAAATCAGGGCATCCATGGGATTTACCATCAGCATCAGAAAGGCTCCTACCACCCAGCCGATGAACGCGCCGAACACCGGAATCAGTGCGGTAAATGCAATCAGCACACCAATCAGAACCGCATATGGCAGACGCAGGAGCAAAAGCACCACGAAGAACATGGAACCCAGAATCACCGCTTCCATACACTGTCCGGCCAGGAAGCTGGAAAAGATATGGTTCGTCAGCGCTGCCACCTGGAAAATCCGATCCGCGCTCTTCTCCGGCAGAAACGCGCGGACCAGCTTTTTCATCTGCCTGGTCAGCGTTTCCTTCTGAAGCAGGATGTAGATGGCAAAGATGAATCCGATTCCGAAGGAGGTCACGCCATTCACGATGGACATGGCGGCGGAAATCGTGCCGGAAAGCACGGTGCTGGCCCCATTTTTCAGGAAACCGGCCATATCTCCAAGAACCTGCTGCCAGTCCACCTTCACCTCATTAATCAGAGAAACAATCTCCGGTTCATTCGCAAATATCTCCTCCAGCCACACACCCAGGCCGTTAAAGAACCGAGGAATGCTTTCCTTCACGATGCGGAAGGTGGCAAACAGCTGCGGCGCCACCACAAACAGCACCACAATCAGGATTCCGGCCACCGCCACGATGGTAAGAACCACGCTGACACCCCGCCGGATGCCCGCCTTCTTAATCGGGAGATGGCTCTCGATGAACCGCATCGGCACATTCAGCACAAACGCGATGGCAGCGCCCAGGATAAAAGGCAGCGCCATCTTAAATACCAGCCCCAGCACCAGGAGAACCCCCTTGTAGTTCATCCCCACCACTACCGCAATCACGGCAAATACAATCAGTCCTCTGATTTTCTTTATATTCTCTGAATTCAATTCCATGAAGCCTGCATTCTCCTCCACTATTTTCCTTCTATTATAACCGTGCGTCCCGCTTTCCTCAATAAAATCTTTCTTAAATTTCGCGAAATTAACGGAAACTCTGGCAAGCTGACCCTCATATGATGAAGTGTAAAGAAAAACATGGAGGATTTAAACATGAGTGATGTAGCAGCAACAAACTGCGGATGCGGATGCGATTGCCAGGGAAGAGGAAATAACGGGTGCAACCTGATTTTCCTGATTTTAATCCTGTGCTGCTGCGGCGGAAATGGATTCGGCTGCGGATGTTTCGAACATAATGACGGATGCGGCTTCGGCGGCGATTCCTGCTGGATTCTCATCCTGCTCCTGTTCTGCTGCGGCGGCCGCGGCTTCTGCTAATCCAGGCTTCTGCCAGTCAGCATGCGCCGGGAACGGCA
>JAUNPZ010000087.1:0-7376 GCA_030536455.1 Lachnospiraceae bacterium | reverse complement strand
GATCTTGCGCATCGGGCATCCGATTCTTCCGGATGCCCTTTTCGTAATGGTTTCCTGCCTTTCCGGCCGCGCAGTATTCACGGCTCTTTTTTTCCTTCCTCCGCCTCCCCCTTCTCCTTTCCGTACCTCCGCTCCAGCTCCTCCCGGATTTTTCTGCGCCGTTCCATGCACGCCTCATCAATTTCATAAACCGCATTGCCATCTATCATTAATTTTCCAAAGAATCTCTTCATATCAAACCTCCTTATGAAATATGATATGCGCGGGAATAAATCCGGTCCGTTTTTCATATAGATAGCAGAAAAGAAAAAACAGGACGGTAACAGCATGGAAAAAGACAATCTGAAGCTGACCGATTTTGACTATCTCATCGGCGACCATCATCTCCAGATGATAAAGGCCGCGCTTCCCTATGTGCAGGTCCCCCAGCAGAAGTTCATCTCCCTTCTGGTGAAAGGAAATGAGCTGATGCGGACCGCAGAGCTGTTCCAGTCAGACGGCGGCGGAGAGATGGGCATCTGCTCCATGGAAGCCGATAAGGCTTCTCCCATCGAGATGCTGAACGCCATGAAGCCCTACGGCACCCGGCAGGAGCAGGACACCCTGGACGTCATCATCAACCTCCTCCAGGGCTTCCAGCTTCGAAAAAATTATCAGGACGCCTCCGGTCCTTCCCATCCGGGCCAGCCAGGAGGAGACCTGCTGGAAAAGCTTAAGCCCATCCTCTCTCCGGAGCAGCAGGCACGCATCGAAAATATCCAGCTTATGATGCAGACCATGCAGGCATTTGTATAAAGAAAGGTGGTATTCCCATGAATGATTCCTGGAAGCAGGACCCTCGTATCAAAAATATGGACAAAAGGAAATTAGACCTGCTGGATTCCTTCGCCGGACGGATTTCCCAGATGCCGAAAAACCAGCTTTTCCACGCCGTTATGGAGCTGAACCTGGAGGCGCAGAAGTCGGGCATACAGTTTTCCGACCAGGAGACGGAGCTTTTGGCGGAAATCCTGACTGGAAAGCTTTCCCCGGACCAAAAGCAGAAGCTGGACACCCTTCGTCTGCTTTCCAGAAGGCTTGCCGGGCAGAAATGAGCCGGCCGACAGGACTTCCCCCTTCGAAAGACAGGACGCCGGACGCGCAAAAAAAGCGGCGCCTTCCAGCTCATTTTCAGAGCCGGAGGCCGCCGCATTCTGTCTTTTATTTCTGCACAATATTAATGATTCTGCCCGGGACATAGATTTCCTTTACGATGGTTCCGGTCAGCTTATCCGCTACCGCTTCCTTGCCGGCCGCGATGGCAGCATCCTTGGCCACATCGGCCGGAAGGCTGACTACCGCCTTGGTCTTTCCGTTAATCTGAACGGCAACCTCAATCTCGTCATCCTTAATCGCCTCTTCATCGCACTCCGGCCAGGTGGTGTGGAATACGCTTCCCTCGCCGCCTAACTGCTGCCACAGCTCTTCTCCGATGTGAGGAGCAAACGGAGCTAACAGGACCACAAAGGTCTTTAAGGTCTCCTTGTCGATTCCGCCCGTCTTCTTCGCCAGCTCGATGAACTTGTTGTTATACTCCATGAAACCGGAGATAACGGTATTTAAGTTGAACTGATTGAAACGCTGCTCGATATCGAACACCAGCTTATGGCGAAGCTTCACCATCTCCCTGGTTTCCTTTACGTCCTTATCCGCATTCTCCGTTACCAGATTCCAAAAACGGTTCAGGAATCTTGCCACGCCTTCGATACCGCGGTCATCCCACTCGGCATCCAGCTCCGGCGGTCCTACGAACAGTTCATAGAGACGTAAGGCGTCACAGCCGTAATCTCTTACCAGGTCATCCGGAGAAACCACATTGCCCTTGGACTTGCTCATCTTGATGCCGTTCTTGCCGTTAATCATACCCTGGTTGAACAGCTTCTTAAACGGCTCGTCAAAATCAATCACGCCGATGTCGCACAGGAACTTGGTGTAGAAACGGGAATACAGCAGATGAAGCACCGCATGCTCCACACCGCCGATGTACATATCCACCGGCAGATACTTGTCTGCCTTCTCTCTGGAAACCAGAGCCTCGGTATTCTTGTTGTCCACATAACGCAGGAAATACCAGGAGGAACCGGCCCACTGAGGCATGGTGTTGGTCTCTCTCTTAGAAGCAGCGCCGCAGACCGGACAGGTACAGTTCACCCACTCGTCAATGGCAGCCAACGGAGATTCGCCGGTGCCGGTCGGCTGATAGCTCTCTACCTCCGGCAGCTTTAACGGAAGCTGGTCCTCCGGAACCGGAACGCAGCCGCAGTTCGGACAGTGGATGATCGGGATTGGCTCGCCCCAGTATCTCTGACGGGAGAATACCCAGTCACGCAGCTTATAGTTCACGGTCTTGTGGCCGATTCCCATCTTCTCGATGATAACCGGAGCTTCCTTCTTAAGAACCGCAGACTCCATGCCGTTCCACTCGCCGGAATTGATCATGGTGCCGCTGGCCTCGGTATAAGCCTCGGTCATGTTCTCGATTTCCTTGCCATCCTTTGCGATAACCTGGATGATCGGGATGTTGAACTTCTTTGCAAACTCAAAGTCACGGTCATCATGAGCCGGAACGCACATGATCGCGCCGGTACCGTAATCCGCCAATACATAATCAGACAGCCAGATCGGAACCTTCGCGCCGTTTAACGGGTTGATGGCATAGGTTCCGGTAAATACGCCGGTCTTCTCCTTGGCCTGCATACGGTCTACGTTGGAACGCATGGAGGAATCAAAGATATATTTCTCCACCGCCTCTCTGGTCTCCTCGGTAGCCAGGCTCTTCGCCAGCTTGTGCTCCGGCGCCAGAACCATAAAGGTGGCTCCGTGCAGAGTATCCGGTCTGGTGGTGTATACGGTAATCTTATCCTCGCGGCCCTCCACCGGGAAGTTTACCTCTGCGCCGTAGGACTTTCCAATCCACTCCGACTGCATCTTTTTCACCTTCTCCGGCCAGTCCAGCTTATCTAAGTCATTTAACAGACGCTCTGCATAAGCGGTAATCTTAAGCATCCACTGACGGAGATTCTTCTTGGTAACCGCAGTGCCGCAGCGCTCGCAGCAGCCGTTTACAACCTCCTCATTTGCAAGGCCGGTCTTACAGGAAGGACACCAGTTAATCGGGAATTCCTTCTCATAGGCAAGGCCCTTCTTGAACATCTGAACGAAAATCCACTGGGTCCATTTGTAGAATTCCGGGTCCGTGGTATTTACTTCCATATCCCAGTCATAGATGGCTGCAATCTGGTTGATCTGCTTCTTGATATTCTTGATATTCTCTGCGGTGGAGATAGACGGGTGGGTTCCCATCTTGATCGCGTAGTTCTCAGCCGGCAGGCCGAATGCGTCCCATCCCATCGGATGAATCACATACTTGCCCTTTAAAAGCTGGTAGCGGCTCCATACGTCAGAGATTACATAACCTCTCCAGTGTCCTACATGAAGTCCGCTGCCGGACGGATACGGAAACATATCCAGGCAGTAATACTTCTCCTTCTTGCCGTCATTTACATTAATCGGGTTCTTTTCCCAATTCTCCCGCCACTTCTTTTCGATGGCGGCATGGTTGTACTGTGTAGCCATTTTCATTCCTCCTAAATGTTCAGAGTGTAGATTGTACGATTTTATAAAATAAAAAAGCCCCGCGCCCCGGCTGTATCATCAGCCAGAGACGCAAGGCTATCCTTTATACTCGCGCGGTACCACTCTGCTTCATGCATCCGACAGGACTCTGCCCTCTGCATGCTCTTTTCTCCCTTTAACGGCGGATTAACCGGCGGCGCCTACTTGCAGTTGTTTCAGCGTGCTGCTCAAAGGCCAGTTCCTATCCGTTCCGGTTCTGCCTCGCACCAAACGGCAGCTCTCTGTGTCCTTCCGGGATACTACTCTTCCTTTTCTCTGCATTTAAACTATCTGTAAATTTAACTTAACATAAGAAGCCTTCACTGTCAAGACTTATCTGGATTGTTTTATCCCATTATTTTAACCCAGAAAAAGGAACTGAAGGAAGCAGAACACCACAAATGCGCCCATTCCCAGGTTCCACACCGCCGAGCCAAACGCCTCTCCCGCAGGGATGCCGCGGATTCCCGGATAAAAACAGATATATTTCCGGAAAATGAAAAAGAAAGCGATTCCCACAATGGCGGACAAAAACTGGAACGCCACATAAAGCAAAAGCAGCAGGCAGGCCGCAATCAGGAAAGGATTCTCCAGCATCATCGCAAGCATCTGCTCCGCGTCCGCCAGGCTTCCGCTGCCGCCAAGCTGCTCCTCCACTTCCAAAATCGGCTTAAGCAGAAGAGGCGCGACGATGCCTCCGCAGAAGTTGATTCCCATATGGAACAGAATCGTATTCCGGATATTTCCCGTCTTGCAGTAGATATACGCAAAAAGGCAGCCCAGCAGAAACGCGTAGAAGAACTGCTGGAAATTCCCATGCATCAGGCCGAACAGCAGGCCGGACAGAAGCACGGAAAGCTTCTCCCCGTATCCGATCGTCCGGTCGATCAGAAGCTTCCGGTACAAAAACTCCTCCACAACCGGCGCGCCGATTACCACCGTAAGAAAGGTCAGAAACAGATTCCCGTCAAACAGCATGACCTGCAGACTTTCAAAGCTGGGGGAATCACCGAAAAAGCCGCTGACGAAAGAGCCAAAAAGATTACCCAGGTAGGTAAAGGACAGGCCAATCATCACAAACACCACCCAGGCCTTGATCCCCCACCGCTCCCTCCGGGTCTGCCCGAACTTCGGCACCGTCCGGAAATAGGCCAGCGCCGCCGGGAATGCCGTCAGATACATGCACACCAGCATCAGGATGTAGTTTAAATTCATCGCGTAGGGCGTGTAGTCCCAGCCGCTTAAGGTAATCAGATTCACAATCACCAGCTGAATTCCGGCGCCCAGCAGATGATACAGCAGCAGCCCTGCGCCGATTCTGGAAAAATGCCAGCGGTCCACCCGCCTGGCCTGTTTTTGTCTCCATTGTATCTCGTTCAAATCCCGTTTTCTCCTTCCGCAAAAGGAACGCCCAAACGCTCCGAAATCTTTTCACTATTCTACACAAAAACAGGGCTTTTGTAAAGACAAATAAACCATGCTCCGGTCTGTCTCTGACAAAATCCCTGTTTTTCCTTCTTTTGAAGCCGCACTTAAGCGCCTCTGCGCCCTATTCCTCCAGTTTTACAAATACATCCTTCCCCAGCCCGCAGACCGGACATACCCAGTCCTCCGGGATATTTTCAAATGGGGTTCCCGGCGCGATTCCGTTATCCGGGTCGCCCTCCTCCGGGTCATAGATGTAGCCGCATGGCTCGCATAAATAGGATTCCATCGCTTTCCGCCTCCTGCTCTATAATCTTTGCGCTTTTCTCAGTATACACAGGAGGGCCGGGATTATACATCCGGCTCCGTCTCTTTTTTTCCTGCCGCCAGGACCGACGCCACAAAAGACACGAAGGGCACCGTCAAAACCACCCCGATGCTGCCGGAGATTCCCTGCATAATCTCGATGTCCATGTTGTTGGAATTGATAATCTGAAGATACGGGAGCTGGTACGCATAATTTAGCAAAAGGGTGCTGACCGCTCCTCCTGCAAACGCCAGAATCAGCGTATTCACCATGGTTCCCATCATATCCCGGCCAACCCGCATGCCGGACCGGAACAGGCCCGCCACCGACAGCGCCGGATTCTGCTCATGGATTTCAAAGACGGCAGAGGACACCGACATGGCCACATCCATCACCGCCCCAAGGGAGGAGATCAAAAGGCCGGAAAACAACAGCTCTCCCACCCGGATTCCCACCAGGTCCTCCAGCACCATCAGCGATTCGATATTCGACACATTATAGCCGCCCACCCCGGCTGCAAGACCGAAGGCCCAGGCGGAGACGCCGGCCATCACCACTCCGGCTACCGTTCCCAGAACCGAAGATACCGTCTTTTTCGACCAGCCGCCAATCAGATACATCGTCACCAGGGTGGTGAGCGCCGCCACCAGAACGGCTGCCGCAAAAGGAGAATTTCCCCGGTATATCATCGGAATATACAGATAAATGATGCAGATTCCGGTAAAGACAAGACCCGCACACGCCAGAAAGCCCTTCCGTCCGCCCACCAGGCAGACAATCAGAAGAAACACGGCCAGGAATCCATATACCGCCCATTCCCGGTCCGCGCTGTACACGGAATGGATGGAGATATCCCCGGAGATGCTTTCAATCACCACCACATCCATGCCGACCTCGCAGGGCGCGCCGAACAGGTAGCCATTGGTGCTGGTGGCCTCCACCATCTCTCCCTGAAGCGGTCCGGTCTTCATCCGCAGCATGATTTTCTGCTGCCCGGTCCGGCTTCCGTCCTCCTGAAGATTATCCTCCACAACCTGAATCACCACAGCCTTTTGAAAATCCCTGCCCTGGGTCGATACCAGCTCCACCTTCTGGAACTGATTGTATTTCCACAAACATATGAAAAAAAGAAAGAGGAGCAGCAGGAATAAGCACTGCTTTCCTGCTGCCTTTTTGTTAAAATTCCAATTCATCCTCGAAAAACTTCCTATCCTGCCTATCTGGTCTTTACGATGGTAAAGGTCTGGTCAATCGGAGCGGTGGTTCCGTCCGGCTTAATCTCATAGGTATCAATCTTAAACTCATTCTGGCTGATATTTAACACCGAATAGCTTGGCAGCCAGTTCTGGCTTCTCGCTGCGATGTAATCCTGCTGGTTCGGCATCAGCTCATAGAACTTGCTTCCGGTAGAAGAGTTGGACTCCATGTAAAGAGTTCCCTCCGGATTTACCACACGGTTCTGGCTCATATCAGTGATGGTGTAGCAGTTGTTATCTGCCTGGTATACCTCATTTGCATAAGGATATACATTGCCGGCCGCATCCTTTACATTATCCCAGTCATAGAAATCATAAGCTGCATGGGCCTTTGCGTCTCCCTTCAGCAGATAGCTTCTGGAATAGGTATGGTCATGCCCCTGAAGCACCACATCGATGTCATACTTATCCATGATAGGAGTCAGCTGGGTTCTTAACACGATGCCGTCCGAATCGGAATGGTCCAGTCCGCTTCCGTAGATATCCTGATGGAACATCACGATTCTCCACTTTGCATCCGGATAAGCCTTGCAGGCGGTCTGTACCACGGTCTCATGCTCCGCGCAGTTGTAATTGTTGGTATTCAGTACGATAAATACCGCCGGACCATATTTATAGAAGTAATCGCCTCCGGCAGCCGTGGTGCCCAGACCGGTCAGGTTCGGATTATTAAAATGGAAGCTGTAGCTTTCATTGGTAGAATCATGGTTTCCGATGGTCGTGGAAATCGGCAT
>JAUNPZ010000227.1 GCA_030536455.1 Lachnospiraceae bacterium | reverse complement strand
CGCAGTCCTCAGAGGACATGGAGCCCGAAAAACGGAAGGCAGTTCATCTGGAACCGCTGCAGGCCGGGGAGGTCCAAAGCTGGATCCAGATGCAGAATGAAACCTTCTTTTTCACTGTAAATTCCGGAACCTATGAGACGGGGATGGTGAAGGAGGAGCAGGAGGCCGGAAGCCGCTTTTTCTGGATTTGTGACGGGGAAACAAAGGTGGGAACCCTGATTCTTATTCCGAAGGAGGACAGCCTGTTTATCGATGGCATCGCAGTCAGCAGCCGTTATCAGGGCAGAGGCTATGGCCGGGCAGCGCTGGAATGCTGCGGGCGGATGGCGGCCGGTCTGGGAATGGGGACACTTTCTCTGATCGTGGCCGATTCGAATCTGCATGCAAAGAATCTGTATGAGCGTACCGGATTTGTCTGCACCGGCAGAGGGCCGGAATGGTTCTGCACGGAGAGCAGCCTGATGCAGTAGGCGGGGCGGATGCCGGGCGCGGCAAAAGCGAAAGCGGTTTCAGAGAAAAGCCGTTTCTGTGGAAAACCGCTTTCGTGGAAAAATGGGTCATCTGTGTGGAAAACAGCCCCGCATTTTCCGGGTACGGTGGAAAACCTCGAAAAACCTTGAAAAACAGGCAAAAAAGAGGTTGACAGGCATCATCTGGTATTATATAATAAATAACTGTGACGTTAGGCAAGAGAATGCTTACCAAAGCCCCGGAGAGCATCTTTTGAGAACGATAGAATCGTGAAGGAAAATCTTCACAACTGTCCGTATATGGAGACATATCACACGGCAGGAAGAAAAAAGATGAATTGGATTTTCAACAGGAGGTTAAACCATGAAGAGTTTTATGGCTAGTCCAGCGACAATTGAAAGAAAATGGTACGTAGTTGATGCTACCGGATATACATTAGGCCGCTTAGCTTCTGAAGTAGCTAAGGTTTTAAGAGGTAAGAATAAGCCGATTTTCACCCCACACATGGATTGCGGCGATTATGTAATCATCGTAAATGCTGAGCATGTAAAAGTAACCGGCAAGAAGATGGACCAGAAGGTTTATTACAATCATTCCGATTATGTAGGCGGTATGAGAGAGACCACCTTACGCGAGATGATGGAAAAGAAGCCGGAGAAGGTTGTAGAGTTAGCAGTTAAGGGTATGCTTCCAAAGGGACCTCTGGGAAGAAGCATGTTAGATAAGCTTCATGTATACGCTGGCCCGGATCACGAGCAGGCTGCACAGAAACCAGAAGTTTTAACATTTTAATTGAGTGTATTGGAAGGAGGAAGAAAAAATGGCTAACAAGTTTTACGGAACAGGCAGAAGAAAAAAATCTATCGCTAGAGTATATTTAGTACCAGGCAACGGTAATATCACCATCAACAAGAGAGACATCGATGAGTACTTAGGTTTAGAGACCTTAAAGTTAATCGTTCGTCAGCCACTGGTTGCAACTGAGACCACTGACAAGTTTGATGTTTTAGTAAATGTTCGCGGCGGCGGCTTCTCCGGACAGGCAGGCGCTATCCGTCATGGTATCTCCCGTGCTTTATTACAGGCAGACGCAGATTTCCGTCCTGTATTAAAGAAGGCTGGTTTCTTAACCAGAGACCCAAGAGCAAAGGAAAGAAAGAAGTACGGCTTAAAGGCAGCTCGTCGTGCTCCTCAGTTCAGCAAGAGATAATCAGCTGGCGGGACCTATCAAAAGGCTTACAAAGCCCGGAAAATCAACGGTTTTCCGGGCTTTTCCTATGCCCAAACGGGCGCATTTACGATGCCGACCTGGAGGATATATCCCAGCGGCAGGGGCAGCTGGGGGAGGGGGTTAGGGAAATCCTGACCCAGCTCTCCAAACTTTCGTGACAGGGGCATAGACCCCATCTGCGGAGGGAGGA
>JAUNPZ010000086.1:6929-13582 GCA_030536455.1 Lachnospiraceae bacterium | reverse complement strand
TTACCAGCTTCCGATGAGAGAACCGGAGTGACGGCTTCTGTCCGTCTGCTTCACGGCGTATGGATTGCGATTTGAAACAACAAGTTTAAACGGCAGCGAACGCATGATTTTAGTTGCTTTGCAGGATAAGCTGCGGTACAATACTTGGAAAAGAGGAAACTGTTCAGTAGGTCTGCGCACTTGCTGCGCTGGCCGTAAGAAAACATGACTGTGCACGGAACAGTTACGAAAAGAGGAAACATCAGGAAGGATGGAGAGCTTATGATAGAGGAGAATACACTGCGGGAGTTTCTGGAGGTGCTGTCTTCGAAGGCGCCGGTGCCGGGAGGGGGCGGCGCTTCGGCTCTGGGAGGAGCCATGGGGAATGCCCTGGGACAGATGGTGGCGAACCTGACGATTGGAAAGAAACGATACCAGGATGTGGAGGACGATGTGCGGGAGCTTTTGGAGCGGATGGTGCGTCTGCAGCAGGATTTTGTGAATCTGGCAGATTTGGACGCAGAGGTGTTTACTCCGCTGGCGGCGGCCTACGGACTGCCTTCCGGGACGGAGGAGGAGAAGGCCCACAAGGACCAGGTGATGGAGGAGAACCTTCTAGCAGCCAGTCTGGCGCCGGTTCAGATTATGGAGAAGGCGGTGGAGATGCTGGATATCCTGGCAGAGCTGGCGCAGAAGGGAAGCCGGATGGCAGTCAGCGATGTGGGCGTGGGCGTGCAGTTCGTGCGGGCCTCCCTGTTAGGAGCGGTGATGAATGTATATATCAATACCAAATCCATGAAAAACCGGGAAAAGGCAGGGGAGCTGAATGCATATGCGGACCGGATGGTGGAGGAAGGGACGAAGAAGGCCGACGCCATTTACAGCCAGGTTCTCGGAAAGCTGAGACCGCAGGCACAATCTTAAAAAGCAGAGAAGAACCGCTGAAAGGTACAACGAGACAAGATAAGAAGGACGGTAGAAGATATGGTGATTTTAAAGGGTGCGGAGGTTTCCGCAAAGATAAAGGCGCAGGTGGAGGAGAAGTTAAAGCACATAGAGGGACCGGCTCCGAAGCTGGCGATTGTCCGGGTGGGCGAAAAGCCGGATGATATGTCCTATGAGCGGGGAGCAAAAAAGAAGCTGGAAAGCTTCGGCCTGCGGGCAGAATCCTATGTGTTCCCGGCCGATATAGAGAACGGAGCCTTTCAGAAGGCATTCCGGCAGATTAACGAGGACCCGGAGGTGACGGGAATCCTTCTGCTGCGTCCGCTGCCCGGACAGATCTGCGAGAAGGACATCGAAAAACAGATTGACCCGAAAAAGGACCTGGATGGCATTTCACCGGAAAATATCGCAAAGGTATTTGCCGGAGATGAGACGGGATTTGCCCCCTGTACGGCGGAGGCGGTCATCCAGGTTCTGAAGGCCAATGCGATTCCGATTTCCGGAAAACGGGTGACGATCGTAGGACGGAGCATGGTGGTGGGAAAACCCCTTTCCATGCTGATGTTAAAGGAGAATGCCACTGTGACTGTCTGCCATACGAAAACCGTGGACTTAAAGGAAACCTGCAGGAATGCGGAGATACTGGTGGCGGCAGCCGGAAAGGCCAGGATGCTGAACGGAGAGTATGTAGGGCCGGAGGCCGTTGTGATTGATGTGGGCATCAATGTGGATGAAAACGGGAAATTGTGCGGAGATGTGGATTTCGATTCGATTCAGGAGCAGGCCTCCTGCGCCACCCCGGTTCCGGGGGGCGTAGGAGCCGTTACCACAGCGGTGCTGGCCAGCCATCTGGTTCAGGCCTGCGAGCGGAACCGCTGGAGTGTTTGAAAATTGCCGGAATGAATTTTTAAACACGTTCTAACTGTGCTCAAAGTACCGGTAAGTATTCTTGCCCTGTTTTTTGCTGTGATAGAGAGCGGTGTCAGCCTGCTGCAGGCACTCCTCATAGGAGAAGGGGCCGTCATGGAGGAAGGTAATGCCTGCGCTGCAGGAGACGGGCAGCTCTTTGTACTGGCTTAAGTCGAAAAGCAGGGAGTCCATCCGCCGGTTGAGGACGTCCGGATTCTGGATGTCCTTGACGAACACCACGAACTCGTCTCCGCCCAGACGGCCGATGATATCACGGCTGCGGAAGGTGGAGAGGAGCAGGCGGGTCATCTCCTTCAGGACGCTGTCACCGGCCAGGTGGCCGTAAGCGTCATTGATAGCTTTAAAGTTATCAAGGTCCAGCATGATCAGGGCGCCGCACCGGGAACTGTTGGGGTCCAGCATGAACTTCGTTACCTCATGCTCGAAGCTCCTCCGGTTATATGCGCTGGTCAGCGGGTCCTGGGCAGCAGCCAGCTCATGGGCCAGCTCCTGCTTCTTCTGCATGTCGATATCCTTCAGATACAGCAGGGCGTACATATTTTCCGAAAAACGGTCCTGGAAAACATGGCAGACAAGCTGCACCCAGCGGATTTCCCCATAGATATGGCGAAGCAGGCTCATGCTGCGGATATGGCGGCCGCTCTGGCACATAGCCCGCATCTGGCGGGTATCCAGAAGCTGGAGGCAGTCCTCCACATATTCCGGCAGGACGAACTGGCGGATGCTGCGCCCGATAATCTGGTTAAAACTCTCATCCTGTCTGCGGGACTGGTCCGCATAGTCTCCCCACAGGCCGCCTGAGGTCTTCAGATGGCCGCTTTCCACATCCACCTCCGCGTAAGCGATGGTTTCAGACAGCATAGACTCATAAAAATCGACTTTTCTCATGTATTCTAACTGCAGGGCGCGTTCCTGGTTGGCCGGGTCCAGAAGGACCACGATGGTATGGGAGTCCGGCTTGGCCGAGCTGAGCCGCCGGGTCTTAATCTTAAACCATTCATAAGCGCCGGACTTCGCTTTCAGAAGCATCTCCTGGCCGTAAAGCTCCTCCTTTTTCTTCGATGGAACGAACAGGGAGCGGAATTCCTCAGCGAAATGAGGATGGACCAGCTCGGAATCAATCCAGCACTGCGGAAAATCGTTCTCCTTTAAATCGCTTCCGGAGATGAACTTCCGGTCGGTGTGGAAGTAGATGGAATGCTTCTGGCTGTTAAACTCGAACATCTCGCTGGCCGCGGTATCCGGAAGGAAACGGGGCTTGTCGATGTCGCTGATATTCCGGTGGTATCCGGACAGGCAGATGCAGCCGTCACAGTCCGCAATCCGGGTCCCGGTGCACCGCACCATGGTTTCGCCGTTTACCGGATGGTTCCAGGTATATTCCAACTGGACAATTCTCCGGCTTTCAATCATATTTTCCACGGACAGATTCACATAATGGTAATAGCCGTCGTTAATCCGGCTGTACCAGTGATGATAGCACTCCTCCGGGGATGGATTTCCGGAAAGCCCAAGGAGCTGAAGCATGGTTTCGTTGGCATACATCTTTTTCTCCCCGGTTTGGGGATTCATATGGATGACCCAGAGACCGAGATGGTTGTCGGACATAATCTGCCGCTCAAATCCCGTATCCTGAGGCGGACACTGGTGCTGTGCGGTGGTGTCGGACAGCTGTCCCAGCATCGACTCCGGTTTTCCGTCGGCTCCGTTCCTGCAGGCTGCACTGCACTGGACCCAGATGACAGCGCCGGAGGCATCCTTCAGCCGGTATTCCTGACGGAAGATGCGGGAGCGTCCCTGCCGGATGTCATCGAGGGCAGCAAAAAGCGCAGGCCGGTCTTTCTCATATACAAGGCGGAGCCATTCTTCTATCGTACAGGTATTGCCCGTTCGGTCCGGAAACCGGAAGCGTTCGAAGAACATGGCGCCGAAAAAAATCTGTCCGCATGAAAAATCCCACAGGAAATAATCATCCTGGGAAGTCTCATTCAGAAGAGACAGGGTCTCCAGAACATGGCACCGGTCCGGAGGCAGTGTGCGGTATTGGGGCTGATTCATAAAAAGTCACCTCATCTTGTTGTGGTTCTGAACGGTTTTCAGAACGAAAGTGTTACGAATTAGTATCATTATAGCACATATGCGGAAAAATGGAAATGATAAGAAAATGGCTTTTTTTAGAAAATTGTGATATACTATAAAAAAAGAGGGCAAAGGCGGACGATGAGGTAGAATGAGAAAGAAAGAGGAATTTCTGAGGGAATACCATATTGACGAGGCGGATTTTGCGTCAGCAGGGATAAGCTGGGAGGAGCTGACGGCCATCTGCCAGGATTACTGTTCCACGGAAGGAAAGCTGCGGGAGATTGGCAAGGATTTTGTGGACGATTATCTGTATGATATCGAGCGGGCCGGCATCCATTCCTACCGCTACCGGACCAAGAATCCGGGCCATCTTCTGGAGAAGATCATCCGGAAGCGGAATGAGCATTTTGAGCGGTTCGAGGAGATTGACCGGACCAATTACCATAAATACATTACGGATTTAATCGGAATCCGTGTATTTTTCCTGTACCGGGAGGACTGGATTCATTTTCATAAATATATCACCACGGTATTTGAAAATAATCCGGAGCTTTATGTGGAAAACCGGATTGCGGATTTTGATGAGAATCCGGACCACTATTACATCGCGGAGCGGCCCAAGGTGTACCGGCGAAATGGAGATACCCGGATTTATGATGAGAATTTAATCGAAATCCGCTCGGACGGCATCTACCGTTCGCTCCATTACATCATCAAGTATAAGGGGTACTATGTGGAAATCCAGGGAAGGACTCTGTTCGAGGAGGGCTGGAGTGAGATTGACCACGATATCGTGTATCCGTATTACACCGATGATGTGATGTTAAAGGATTTCTCCACCCTGTTAAACCGGCTGTCCGGAATGGCAGATGAGATGAGCTCCTATTTCCGGCGTATGCGGGGAATGCGGGAAGAACTGGAGGGGAACGGGGAGCACCCTGTAAAACAAAAAATGCGCCGCGGGGAATGACCCTGCGGCGCATTTTTTGTTTTATGCACAGGCCTGCTTCTTTACCTGGCTGACGGCCTTTGCCACAGCTGGGATGCAGAGAATGATGATGGTTGCAATCATCTCCGGCAGAATGTAGGTCATGTTATAGCCAAGAGTATATAACATCGGGTTCATGCCTTCCGGTGCATAATCGGCAAAGAATACATAGCCGGAAATCACATGGCAGAGATAGCGGCCGGTTACTCCGACGATATAGCCGAGAATCAGGCCATGCTTTTTATTCTGGAAAAATCCGCTCAAGCCCAGCGCGCCGAAGGCCAGCGGGAAATCCAGAAGCACCTGAAGGGGAGAGTAGATGTAGGGGTCGCTGATCAACTGGAGTATGCCGTAAGCAAGGCCGGTGATCAGACCGGTTTTCGGCCCGTAAAAATATCCGATCAGGACGACGAACAGCATGCTGAACAGGGTGATGGAGCCGCCGAAGGGCAGGGAAAATGGCTTGATGAAGGAAGCAACGGTGGCCAAAGCGATGGATACGGAGCAGAAGACCAGCTCCTTCGTTTTCATCTGGCGGGAAGCCTTCTTTTTACTGAGAAGGTGGATGCAGGCCAGCAGGGCCACAAGAATCAGCGCCAGCACCACATAGCCGGCAGGCTGCAGAAGATACTCATAGTTTTCTGCATCATAGGTTAGAAACATAGACATAAAAAATCCTCCTTTGTCAGACATAGGAGGGGACACTGGAAAGAAGTTATGTATCGCTTCCTTACGCCGGTACTAACCGGTTCAAGTAATGAGGGTCAGGAAAACAGACGGCGGTATCCGCCCGTTCCAGTCTCAGCAGTGCGCTCCCCTAGCTTTTGTTTGGTATTGTTTTGTTTCGCAGGTTAGTATAGCGCAGCGGGGAGAGGATGTCAAGAGGGATGTGAATGTTGCGGCGGGGTACAACCTGAAGCAGACGGGGATTATATTATTGTGGGAAAGTGGGTATGGAATCTGTTATTTGTGGAAAGATAAGGGAAGGGATTTGGGCAGAAAATCCGGACTGGAAAGAGAGGAGACGGAAGGATGGGAATTTTGATTGCGCTGCTTTCGGGAGCGTTGATGAGTGTGCAGGGGGTTTTGAATACGGGGGTGACGAAGCAGAGCAGCATCTGGACGGCGGCGGGCTGGGTGCAGCTTTCGGCGTTTCTCCTGTGTGTGGTGATGTGGTTTCTGGACGGAAGGCAGCCGATCGGGGCCTTGTGGCAGGTGCAGCCGAGGTATATGCTTCTGGGCGGAGTGCTGGGTGCGCTGATTACCTACACGGTGATTCGAAGCATGGACCGTCTGGGACCGGCGCAGGCGGCGCTGATTATTGTGGTGAGCCAGATCGTGGTTGCATACGGAATCGAACTGCTGGGGATTTTTGGAGTGGAAAAGGCGGATTTCCAGTGGAAAAAGGTAATCGGGGCGCTGATAGCGGTGGCTGGAATTATCATCTTCAAGCATTCGTAAGGATTTAACACTTGTTTTTCAAGGATTCTCCTAGTAGAATAATAGTACAGGCTGAAATGGCATCCGTTTTGAGGAGGATACCATGAAATATTTACAAATCAAACGAATCCAGATTGGACTGACCGCTGCTGTGATGATTCTGGCAGGGGTCTGTTACAGTTGTTCCCGTTTTGGGGATGGGAAGGGAGCCGCCGCGGACGGCGGGGGAAGCGGAGTGGTTGTGCTTTCCTCGGAGCCGGGAGAAGCGGCAGAAAAACCGGATTTGGAG
>JAUNPZ010000086.1:0-6829 GCA_030536455.1 Lachnospiraceae bacterium | reverse complement strand
CGGCATCCTCCGGCAGTCTGGCGGAGACGGGCATTTCCAAAGAAAAGGTGAATATCAATACAGCCGGCGCAGAAGCGCTGATGACGCTTCGCGGAATCGGGGAGGCCAGGGCAGGTGACATTATCGCCTATCGGAAGAAGCATGGGCCTTTCGAAAAGATTGAAGATATTATGCAGGTGCCGGGGATTAAGGACGCGGCATTTCAGAAAATAAAAGAGGATATCACAGTATAAGGTGTGAAGATAGAGGTGGAAGATGGCCAGTATTTTAGTTGTAGATGATGAGAAGTTAATTGTGAAGGGAATCCGGTTCAGTCTGGAGCAGGACGGCTTCGAGGTGGACTGCGCTTATGATGGGGAGGAAGCCATCGAGAAGGCCAAGGAAAAGGAGTATGATGTGGTCCTTCTGGATGTGATGCTTCCGAAGCATGACGGCTTCGAGGTATGCCAGGCAATCCGGGAATTTTCGGAGATGCCGATTATCATGCTGACGGCCAAGGGCGGAGATATGGATAAGATTCTGGGACTGGAATATGGGGCCGACGATTATATCACCAAGCCATTTAACATTCTGGAGGTAAAGGCCAGAATCAAGGCTATCATGCGCCGCAGCGCAAAGAAGAATAAGAAGGCCGGTGAGCCGGAAAATAAGGTGGTTACGGCCGGGGACTTAAAGCTGGACGTAGAAGGCCGCCGGGTGTTCATTGCCGATAAGGAAATCAATCTGACGGCGAAAGAATTTGACCTGCTGGAGCTTCTGGTATGCCATCCGAACAAGGTGTACAGCCGGGAATCCCTTCTGACCTTCGTATGGGGGAACAAGGCGCTGGATACCGGAGATGTGCGGACGGTGGACGTCCATGTGAGACGTCTGCGGGAGAAAATCGAGCCAAGTCCCAGCGACCCGAAGTATGTACATACCAAGTGGGGCGTAGGGTACTATTTCCGCGTGAAATAACAGAAGAGAGAGGACATAAGCATGGAATTTCATTATCAGATCAGAACCATTCAGCCGGAGGACCTGCAGGCGGCGGCCCAGGTGGAGCGATGCTGCTTTCCGGAGGCGGAGGCAGCGACGGAGGAATCCTTAAAGTTCCGGATTCAGACCTTTCCGGAAAGTTTTCTGGTGGCTGAGGCAGAAGGAAAGCTGATTGGCTTTGTAAATGGATGTGTGACCAATGACCGGGTCATCTGCGACCCGATGTTTGAGGACGCCTCCTACCACATTCCAGATGGGGATTACCAGGCGATTTTCGGCCTGGATGTGATTCCGGAGTACCGCTGCCATGGCGTGGCGGCTGACCTGATGAATCATCTGATTGCAGACGCACGGAACAAGGGCAGGAAGGGACTGATTCTGACCTGCAAGGACCGGCTGATTCCGTATTATGAAAAATTCGGATACCGGAACATGGGAATCTCCGAATCCACCCACGGCGGGGCCGTGTGGTACGATATGATTCTGGAGTTTGAGGTGCAGGCATGAAAATCACCCTGGTTACAGTTGGAAAAATCAAGGAAAAGTATTTTGAGGATGCCATAGCGGAGTACGGGAAACGGTTAAGCCGGTACTGTAAACTGGAGATTATCCAGGTGGTGGATGAGAAGACGCCGGACGGAGCAGGAGCAGCGCTGGAGGAGCAGATTAAGGAGAAGGAAGGGCAGCGGATTCTGGCGAAGATCCGGCCGGATGCCTATGTGATTGCCCTGGCTATCCAGGGACAGATGCTGGATTCGGAGCAGCTTGCGGACAAGCTGGAGAAGCTTGGCGTAGGCGGGGTGAGCCAGATTGTGTTTGTCATCGGAGGTTCGCTGGGACTTTCGGCGGAGGTGCTTTCCAGAGCGGATTATAAGCTCAGCTTCTCGAAGATGACCTTTCCCCATCAGCTCATGCGGGTAGTGCTGCTGGAGCAGATTTACCGCAGCTATCGAATCATCAGCCATGAGCCTTATCACAAGTAAAGAGGAAGAAACCATACGCGCTACAGGACTGCGAATGGTTTCTTTTTGCTTCGCGCAGGCGGGCAGAAAGGGTGGAACGAATGGAGTGGAGCATGGAGAAAAGGAAAGCCGGTCCGGGGGGCAAAGGTCCCCAGGGAAAACGGTGGCACCGGCTGGATAACACAGGCAAGATTTTTCCACTGATCGCGAATCAGAATTTAAGCAATGTATTCCGGATATCGGTGACGCTTAAGGAGGAGGTGGACCCGGAGGTGCTGGAGCAGGCGCTTGCGGATGTGCTGCCCTGCTTTCCGGGCTTTCAGGTAAAGCTGAAGCGGGGATTTTTCTGGTATTATTTTGAGACCAATAAGCGGGCTCCCGTGATTGAGGAGGAGGCTGCCTATCCCTGCCGCTATATCGACCCCAAAAGCAGTCCCCTTTTTCTGTTCCGGGTCAGCTATTTTAAGCGGCGCATCAATCTGGAGGTGTTCCATGCGGTGACGGACGGTCTGGGGGCGGTGAACTTTTTAAAGGAGCTTACCTGCCGGTATCTGCAGAGGAAGAGAGCGCAGGATGAACGGCAGAAGGAAAATGGCCGGAAGGCAGCGAGCCGGCAGAGCGTGGAGGATAACAGGGCGGCCCGTCACTATGAGGAAAGCGTATCCGGCATCGGTCAGTTTGAGGACAGCTATCTGAAAAATTACCGGAAGGTGAGAAAACGGCGGTATCAGTCGAAGCCGGCGGTCCAGCTGGACGGAACGGTGCTGGAGCAGGCGGGGGAGAACATTATCCATGGCTGTGTGAAGGTGTCCGAGCTGAAGCCTTTGTGCAGGGCAAAGCAGGTCAGCATCACCAAATACCTGACGGCCGTGCTGATCTGGTCGATTTATGAGGAATATCTGGGCGGGCAGCCGTCCAGGAAGCCCATCGGCGTGAATCTTCCGATTAATCTGCGGGCGTTTTTCGGCTCCACCACGGCCTCCAACTTCTTTGCCGTTACCGGAATCCGGTTTCAGCCGGAGCGGGAGCATGTGAGCCTGGATGAGATACTGGAAAGCGTCAGCCGCCAGATGGATGAGAATATCGTAAAGGAAAAACTGGAGGAAACCATTTCCTACAATGTTTCCAGGGAAAAGAAATGGTATGTGCGGGTCATTCCTCTCTTTATCAAATGGCTGGCGCTGGGGCCGATTTTCCGGCGGAATGACCGGGCCAATACCATTACCCTGTCGAATGTGGGGGCGATTCAGATGGACGAGGCGTATCAGGAGGAGATTGAAGCCTTCCACATGATGATTGGCGTGTCCAGACTTCAGCGGGCCAAGTGCGGGGTCTGCTCCTACGGGGATAAGATGATGATAACCTTTGCCACGATTTTTGAGGACTGCCGGCTGGCTGACCGTTTTTTCGGGAAGCTTAAGGAGGACGGACTTTCGGTGGAGATGGAAACCAATGGAGCGGGAAAGCCGGAAAGCGGCGGTCTGGTGAAAAGGGAGGACTTTCACTGGAATTATCCGATGGTCGGAATTGAGGTGGATAAGTGGAGGAGGTTAAAGCACATCTTCTACGGCATCCTGGCAGCGGCGGCCCTGGTTCTGGCGGTGGTGAATGCGGTGACCTATTCCGGGTTCTGGTGGGCCGGGATTGCGGTTCCGGGAATTTTATATACCATACTGACGCTGAATTATTCGATTCTGAAGCATGCGAATCTGGGAAAATCGGTGATGACCCAGACCATCGGGCTTCAGATCCTGGTGGTGATGATTGACTGGGCGCTGGGATTCCGGGGCTGGTCCTTAAATTACGGTGTGCCGGGCATGCTTCTGTTCGCAGACATTGCGGTGGTGTTTTTGATCCTGGTGAACCGGATGAACTGGCAGAGCTATCTGATGTATCAGCTTGCCATTACGGTGTTAAGCTTTATTCCGCTGATTCTTTGGGCGGCGGGCTGGATTACCGCGCCGTTTCTGGCGGTAGTGACGGTGATTCTTTCCGTGCTGATTCTTGCGATGACCGTTCTTCTGGGGGACCGCAGCGTAAAAAGCGAGTTTATCCGGCGGTTCCATCTGTAAAGAGGAATGTGCGGCAACCGAAAAAACAGGAGCTGGGGAATGCGCGGCAAACGGAGGAAAAACCAAAGCCGGGGAATGCGCGGCAAACAGGAAAATCAAAAGACGGAGACGAGATGCAGATGGTGAGATTCAGATGAGAAGAAAAAAAGTGAGCGTCCGCGGCGTTTTGATGCGGGATTTAATCCATGATGTGATGGAAACCTCTCTGGGAGGGCCGATTCAGTCCGGGGAGTTCCGGAAAAACCCGGTGGAGCCGGCGTGGATCTGCCCGGCCGGATACGAATATGAAATCATAGAACAGGAGCATTTTAAGATGGAATACCTGCGCCCGGCCCAGGTGGTGACGGGCCGGGTGATTCTCCAGCTTCACGGTGGCGGCTATATCGGCCCGATGAAAAACATCTACCGGAAATTTGCGGTCCGGTATTCCAAACGGAGTCTGGGCGGCGATGTGCTGACCATCGACTACCGGGTGGCTCCGGAGCATCCGTTTCCGGCGGCGCTGGAGGATGCGGCCGAGGCCTATCACTGGCTTCTGGAGGAGAAGCATTACCAGCCGTCCCAGATTGTGGTGGCCGGAGATTCCGCCGGAGGCGGACTGGCGCTGGCGCTGGTGATGTATCTGCGGGATAAGAGGGAGCCGCTTCCGGCCGGACTGATCTTGATGTCGCCCTGGGCCGACTTAACCTGCAGCGGGGAGAGCTACGAAACCAATTATGAAAATGACCCGCTGTTCGGAAAAACCAGAGAGAGCATGCTGTATCATTCCAGCTATATCGGAGAGGAGGACCCGGAAAATCCGTACATTTCTCCGGTGTTCGGCGATTATCACGGCCTTCCCCCCATGCTGTTCCAGGTGGGAAGCTGCGAGATGCTGTTAAGTGATTCCCTGCGGGCGGCCGGAAAGGCCAGGGAGGCAGGTGTCCGCCTGCGTCTTTCCGAGTACGAGGGCATGTTCCATGTCTTTCAGATGAGTCTGGATTTGTTCCCGGAGAGCCGGGATGCCTGGGATGAGGTGGAAATGTTCCTGAAGCGGATCTATCAGATTGAGCAGAAGACAGAGGGACGTGTGGTGAAGCGGATCAAAAACCCAGGGAAGCGGAAGAAATGCTCCCTGGGCGAGCGGATTTTATCTCGTATCCGAATGAACCTTTCTTAATCGCGTGACGGCCGCTTTGGACGGCAGGAAAGTCCGATGCCAAGGCCGCCGAAGCCGATGTGGCAGGAAACGCCCAGGGACAGGTCGCCGTACAGCAGTTCCATATCCGGGAATGCGGCTTTGATTTCATCCAGCCAGGCATCCCGCTCTTCGGGGGAGGCGCTGGTGGCAGCCATCAGATACACCTGCCCGTCCTCATATTCCTGGCGGAAGGTGGTGTCTAAGTCATGGCGGATGGCCTCCAGCATGGCGGCTTTGGCCTTGGCGAAGCCGCGGCATTTTTTAAAGGTGTCCAGGGTTTCCGTGCCCAGCTTCAGCACGGGTTTAATCTGTAAGATGGTTCCAAGCGCAGCGGTGGCCGGAGTAATCCGGCCGCCCTTTTTTAGATGCTCCAGGGTCTGGACGCCGATGTAGATGACCATGCGGTCTCTGGCCTGCTCCAGGATTTCCTTGATTTCCTTTGCAGAATATCCCTCCTGGATTAATTCCAGGGCGTCCAGGATGGAACGCTCCATCAGCACGGACACCCGCCCGTTATCCACCACGAACACCCGGTTTTCGTAAGGCTCATCCTGCGCCATGGCAGAGGCAGTGGCGCAGGAGCCGCTTAATCCGCTGCTGAGGGGGATGTAGAGAATCTGTTCGTACTCCTTAAGCGCCTCATCCCAGATTTGCATAACGTCGGCGGGGGAGGGCTGGGAGGTGGCGATGTCCGCGCCGGAATCCAGCTTTTCAAAAAAGGCGTCCCTGGTTAAGGACACATCCTCGTAGTAACAATCCTCCCCGATGTAAAATGGCATGGGAAGGACCTTGATTCCTAATTCTTTGGCCCTCTGCTGCGAGATGCTGCTGTGGCTGTCTGTAACAATTCCGATTGCCTTCATATGGATTCTCCTTTTGTGCAGGTCTGATTTTTTTCATTCTGATTTTGGTTTGGTTCATTTTCTTCCATTCGGTGCCAGTATGGATTCTGCCGGATTGGAGTTCTGGATAAAAGCTGGCAGCACAGGTCTGCCATATCCGGAATCTCCTCCCTCATCCCGCAGTGATACCAGTCTAAAAGGATGTTTTCGATGGCCCCCCACCACCCTAAGATGGCATAGCGGGACCTGGCGTCCAGCGGAAAATGCTTCTTGTCCAGGTAGCTGCTGAAATTAATCCAGCCGTTTTTCTGCAGTCCGGCTTTAAAAAAGGTATCAAAATCCTCCTGATTGTCCCGGACCATCTGAAACAGGTCGCAGCACATCTGATAGGGCTGGTCCCGGCAGATGGCCTTCCAGATCAGCTCCGCCGCCATCTGGCAGATGACATCGGACAAATCGGAAAGAACATCCTCCTTGGAGGAAAAATTCCGGTAGAAGGCGGTCCGGGAGACCCCGGAGCGTTTCACGATTTCCGTGATGGAGATGGTATCGAACGGCTTTTCACTCATTAACAGAATCAGCGCGGTCCGGATACATTCCTTCGTCAGTTTATTGGTTTCTTCATTGGACAGCTTCTGGCCGTCCAGCGCCTTTAATCGTTGGATGGGTTCTATCATGGAATCTCCTCCGTTTGTGTTTGGATGGGACAGCCGGTGGAAATGGCTGAATGGAAAGAGTGACTTTACAGGTGTAAACCCATGGAGATTGTAGCGTAAGAGGAGGGAAATGTCAACT
>JAUNPZ010000226.1 GCA_030536455.1 Lachnospiraceae bacterium | reverse complement strand
AAAAACAGGATTATACATACCAGAGGAGGTAGACCAGCGTGGAGCGAGCAGCCCGCATAGCAAGGATTGGTGACCGCGTATTAAGCGCAATTGCCGCAATTATGATTCTGCTGCTGTTCTTATACGGCGGCTACTCCCTCTGGGACAGCTACATGATTAACAAAGGCGCATTCCTGGGTGGTGATTTGCTGAAATACAAGCCTGCGTCAACGGACGGCGGAGCAAATTACACCCTGGAAGAGCTGCTGAAGCTGAATCCGGATACCCGCGGATGGCTGACCGTGGATGATACCCACATCGACTACCCGGTGGTGCAGGGCGAGACGGATATGGATTATATCAATACCAGCATTTTCGGCGAGTTCGAATTGTCCGGTTCCATTTTCCTGTCCTGCCTGAACTCTCCGGATTTCTCGGACCGCTACAACCTGGTCTATGGACATCACATGGACAATGGGGGCATGTTCGGGGATGTGCTGGAGTTTGTGGACGCAGAATATTTTGAAAAGCATCAGACGGGAACGCTGTTCCTGCCGGACCGTACCTACGGGATTACCATATTTGCCTGTATGGAGGCGGATGCCTACGACCGTCTGATTTACAGCCCCGGACCGGAATATGAACTGCAGGAGCTGCTGGATTATCTGAAGACTTCCTCCACCCAGTACCGGGAAATCGGCGTAAGCGGGGAGGACAAGATTATCGGGATGTCCACCTGTAAGGACGCAGCAACCAACGGCCGTGTAATCTTGTTCGGCCGGTTAGATTTGAAAGAGCAGCCGTGAATGTGATTTTGCGGCTGCAAATAAGCACAAGAAGGAGGTGCAAGGAAATATAATGTATCAGAAAATGAAAAAACTGTTGTTTCATATGCTCATTCCGGCTGTGCTTGCGGTTCTGATGCTTCCGATGACGGTCTTTGCGATGGAAGTGGACCATCCGGTATCCATTCCGGTAGAGATTACGGTGTCAGGAACCTCAGTTCCAACTGATGTTGAGTATAAACTGGTACTGGAAGCGATTGATAATGCACCGATGCCGGAAATGAGTGAAATATCCATAAAGGATGGCGGAAAGGCCGCTTTCGGGCCGATTACCTACACCGTCCCGGATAATTATCATTACAAGATTTACCAGAAATCAGAGGCGAAGGATAATTTCACCTATGATAACACGGTCTACGAGGTTACCGTTCAGGTATTAAATGACGGCAAGGGCGGCTTTAAGGCCAATGTGGTCGGCTCCAAGGACGGTTCTTCTGGCAAGCCGGCTGATTTTAAGTTTGTAAATTCCTACAAGAAGCCTCATGTTCCGGTTGGCCCGGACGGCCCGCCCGGAGGCGGAGACCATGGCGGCCCCAAGGACCCGCCTACTGTGATTCCGACCAACCCGGTGCCTCAGTCTCCCGGTCCGGTTGAGATCATCGAAGAACTGATTCCGGAAGGTGTGCCGTTAGCGGTCCTGCCAAAGACCGGCGATGGTTCCATTTCTCTGGTCACTCTGTTCGTTCTGCTGGCAGTCAGCGGAATGCTGGCAGCGGGATTGATTCGGAGACGGAGAAACCAAGAGCAGTAACGGTGAAGGTACTGAGCCGTTAAGAAGAGAATTCATGATCCGGTAAGCAGCGTATCGCGAACCATAGCGATGAACCACATAAATATCCCACGAAGCAGCGAGAGATATCAATTGCTTCGTGGGATTTTCTTTCTTTGTCACAATCTTTCGAGGGTGCTTTTATATGGCTGTGTTTTCAGTTGGTGAGACGGAAACTTCCGGCTCCGTCCAATTGATGATATCCCGGATGGCATCTTCGGATTCGTCTAATTCGGCGGCGATGACTTCGATGGATTTATTCATGCCTAATTTTTTGTCCACCTGTTTTTTTAAGTGCCGCTTTTCACCGATTGTAATACCTTGTTCTTTCGCTTC
>JAUNPZ010000085.1 GCA_030536455.1 Lachnospiraceae bacterium | reverse complement strand
AGCTGGAGAAGATGAGCAAGGAAGAGGTGGCTCACCGGATCCTGGATGCGATTTTCCTGCCGGATGACAAAGGAGAATGATTATGAGAATGGAAACTTTTGAGATTGCCGTGCCGAATCAGAAGACCGGACCGGCCGTCCTTACGGTATATGGAATCGATAATATCAGCGTAGCGCCGGAGAAAAAGAGACCCATGGTGATTGTCTGCGGCGGAGGCGGCTACCACCGGATTTCCGACCGGGAGAAGGAGCCGATCGTCCTGCAGTTTCTGGCCATGGGCTGCAGCGCCTGCCTGCTGGAATACAGCGTGGCGCCCAATGAGTTCCCGGTATCGGTACAGGAGCTGGCAGCAGCGGTGGCGCTGGTGAGAAGACACGCTGCAGAGTGGAGCATCGCTCCGGATAAGATCATCACCTGCGGATTTTCCGCCGGCGGACATCTGGCAGCCAGCCTGGGCGTGTTCTGGAACCGGGAATTTGTCTATGGCCCGCTGGAGCAGAGCCCGGAGGAGGGACGGCCGGACGGCCAGATTCTCGGTTACCCGGTTATCACCTCCGGCCCGAAGGCACACCGGGGTTCCATCGAGAACCTGCTGGGCAGCCGGATTGAAGATGAGGAGCTGCTTAAGCTGGTATCGCTGGAAAATCAGGTGACAAAGGATGTGCCGAAGACCTTCTTGTGGCACACGCTCACCGACGGAGCGGTTCCGGTGGAGAACAGCCTGATGTTTGCGCAGGCGATGACGGAGCAGGGCGTTTCCTATGAGCTCCACATCTACCCCTGCGGCGGCCATGGCCTGTCCCTGGCCAATGAAGAGACCGGAGGCGTGCAGGAGCCGCTTCTGGTGCCTTACTGCGAGAGCTGGATTTCCATGGCGAAGGCCTGGATGGAGCTGAATTTCCATTGTCTGTCGCAGAAGCAGTAGGGAATGCAGGCAAAAACCAAGCTTACGAATTATGAAAAGTGGATAGAAAGTTGAGGACACTCCCCATGTCTAATTTAACAGAAGAAATTAAAAAACGAAGAACCTTTGCCATCATCTCCCACCCGGATGCCGGTAAGACCACACTGACGGAGAAATTCCTGCTGTACGGCGGCGCCATTAACCTGGCCGGTACGGTAAAGGGACGGAAGGCATCCAAGCATGCCGTTTCCGACTGGATGGAGATTGAGAAGGAGAGAGGTATTTCCGTCACCTCCTCCGTGCTGCAGTTTAATTATGACGGATACTGCATCAACATTCTGGATACGCCGGGACATCAGGATTTCTCGGAGGATACCTACCGTACCCTGATGGCGGCGGACTCGGCGGTCATGGTAATCGACGGCTCCAAGGGTGTGGAGGCCCAGACCATCAAGCTGTTTAAGGTCTGCGTGATGCGCCATATCCCGATTTTCACCTTTATCAACAAGATGGACCGGGAGGCAAGGGACCCCTTCGAGCTGATGAGCGATATCGAGAGCGTGCTGGGCATCCAGACCTGCCCGGTGAACTGGCCAATCGGCTGCGGAAAGAGCTTCAAGGGCGTCTATGACCGGAATACAAAGAAGATTACCACCTTTACGGCGGCTCAGGGCGGCGCGAAGGAGGTGGCCCATCAGGAATTTGATGTGGATGGAACCGATGTGGACGCGCTGATCGGAGCGGATTACCATCAGCAGTTAAAGGATGAGATTGAGCTGCTGGACGGCGCCAGCGATGAGTTCGACCAGGAGCGGGTCAGCGCCGGCGAGCTGTCCCCGGTATTCTTCGGTTCCGCATTGACCAACTTCGGCGTGGAGACCTTCCTGCAGCATTTCCTGCAGATGACCACCTCCCCGCTGCCAAGAAAGACCACCACCGGTCTGGTGGACCCCTTCAATCCGGATTTTGCGGCGTTCGTATTTAAGATTCAGGCCAACATGAACAAGGCCCACCGCGACCGGATTGCATTCATGCGTATCGTGTCCGGCAGGTTTGAGGCGGGCATGGAGGTGTTCCATGTGCAGGGCGGCAAGAAAATCCGTCTGTCCCAGCCCCAGCAGATGATGGCTCAGGACAGAAAGATTGTGGAGGAGGCCTACGCCGGAGATATCATCGGCGTGTTCGATCCGGGCATCTTCTCCATCGGAGATACCCTCTGCTCTTCCGGGGAGAAGGTGGAGTTTGAAGGAATCCCCACCTTTGCGCCGGAGCATTTTGCAAGGGTGCGCCAGGTGGATACCATGAAGCGGAAGCAGTTTTTAAAGGGCGTTTCCCAGATTGCCCAGGAAGGCGCGATTCAGATTTTCCAGGAATTCAATACCGGTATGGAGGAAATCCTGGTGGGCGTGGTCGGCGAGCTGCAGTTTGAGGTTCTGACCTACCGTCTGGAGAATGAATATAATGTAGAAGTAAAGCTGGAGAAGCTGCCTTACGAGTACATCCGCTGGGTGGAGAATAAGGATGAGATTGATGTGGAGAAGATTCAGGGCACTTCCGACATGAAGCGGATCAAGGACTTGAAGGACAACCCGCTGCTGCTGTTTGTGAACAGCTGGAGCGTGCGGATGGTGGAAGAGCGGAACCCGGATTTAAGGCTGAGTGAGTTTGGAAAGAATTAAGGATTTTCAGGAAAGGATAGGAGATAATATGAGCAAGATTGATGTAGTTCGTGCAGCGATGGTAGAAGCAATGAAGGCGAAGGACAAGGCGAGAAAGGACTCCTTATCCATGCTGTTAAGCGCTCTGAAAAACGCGCAGATTGACAAGAAGGAGCCGCTGACCGAGGACGAGGAGAATGCAATCGTAAAGAAGGAAATCAAGTCTACCCAGGAGACCTACGACCTGGCTCCGGCGGACCGGGAGGATATCCGGCAGGAGGCTGCGGCAAGAGTGGCAGTCTATAAGGAATTTGCCCCGGAGGATATGAGCGTGGAGCAGATTCAGGCGGTGATTGCAGGCGTTCTGGCCGAGCTTGGCATCGAGAACCCCACCGGGAAGGACAAGGGCGCGATTATGAAGGTCCTGATGCCGAAGGTGAAGGGAAAGGCGGACGGCAAGGTGGTAAACCAGACGCTGGCGGCCATGATGAAATAAAACATCAGAAAAGAGGATAAACCCATGTATAAGGAAAAAATTGAAGCGTATATCGACGCACATCGTCAGGAAATGATTGAGGATATCTGTTCCCTGTGCAGAATCAACAGCGAGAAGATGCCTTATAAGGCCGGGATGCCATTCGGAGAGGGAACCTTTCAGGCACTGGAAAAGGCGCTTTCCATCGCGGAGGGCTATGAGTTCCATATCAATAACTATGACAACTATGTGGGCACCGTGGATTTAAATAACGGAAGCCGTCATCTGGATATCCTGGCTCATCTGGATGTGGTTCCGGCCGGAGAGGGCTGGACGGTGACGGAGCCATTTGCCCCGGTGGAGAAGGACGGAAAGCTTTACGGCAGAGGAACCGCCGATGACAAGGGTCCGGCAGTTGCCGCCCTCTATGCCATGAGAGCGGTAAAGGAGCTGGGGCTTCCGGTGACGAAGAACTGCCGCCTGATTCTGGGAACGGATGAGGAGTGCGGAAGCTCCGATATCGCCCACTATTATGATGAGGAGCCGGAGGCGCCGATGACCTTTTCCCCGGACGGCGCGTTCCCGGTGGTAAATATCGAAAAGGGCGGTCTGGCCGGACATTTCACCAGAGAATTTGAGGCATCTACGGAGCTTCCGAGACTTCTTTCTATCGAGGCCGGAATCAAGGTCAATGTGGTTCCTGGAAAGGCGTATGCGGTGACGGAGGGGCTGGATTTATCGGATTTATGCGACCTGGCCCGCGAAGTGGAGAAGGAAACCGGCGTGGATTACCAGATCAAGGCAGATGGGGACAAGGCGCTGATTACCGCGGTGGGAAAGGGCGCACACGCCTCCACACCGGAGGAAGGGGTCAATGCCCTGACCGGCCTTCTGGTTCTGTTAAATAAGCTTCCATTTGCTCCATGTGGCCAGATGGATGCAGTCCGGGATTTACTGGAGCTGATTCCTCATGGCGATACCTGCGGCGAGGGCCTGGGAATCAAGATGTCCGACGATTTATCCGGAAGCCTGACCCTGGCATTCAGCCTGCTCAACGTGGAAGAGGGCTATCTGGAAGGAACCTTTGACAGCCGCTGCCCGCTCTGCGCCAACGAGGAAAACGTGCTGAAGGTGGCAAAGAAGAAGATGGCAGACAAGGGCTTTACCATGACCAACACCTCCATGCGTCCGCCTCATCATGTGAACGGGGATTCCGATTTCGTGAAGACTCTGCTGAACGCTTATGAACGCTACACCGGCTTAAAGGGCGAGTGCCAGTCCATGGGCGGCGGCACCTATGTCCATGAGCTGAAGAACGGTGTGGCATTCGGCGCTTCCATGCCAGGTACGGACAACAAGATGCACGGCGCAGATGAGTTCGCGGTAATTGATGAACTGCTGACCGCAGCTAAGATTTTTGCACAGGTTATCGTGGATTTATGTAAGTAATGGGCAGCCGCCTGGCAGGTCATGTCAGTGACTGGAATTGAAAAAGGTATAACATAAGGCTTCGGAACATTTCCGGGGCCTTTTTCATATGATAGAAATAATGAGTTCAGTGTCGGGGACAGGGGATGCGGATATGCGATTTGAAATGCCGGGAGGTCATTAATATCCGGGACTGCAGGCGGCTGGGGTATGTGGGAGAGATTGAGTTTGACCTGGAGAGCGGCTGTATCCTGGCCATCATCGTGCCCGGCCCGGCGGCCTTCTGCGGCTTCCTCTGCCGGGAGAAGGAATTTGTGATTCCCTTCTGCTGCATCCGCCAGGTGGGGCCGGATATCATCCTGGTGGATGTGGACGAGAAGGAGGTGGCGGCAAAGTGCAGGACATAATTTGGCTGTGGCTGCTTCAAAGTGCGGTCCTTACGCCGCGAAGCAGACGGACAGAAGCCGTCACTCCGGTTCACTCATCGGAAGCTGGTAAAAAAGGCTTGCGAAACTGGGAGGGCTAAGGTAAAATGTAGCTAAATGCAGCGGCTGTTACGCGAAATGTAACGGTTTCGTGAAATTGCAGCAGCTGGAGCGTGTACTAAGAAGGAGGAAAAGGCGTTGAAGTGTCCATTTTGTAATGCGGCGGATACGAAGGTGATTGATTCCAGGCCGGCGGATGATAACAGTTCGATTCGCAGACGCAGACAGTGTGAAACCTGCGGGAAGCGGTTCACCACCTATGAGAAGCTGGAGACGATGCCGCTGATGGTGATTAAGAAGGATAATTCCAGGGAAACCTATGACCGTTCCAAAATCGAGAACGGGGTAATCCAGTCCTGCCATAAGCGTCCGGTTTCCACCCAGCAGATTAACCGGGTGATTGATGAGATTGAAAACCGGATTTTTAACCGGGAGGAGAAGGAGGTTTCCACCTCGGTCATCGGCGAGCTGGTGATGGAGAAGCTGAAGGAGCTGGACGAGGTGGCTTATGTCCGTTTTGCGTCCGTGTACCGGGAATTTAAGGATGTAAATACCTTCATGGAGGAGCTGGGGAAGCTTTTAAAGAAGTAACAGAGCGGGAACGCGGAGAAAAGGAGCAGAAGGTTCATGTTGTTTCAATGTTTTTATCCCAGGGTATGGGCGGACAGTGCATATGGGCTTCCCTACGAGAAGATGGCGGAAAAGGGAATCCGGGGGCTGATTTTTGATGTAGATAATACGCTGGCGTTTCACAATGCTCCGGCAGATGAGAAGGCGGTGGAGCTGTTTGCCCGGTTCCGTGAGCTGGGCCTGGAAGCCTGCCTGCTTTCGAATAACAAGGAGCCGAGGGTGAAGGCATTTGCGGAAGCGGTCGGCGCCCATTATGTGTTCAAGGGCGGTAAGCCGGGGACGAAGGGCTACCGGAAGGCTATGGAGCGGATGGGAACGGACCGGGCTCACACGGCCGCCGTGGGGGATCAGCTTTTTACCGACATCTGGGGAGCGAACCGGGCCGGGATTTACAGCATTCTGGTATCTCCCATGAATCCGAAGGAGGAGATTCAGATTGTGCTGAAGCGTTTTCTGGAAAAGCCTATCCTGTGGGCTTACCGGAGAAAGCATCCGGACGAGCCGAAGAAGAACAGACAAAAGAGCGGAAGGGGAACAGTGACATGATACCGGTAACAGTTCGTAATGTGGTATTTGGCCAGGGAAGGCCGAAAATCTGTGTGCCGATTGTGGCAGAGACGGAGGAAGGAATTTTCAGGGCGGCAGAGGAAATCCGCAGCCTTCCGGCCGACCTGGTGGAATGGAGGGCCGACTGGTACGAGAACCTGGAGCAGCCGGATGAGGTGGTGAAAACCTTAAGGCTTCTGCGGGGCTGGCTGGGAGAGGAGCTTCCGATTCTCTTTACCATCCGCACGGAGAAGGAGGGCGGACAGGCCCGCCTGGAGCCGGAGGTTTATGCGTCATTAAATATTCGGGCGGCGGAATCCGGGTATGCGGACCTGGTGGATGTGGAGCTGTTTTCCGGGAAGACTCTCGTGGACCGGGTGGTGGAGCGCGCCCATGGGGCCGGCGTCAAGGTCATCCTGTCCAGCCACGATTTTTCACAGACACCGCCGGAGGAGGAGATGGTGTCCCGCCTGCGGACGATGCAGGAGTGGAATGCCGATTTCCTGAAGCTTGCGGTGATGCCGCAGAGCACCAGGGATGTGCTGGCCCTGCTTTCTGCAACCGTGGCCATGAGGGAGAAGTATGCAGAGCGTCCGGTTATCACTATGTCCATGGGGGCGGATGGCATTGTCAGCCGTCTGGCCGGGGAAGCCTTCGGTTCCTGCCTCACCTTCGGGTGCGCCGGTCAGGCGTCAGCGCCCGGACAGATGGGGGCGGAGGACTTAAAAACGGTTCTGGATGCCATCCATCGCGCGGTAAAATAAGAAAACTCGCATTTTTCCGGCGTTTCCTGAAAATAATGGTTGAAAATGATAGAAATATCGTTTAAAATATAGAAGATAATGAGATTGAACGCATTGTGACTGCCGCGGTAGATGACGGGGCAGTTATAACGTATTTAAGGAGGAATATCTTTATGATATCAGCAGGCGATTTTAGAAACGGAATTACCTTAGAGATTGAAGGCCAGGTGGTACAGATTCTGGAGTTCCAGCATGTAAAACCAGGCAAGGGCGCAGCTTTCGTTCGTACCAAGTTAAAGAACGTAATCAACGGCGGTGTAGTAGAAAGAACCTTCCGTCCAACCGAGAAGTTCCCGGCAGCAAGAATTGACCGTGTAGACATGCAGTATCTGTATTCAGATGGTGATTTATACAACTTTATGAACGTAGAGAACTATGACCAGATTGCTCTGAACTCTGATTTAGTAGGCGATGCTCTGAAGTTCGTGAAGGAGAACGAGATGGTGAAGGTATGCTCTTATAATGGCAGCGTATTCTCCATTGAGCCTCCTCTGTTCGTAGAGCTTGAGATTACCGATACCGAGCCAGGCTTCAAGGGCGACACCGCAACCGGCGCTTCCAAGCCAGCTACCGTTGAGACCGGCGCACAGATTAACGTGCCTCTGTTCATCAACATCGGTGAGAAGGTTAAGATTGATACCAGAACCGGCGAGTATTTAGGCCGCGCATAATCGGCAGAAACCGGATTCCACCGTGATTTCAAAAGTTTTCAGAGCCTGTATCTTCGGATGCAGGCTCTCTTGCTTTTTTTTAGAAAATCCGTTATAATTAATAGTCAGCTTTAATAGTGAAAACCTGATAAAATCAGGAGGAAAAAGGAGATTACCATGAAGAAAATCCTGGCAATGATAGAAGAAGAATTAAAGAGTGCATTTACCGCATGCGGTTATGAAGAAAGATTTGCAAAAGCCGTTCTTTCCAATCGCCCGGACCTTTGCGAATATCAGTGCAACGGTGCCATGGCAGCGGCAAAAGCATATAAAAAGAAACCAATCGACATTGCAAATGAGGTTGTAGAAAAGTTGAGAGAGGGTCACATGTTCTCCATGTGCGACGCCGTGATGCCGGGCTTTATCAACTTAAAGCTGGAGGGCGGATTTGCTGCGGATTATATGAATCAGATGGCAGCAGATGAGCGTCTGGGTCTGGAAAAGGCGGAGAATCCGCTGACCATCGTAGTGGACTATGGCGGAGCGAATGTGGCAAAGCCTCTTCATGTGGGACATCTGCGTTCTGCGGTTATCGGTGAGAGCGTAAAGCGCATGGGACGGGCGCTGGGCCACAATATGATCGGCGATGTCCATCTGGGCGACTGGGGCCTGCAGATGGGACTGATCATCGAGGAGCTGCGGGACCGGAAGCCGGAGCTGCCGTATTTTGACGAGTCCTTTACCGGAGAGTACCCGGCGGAGGCTCCATTTACCATCAGCGAGCTGGAGGATATCTATCCGACGGCCAGCAAGAAGGCGAAGTTTAAGGCAGAGGATGCAAGAAAGGACGGCGTGAGCGAGGAGGAAATCGCGAAGCTGGAGGCGGCCTCCAAAGCATTTGCGGAGCGCGCCCATCAGGCCACCAGAAGGCTGCAGGAGGGCTACGCCCCATTTACCGCTATCTGGCATCACATTATGAATGTGTCCAAGGCGGATTTAAAGAAAAATTATGGAAACCTGAATGTGGACTTTGATTTATGGAAGGGCGAAAGCGACGCGCAGGCCTATATCCCGGCGCTGATTCAGAACCTGATTGACCAGGGGCTGGCCTACGAGAGCCAGGGCGCTCTGGTGGTGGATATTGCGGAGCCGACGGATTCCAAGGAGCTTCCTCCTTGTATCGTCCGCAAGTCCGACGGCGCGGCGCTGTACGCCACCTCGGATTTGGGAACCATCATTGAGCGGGAGAAGGATTTCCATCCGGACGCTTACATCTATATCGCAGATAAGCGGCAGGAGCTTCATTTTACCCAGGTGTTCCGTGTGGCAAAGAAGGCGGGCTTTGTGAAGCCGGATATGTCCATGTCCTTCCTGGGCTTCGGCACCATGAACGGCAAGGACGGAAAGCCCTTTAAGACCCGTGACGGCGGCGTGATGCGTCTGGAGCATCTGATTGCCGACATCGACGAGGCCGTTTATCAGAGAATCATGGAGAACCGCACCGTATCGGAAGATGAGGCTAAGGAGACAGCAAAGGTAGTGGGACTGGCCGCATTAAAGTACGGCGACCTTTCCAATCAGGCGGCGAAGGACTACATCTTTGATATTGACCGGTTTATCTCCTTCGAGGGCAATACCGGACCTTATAACCTGTATACCATCGTGCGGATTAAGTCCATTTTAAATAAGTATCAGGAGGCAGGACAGACTCTGGAGAATCTGACCATCCTTCCGGCCGCTTCGGAGGCGGAGAAGGCCCTGATGCTGGAGATTGCCAAGTACAATGATGTGCTGGAGACCGCATTTGCGGAGAAAGCGCCTCACAAGATCTGCCAGTACATCTACGATCTGTCCAATGATTTCAACCGCTTCTACCACGACACCAAGATTTTGTCGGAGGAGAACCGGGAGCAGCAGAAGAGCTGGATTGGACTGATCCGTCTGGCAAAGGATGTGTTAAATGCCTGTATTCAGGTTCTGGGCTTTGAGGCGCCGGAGAGAATGTAGGCTGGTAACCATGCAGGAGTGAAAAAGCAGGTCATTCTGAAAAGGGGGCACCTGTTATGAAGATAAAAAATATGACCACCAGCGCCTTCTGGAAGGGCGAGGTGGGAGTGAAGGCCCTGGTGGAAGACCAGGGCCGGGAATACCGGGTACAGATATACGGCAGGGGTAGTTCAGTCAGGGACTACTCCTGTTCCTGCAAGGATGGAAATTCCTTTAAGGGGATGTGCCGTCACGCGGCCGCCGTGTGGGGGGCTTATCAGGAGAGCGCAAGGCCGGAGAAGCCGGTAAATACGGCATTTTCCGGACTGGTTTACACCTCCCAGGAGGTGCGGACCATGATTCGGGAGTACACCAACCGGGAGGTGGCCCGGATTCAGGGGGAGGGGCAGGACGCCCTGGTATCCTTTGTCCCGAAAATCACGCTGACGACCCAGAAGCGGGAGCTGAAGATAGAGTTTAAAATCGGCCGGGAGAAGCAGTATGTGGTGAAGGACCTGATTGCATTTGCCCAGGCTATGAGCCACGGAACCTATGTGGAGTACGGGAAGAATTTTGCGTTCTACCACAGTCTGGACGCCTTTACGCCGGAAAGCCGGCCTCTGGTGGAGTTCGTGGTGGAGCAGGTGAATACCTACCGGGATTATTATTCCCAGTTCCGCAAGTCCTCCTTCGACACCCAGCCGCCGCTTAGAGAGCTTCATCTGAACCGGGAGAACCGGGACCGCTTCTTTGATATCTGTGAAAACCAGGTGGTGGAGACGGAGCTGAGCCTGCGGGGCAGATGGAACCTTCTGGTATGCCGTCAGAATCCACAGTTCCATGTGCTGATAAAGAAGCAGGGAAACGGGCTTTCGGTTTCCCTGAGCGGAAAACGGTTCATCTTCTTTGGGGAGAAGGGGCTGTATCTGGGCGACGAGGAGCGGATTTACCGGTGCGACGAGGAATGCAGCCGGATTCTGGGTGTATTTGTGGACCAGATGAGCGCCAGCGTGAAGAATACGGTGACGGTCAGCGAGAAGGACATCCCGCTGTTCTATCAGCGTGTCCTTCGGAAGATTGAACCCTACTGCATCTTTGACGGAGATGAGATTGACTGGGAGGTTTACCAGCCGGAGCCGCTGCGGGCGGAATTTAAGTTTGATTCCGGGGAGCCGGGAGAGCTGGTGATGGAGCCCACGCTTTTCTATGGAGATTATTCCTTCCATCCCATCGAGGATGAGACCCTTCCGAGAACCGTCTGCAGAGATGTGCCGGAGGAATTCCGGGTCAGCCAGTTAATTACAAAATATTTTAAATACAAAGAGCCGGAGGGCCGGAAGCTGGTCATCCGGGAGGACGATGATACCCTGTTCCAGCTGATGGAGCATGGCATGGAGGAGTTTGCCCAGCTTGGCACCGTTCTGGTGTCGGAGGGAATCCGGAACTGGCGGATTCTTCCGCCGCCGAAGGTCAGTGCGTCCGTATCCATGGGAAGCGGCTGGCTGGACATCAAGCTGGATATGGGAGAGCTTTCCAGCGGGGACCTGGAGCAGATTTTAAAGGCGTACCAGCAGAAACGGAAGTTCTACCGGCTGAAGACCGGGGAATACTTAAAGCTGGAGGACGACGGGCTGCTGGCGGTGGCACGCTTAAGCGACGGCCTCTCCCTCTCCGGGAAGGAGCTTTTAGAGGGCGGCGTCCGGCTGCCGGGATACCGTGCACTGTATCTGGACAGTCTGTTTAAGGAAGGTCCGGGAATCGCCTTTTACCGGGACCAGATGTTTAAAGCCATGGTCCGGGGCATGAAGGCGGTGGAGGACAGTGATTTCGTAGTACCGGATTCCCTCCAGAGCGTGCTGCGGGGCTATCAGAAGCTGGGCTACCGCTGGCTTCGGACCCTGGATGCCTACGGCTTCGGCGGAATCCTGGCCGATGACATGGGACTGGGGAAAACGGTCCAGGTGATTTCGCTGTTTGTGGATGAGTACCTGGGAAAGAAGGATAGACCGGACCGTTCCCTGATTGTCTGCCCGGCCTCCCTGGTCTACAACTGGGAGAATGAATTCCAGAAGTTTGCGCCGGAGCTTTCCGTCTGCGCCGTGGCCGGAAATGCGGCGGAGCGGGAAGAGGTATTGAAAAATCTGGAGAAACAGGAATGTCAGGTTATCATCACCTCATATGATCTGCTGAAGCGGGATATGGCTTATTATGAAAATATGTCCTTCCGTTTCCAGATTATTGATGAGGCGCAGTTTATCAAGAACGCTTCCACCCAGAGCGCCAGGGCGGTGAAGGCCATCCGGGCCAGGACCCGGTTTGCGCTGACCGGGACGCCCATAGAGAACCGGCTGAGCGAGCTGTGGAGCATCTTTGACTATCTGATGCCGGGATTTTTATTTACCTATCAGAAGTTTAAGAAATCCTATGAGACACCGATTGTGAAGGACGGAGACCAGGAGGCGCTTAAGAACTTAAAGCGTCTGATCGGGCCGTTTATCCTGCGGCGCATCAAGAAGGATGTATTAAAGGAACTGCCGGATAAGCTGGAAACTGTGGTCTACTCCCGGTTTGAAGGAAAGCAGAAGGAGCTTTACACGGCCAATGCGGCAAAGCTGAAGGAGGAACTGGAGAATCAGAGCGACGGCACCTACAACAGTGAGAAGCTTCAGATTCTGGCCGGTCTTACCCGCCTGCGCCAGATCTGCTGCGACCCGATGCTGTGCTATGAGAATTACAAAGGAAGCTCGGCTAAGCTTGATACCTGCATGGATTTAATCCGCAACGGTGTCCTGGGCGGACATAAGATTTTATTGTTCTCCCAGTTTACCTCCATGCTTTCCCTGATTGAGAAGCGGTTAAAGGAGGAGGAAATCCAGTATTATACCCTGACGGGAAGCACCTCCAAGGAGGACCGCTTAAAGATGGTGGAATCCTTCCATACCGACCCGGTTCCGGTGTTCCTGATTTCTCTGAAAGCCGGCGGCACTGGGCTGAATCTGACGGCTGCGGACATGGTCATCCACTACGACCCGTGGTGGAATGTGGCCGCCCAGAACCAGGCGACGGACCGCGCCCACCGGATCGGGCAGGAGAAGCAGGTGTCCGTATTTAAGCTGATCACGAAAGGAACCATTGAAGAAAACATCCTGACGCTGCAGGAATCCAAGAAGAGTCTGGCGGACCAGATTATCGCGGAGGGCACGCTGTCCTTTGCAAGCCTGACCAGGGCGGATATCCTGCAGATGCTGGAGTAGAGCAGATAATGATGAGAATGAGTGAAAAGGAGACTTGGAGTATGAAAGTATTGATGATTAACGGAAGTCCTCATGCAGACGGCTGCACGTTTCGGGCATTAAGCGAGATTGCGAAGGCTTTGAAGGAAGACGGCGTGGACAGCGAGATTGTCCAGATTGGAAATGGAGCGATTCACGGCTGTATCGGCTGCGGCTCCTGCGGAAAGCTGGGACATTGCGTGTTTACCGACGGCCCGCTGTGTGAGACGGTGGAGAAGGCGAAGGAGGCGGACGGCCTGATCGTGGGCTCTCCGGTTTACTATGCGTCCCCGAACGGCTCCATCCTTTCCTTTATGGACCGGCTGTTCTGTTCCGGCGGAAAGTATCTGGCTTATAAGCCGGCGGCGGCCATCGCTTCCGCCAGAAGAGCGGGAACCACGGCAACGCTGGATGCGCTGAATAAGTATTTTATGTTCAACCGGATGCCGGTTGTATCCTCTAATTACTGGAACATGGTCCACGGAACCTGTGCGGCAGATGTGGAGCAGGATCTGGAAGGATTGCAGATCATGCGCGGCCTGGGACACAATATGGCATGGATGTTAAAGTGCATCGAGGCCGGAAAAGAGAAGGGAATCGAGTGTCCGGAAGGGGAAGCGAAGATTAAGACCAATTTTATCCGGTAGGAGAAGCAGGAACGGTCCGTTTGAAACGGGAGCGTATATGGGGAAGGCGTCGAATCGAGGGGATTCGGCGCCTTCTTTTGTATTCTGCCGATTATAGGTTGATACGATTCGTGAAAATGGTATAATTTTGATATGCAATAAGATTTCGAACGGGAGTAAAACGATATGGAACAGCTTTGTAAAA
>JAUNPZ010000002.1:49009-61267 GCA_030536455.1 Lachnospiraceae bacterium | reverse complement strand
CAGAATCAGAAAAATGGAGAAGAAAAGCATGGAGACTACAGTTTGGAATAAGGCGCAGGTGGAAGAGCTGCTGCACAGGGTCAGCAATTGTATGCTGTCTATGAAAAATAATGGAATGGAGGAAAAATTTCCGGTCAGCCTGATTGATATGCAGTGCTGGGAGTGGCCTCAGGGAGTCGGACTTTACGGGCTGTATCTGTATTATCAATCCTCCGGAGACCGGAATATCCTGCAGTTTTTGGTGGACTGGTTCGACCATCGTCTGGAGGAGGGCGTGAGTGAACGAAACGTAAATACCACGGCGCCGATGCTGACCATGACGTATCTGTATGAGCAGACCGGAAAGGAACGCTACCTGCAGGAAATCCGGGACTGGACGGACTGGATGATGGATGAGAGTGGGCTTTTAAGAGCGGGAGACGGGTGTTTCCAGCACATGATTACCGGGGACCCCAATGACGGGGAGATTTTGATTGACACGCTGTTTATGGCAGTGCTGTTTCTGGCAAGGGCCGGAAGGCTTTTGAACCGGCAGGAATGCATGGACGAGGCGCAGTATCAGATTATGAACCATATCCGTTATCTGTACAACCGGGAAGAGGGACTGTTTTATCACGGCTGGAATTTCCGTCAGAACCACAATTACGGAAAGGTAATGTGGGGAAGAGGAAACAGCTGGTACACCGTCGGAATCATGGAGTATTTAAGGGAAAATGAGGTCCCGGAAGCGATGAAGCGGTACTTTTTAAGCGTTTACCGCTGCCAGTGCGAGGCGCTGAAGCGATATCAGGACCCGGAACACGGCGTATGGCATACGGTAATCAACAACCCGGAAACGTATGAGGAGATTTCCGCAAGCGCGGCATTTCTTGCGGGAATTATGAAGGGAGTCCGGCTGGGCATCCTTCCGAAGGAGGAATTTCTGGAGGTGGTGCAGAAGGGAACGGCCGGCATTCTTCCGTATATTCAGGAGGACGGAACGGTGCTGGCGGTTTCTTACGGTACGCCGATTGGCTGGAACGAGGAATTTTACTGCGGCATTCCCTGCTGCCCGATGACCTATGGGCAGGCGCTGATGATTATTCTGCTTCAGGAAATGCTGCAGTGGTGAAAGGACGGAGCGGACCTACTCGGAGGAACTGCTCTTTCGAAATGCAGAAATCGGGGAGCCGCCGCGGTAAGCGGAGGGGGAGATTCCAGTAAATTTCTGGAATACCCGGTTAAACTGGGAGAAACTGGAGAAGCCGCAGGAGACGGCGATATCCGAGATTTTCTCCTTGGAGTTTAAAAGGGCATACTGCGCGTTGCGGACGCGGGTCATCTGGATGTAGTGGGTCAGGGTGTAGCCGGTAATGCTGCTGAACTGATGGGACAGATAATGGGGGCTGATATAAAACTTTTTTGAAATCTCCTCCAGGGAAAGATTTTCGGAATAATGGGTGTGGATATAGGAGGAAATCTGGTAAACCTTGGCGGAAAGCTCATTATCAAAATCATCTGCCACATAATTGCTGTAGTTTCTCATGGTCCAGAGCTGGTAAAGAAAATCCAGAAAACGGTTATGAACCATGGTCTGACGCAGTTCATCCGATATGGGATGCCTGGAAAGAGCCAGGATATCATTCAGCGGCTGGACCAGTATGCGCTGCATCCTTTCGTCGAAGCGATAGATGGGAAGGGGGGCGGAGAAGGACTCCAGCAGGGTCTTGATGCCGGGGTGATTATCCAGGTATTCCTGCGGATACAGGAAATTGATAATCAGCCGCTTGCTGGGAGCGCCTTTTGGATAAACCGTTTTGTGGAGGAGGGAAGGGCGCAGCAAAACCACATCCCCGTTTTCGATGCTGTATGGGATTCCTTCGATCAGGTGATGGGCCTTCGGACTTAACAGAATATGGATTTCATGGAAGATATGAAAATGCTGGAAATCCATATTGACCTGCTCCGAGCGCTCATCGTAGTCAAAATAGTAATAGATGGAATCACTCATGCCATTGATGATAATCTGGTGATTGGATTCGTAGTGCATAAGGTTTGTGGAATCAGCCATGGTGTCTCCTTTCGTGCGTGTGTTTATAAGTACATTTTAAACAAAAAAAGCAAAATATGCAATGTATTTAGAAAAGGAAAGCAAAAACTAAGTAGATTTTTGGCGCGGAAATTTTTATACTTATATTCGAAAAGAGAGATACATGACAGGGGGAATGACGGTGAACGGAAAGAAAACAGGCCAGGTGCTGGCGGCACTTAACTTTATGATATTGATGGCGGCGCTTGGCGCCAGTGATTCGCTGAGAGGCATCTTCGCTCCGGCATTTCAGGAGCATTTCTCATTAAATGCCTCCAGCCTGTCTCTGATTATCGTGGTAAGCTACATCGGAAATCTGATTTTCCTATGCTTCGGCGGACAGATTCTGGATGCGTACCCGAAAAAGAAGGTGACGCTTTCGGTGATTGCACTCTGGATGGGAGCGCTGATCCTGTATCTGACAACCGACCACTTTATCCTGCTTCTTGTGGGTATGTTTTTCTCCATGGGAGCCTCTACCTTATTAAATACAACGGTAAATATCCTGACTCCGGCCCTGTTTGTGACGGCGCCGGGAATGATGGTGAACATCTTCTTCTTCGTGCAGGGCATCGGCACCAGCGGCAGTCAGAACCTGGCCGGCCGTGCAGCCGGAAGCTATCAGGCCTTCCGGATGGTAAACCTGATTCTTCTGGTGATGGGAATCATCAGCTTCCTTCTTCTTTTAAAAGTAGAAGTGCCGGATGACCGGGAAAAGACGGGAAGCAAAACGAAAAAGAACGGCAGAGAGAAAAAAGACGGAAAAGCGAAAACAAGCGGCGGAGAAAATAAGGTTCCGTGGACGGATATTATGAAGGCGGACGGCTTCTGGATGCTGGTTCTCATCTTCGGACTTTACTTTGTGGCCGAACACGGCATCTTAAACTGGCTGGTATCCTACGGAACGGAGTCCCTGGGACTGACTTCCGCAAAGGCTGCGTTTTATCTGTCCCTGTTCTTTGGAGGCATGACGGTGGGAAGACTTGTTTTTGCCCCGGCGGTTTCCCGATTTGGCGCATTTAAGAGCATCCTGTTCTTCGGCGGAGCCGGAACCCTGCTTTTTACTGCCGGAATTCTTTCCGGGACGGGCGGGCTTTGGATGTTAAGCCTCTCCGGACTGGCGATGTCGATTCTTTATCCGACGCTGGTATTTATGATTAACTACATTTTCCCGGCCAACATGCTGGGAGGCGCCCTGGGAATGGTCATCAGTGTGGCGACCCTGTTCGACATCGGCTTTAATTTCCTCTTTGGAAGGCTGATTGACCGTATCGGCTTTTCGGTCAGCTTCCTGATTATTCCGGCATGTATGGTGGGCTTTTACATCAGTTATCTGGTGTTTTACAGGAGGTATAAAGCGTTACAAAAAAGCAATGTGAGAGGAGAGCATGAATGATGAATCAGGAAACGATTGAGAAAGCATTACGGCAGTATGCTTCCAGCTTCGAGAAGGTATTGTATGAGGAAGATACCAAGTTCCTGGAGGGCATGAAGGACCGCAATCTGGCGGGGGATGATATCCGCCGGTATCAGTTCTGGGAGTGGACCCAGGGCGTAGGGCTTTTCGGCTTCTGGAAGATGTTCCAGTCCTTAAAGGATGAGCGGTATCTGGAAATTTTAAAGAATTACTACGAAAGACAGTTTAAAATCGGTCTTCCGGCCAAGAATGTGAATACGGTAACGCCGATGCTGGCATTGTCCTATCTGGCCGAGTATTTACAGAACGAAGCATACATGGATGTCTGCAGGGAGTGGGCACAGTGGATTGTGGAGGAGTTTCCGAGAACGAAGGAGGGCGGCTTCCAGCATATTACCTCCGATACCCTCAATGAGGGAGAGTTATGGGATGATACGCTGTTCATGACGGTATTGTTCCTGGCGAATATGGGCCGTATCCTGAACAATGAGCAGTATAAGGAGGAAGCGAAATATCAGTTCCTGCTGCATACCAAGTATCTGGCAGATAAAAAGACCGGGCTCTGGTATCACGGCTGGACCTTCCTTGAGAATCACAACTTTGCCGGAGCATTCTGGGGCAGAGGAAACTGCTGGATTACGGTGGCGATTCCGGAATTCTTAAAAATCTGCGAATGTGAGGGCTGCGTAAAGCGGTTCCTGGCCGAGGCGCTGAAGCGTCAGGCGGAAAGCTTAAAGAAATATCAGGCCGAGGACGGCATGTGGCACACGCTGGTGGATGACCCGGATTCTTATGTGGAAGCAAGCGCAACCTGCGGCTTTGCCTGTGGATTGCTGATGGGCGTACATACCGGACTTCTGGATCAGGAGTACGAGGAGGTGGCGATGAAGCCGCTTCAGGCGATTTTAGATTACACCGATGAGGAGGGAATCCTTCATCAGGTATCCTACGGAACCCCGATGGGACGGAAGGAAAAACAGTTCTATAAGGAAATCGAGTTAAAACCGATGCCTTACGGACAGGCTCTGGCGATGTTATATTTATTGGAAATCAAAGAATCCAATTAAAAATATAAAAAAGAAAGGTAGGAAATGATTATGAAGAAAAGAACAATGGCAGGCATTCTGGCAGCAGTGATGGCATTATCCGTAGCCGGATGCGGAGGAAACAGCGCAAAGGAAACCACCGCAGCAGGAAATGCGGCAGCAGGCAGCGAAGCAGCCGGTGAGGTAAGCGTATCCGGAAAGACCTTAAAGGTTCTGGCTCCGGAGGAGCCGGGCTCTGAGGACGCGTTAAACAACGCAATCGACAAGTGGGCAGCAGAAGCAGGCGTTACTATCGACCGCATCATCATCTCCCATGACGACCAGTTAACCAAGTTCCCGGCTATGGCAAAGAACAAGGACTTACCGGATTTAATCCAGACCACCAGACTGCATCAGTTATACCCGGAGGAGTTCATGGATATGAGCACCGTAGTAGACTTAAGCAAGTTTGAAGAGTCTGCATTAAAGATTGTGGGCAAGGATTATAAGTCGGATAAGATTTCCGGTCTGCCAAGCCAGTTCACCACCACCAACTTCTACTACAACGCAGACGCTTTCAAGGCAGCCGGCGTAGAGGTTCCAACCGTGGAAAAGCCATGGACCTGGGACGAGTTATATGAGAACGCAGCGAAGATTCAGGCTTCCGGCGCAGTGAAGTACGGCTTTGCAGCAGACGTTTCCAGAGCAAGATATGATATCTTAATGTATGCAAACGGCGGTTCCTTAGTAAAGCAGGACGGCGATACCTTCAAGGTAAATGTAAACTGTCCGGAGAACGTAGCAACTCTGGAGAGCTTCGTGAAGGCGAATGCAGACGGCGTTATGCCAAAGGCAATCTGGGCAGGCGGTTCTACCGATAACCCGGTTGAGTACTTCAAGAACGGTGATGCAGCAATCCTGTTATCCGGTTCCTGGAACTACAACTCCATGTTAACAGACGTAACCAAGTTCGAGTTCGGTGTTATGCCGTCTCCAAAGGGCTCTGTTTCCCAGGCAGCCATCATCGGCGGAAGCGCACTGGCAATTCCGGAAAATGCAAAGAACAAGGACGTAGCAGCAGAGTTTGTAAAGTGGTTCTATGAGGAAGAGAACTTCAAGGATTACTTACAGAACGACAAGGGCTTATCTTCTCTGAACACGGTTGTATATGAGCCGGCCGATGAGAAGGCAGCTGCAGATTTCAAGCTTTTACAGAATGAAGTAGGCTATGTAACCGATACCTTCATGGTAGATGAGAGCTCCGCATGGAGAACCTACAAGGACAACGAGTACAGAGATTACATCAAGCGCGCAGTCAGCGGCGAGTTAAGCGCGAAGGATGCATTAGACGCATTCGCAAAGGAATTATCCGAATCCTCCAAGTGGGAGATGGCACAGTAATTCCGGCGTTTGGAACATGCAGGTCTATACAGGTAAGGAGACGAGTTTAGATGGGGAAGAGAAGAAAGTCCTTTAGCCATACAAAATCATTCTGGATGTTTGTGGCGCCGGCGCTGTTATTGTTTTTCGTATTTTTCATCCTCCCGTTGTTTTTAAGTATTGGATTTTCCTTTACCAATTACGACGGATGGAAGACGATGGAATTTGTCGGACTGGAAAATTATAAAAAACTGCTGGTAAGCGGCGAGTTTTATAAAACGCTTGCGAGAACATTCGGATATGCAATATTTAGCCTTCCATTTAAGGTAATTATTCCGCTGCTGATCGCAGCGCTGGTAACCTCCCGCTACTGCAAGGGAATTACCGCAATTCGTACCATTACCTATCTGCCGGTGCTGATCTCAGCACTGGTAGTAGGTATCACCATCAACTGGATGTTCGGCCAGGAATATGGCTTGATCAATTTCATCATCCAGTCCCTTGGCGGAAAACCGATGGAATGGTCCCTGAATCCATTCCTTGCAACCTTTGTAATCAGCTTTGCGTCAAACTGGGCATCCACCGGCTTCTACATGATTATGTACATCGGCGGAATCAAGAATATCTCTCCGGAGCTTTATGAGGCAGCCAGCGTGGACGGAGCGAAGAGCTATCAGGCCTTCTTCCGTGTGACCCTCCCGATGCTTTCTCCAACCATCTTTATCGTACTGCTGTTATCTACGGTAAACCTGTTAAAGGAGTACGCTCTGGTACAAGGTATCACATCCGGCGGTCCGGGAACCTCCACCACCTACATCGTGCAGTATATGTTCGACCAGGGCTTTACCCAGTACCGCTACGGCTACGCGTCTGCAATCGGCGTGGTAGTCAGCCTGATTTTCATCGTGATTGCAGCAATTCAGTTTAAGATGACGAAGGGAGGAGAAGTAGATTGAGTGCGAGCAGAAATAAAACCATTACTACGATTTTGCTAACCGCAATCGGTATCGTAACGGCTTTTGTTATGGTATTTCCGATTGTCTGGCTGTTGATGAGCTCCTTTAAGGACTCTACGGAATTATTCGCTTATCCTCTTCATTTCCTTCCGGCTCATTTCAGTCTGGATTCCTACAAGGGGGTAATCGAGAGCGGATTTTTCCAGTATGTAAAGAACAGCTTATTCCTGGCTGTGGTAGGTACGGTGATTACTCTGGTAATCAGCGCCATGTGCGGCTATGCGCTGGCAATTTACCGTCATGAGATTTCCTATACCAACAAGGTATTTGCAGTATTCCTGCTTGGAACCCTGATTCCGGGCGAGATTCTGACCATCTCTCAGTTTACGGTAGTCAGTGAAATCGGTCTTTACAACAATATCTGGGGATGTATCCTTCCTGTTGTAACAACCACAACCGGTATCTTCATGTACCGTCAGCATTTTATGACCATTCCGCTGTCTCTGGCTGAGTCGGCCAGACTGGACGGAGCACATGAGTTTAAGATTTTCACACAGATCATGATGCCGCTGGCATCCTCTGTTACCGTATCCTTAACCATCTTCTCCTTTGTATGGAGATGGAACGACTATATCCTGCCATTGATGGTATTATCGGATCAGGACAAGTTTACCATCCAGATTGCGATTAAGAGCTATATCGGAACCATGGGCATTAACTGGAATGCGATTCTGGCATCCTCCATCCTGTCCATTCTTCCTATTGTAATTATTTTTATTTTCCTTCAGAAGTACATCACCGGCGGTCTTGCGGCAACCGGCGTAAAGGGTTAAAAGGAGGCAGCTATGGAACGCTATATCGGGCATATCATTCGTTCAACAGAAAAAAAGGTAGAGCATTTTTTGAAAACCCAGGTTCTGGACCCGGAAAGGCCGGATTACGGCATGATGGCAGGAGAGATGCTGGAGACCAAGCCTACGATTTATGTGATGGCTCTGGCCGATGCCGTTTACTGCCATCCGGGCAGCCGGTTCTATCACGATGAGGCGCTGCTCCAGGCCATGAACCGGGCCATGGATTTTGTGGGAAGGAACCAGCGTGACAACGGCGGACTGGATTATCCGTCCTGCAACTTTAATTCGGCGGCGGATACCTCCTTCTGTTTTAAGCGGCTGATAGCCGGATACCGGGTGCTGGAGCAGTATGAACATGAGGATGCGGCAGAAGGGGTGCAGATTTTAAAGGAGAAGTACCGGACTATTATGAAGCGGGCTTTGAATATGATCTGCACCGGCGGTTTCCATACTCCGAATCACCGCTGGGGAATCACGGCGGCGCTGACCCAGGGCGCAAATCTCTTTGGGGAGGACCGGGAGTTTGCGGCAAAGCTTCAGAAGCGGGCCGGACAGTATCTGGCAGAGGGCATCGACGGAAATGAGGAAGGCGAGTACGCGGAGCGTTCCACCGGCAACTATAATGCGGTGGTCAATAACTCCATGATGGCCCTGTATGAGGAAACGGGGGATGACCGGTATCTGGGTTATATCGCAAGAAACTTAAATATGATGATGCGGTATTTTGACCCGGACGATACCATCTTTACCCAGAATTCCACCAGACAGGACCAGGGAAAGGCCGATTATCCGGACAAGTATTTTTACCAGTATCTGTACATGGCATCTATGACGGAGGAGGAAGGCGCGCCTTACGCTCAGTTCCACGAGGAATTTGACAAGGCGGCCCACAAGATCATCCGCGACAATATGATGCGGGGAGACCTGGCGCCGGAATGTCTGCATATCATCATGGCTCATGAGAAGATGCAGAATTACTGCTTCAAGGGCTATGGCTTCCTGGACACCTACCGGAAATATTTTGAAGAGGCCGGGGTCCTGCGGGTAAAGAACGAGAAGTACGGCTACAGCATCTTAAAGGGAAAGAGCGCGTTCCTGTTTATGAAGGTGAAGGAAACGCCAATCTTCTTAAAGATTGGAGAGAGCATCGGCAGCAACCGGAATTTCCTGGCGGATTCCATGACCGTAGAGGATGGAAGATGTGTGCTGGAGTCCGTGATCAATGCCAGCTATTACCAGCCGTTTGCAGAGCCGCCGGCCACCAATGACTGGTGGAAGATGGACCACAGCAAGCGGGAGATTCTGGTGAACAGCCAGCTTCACACCACAGTTACGGTAGAGGAGCTGGAGGATGGGCTGGAGGTTTCTGTAAAGACCGAAGGCCTGGACCGGGTTCCGATCCGGGTGCAGGTATGTGTTCCCACCGGAGCGGTTCTGGAAAATACGCATTTCCGGCTTACGGCTGCAAAGGGAGAGGCGATGATCCTGAAGGACGGGTTTGTGACCATCCATCATAATGACCAGGTCATCGAACTGGGACCGGGATTCGGCAGTCATGCATTCCACGGCCATTACAGCGGGGAAGAGGTAAATGACGCAGGCTATACGATTTATATGAATGAGTATACACCTGTAGAGAAAAAATTCTGTCTCAGAGTCAGCCGATAGAAGCCGGCGGATGCCGTATTAAAAAGTGGGAACGGAGGCGTTGCAAAACTCAGATTTTAGCAGGGGGCTGTTTGAGTTTTGGAACGCCTTTTTTCATATTTCCACTTGAAGGAACGCCGGAAACAAATTATATTGATTATAGAAAGGAAGGAAATGGATATGAAATTAGGAGTAAGAGCCCATGATTACGGAAAAATGAGCGCGGAGGCGATGGCAGAGCTTTTGAAACGGGAGGGCTTTGACGCGGCTCAGTTAGCGGCAGCGAAGGCGATTGAAGGTGTGGACAGCTACATCGGCATGAGCCGGGAGAAGGCCGGGGAAATCCGGAAGGCCTTTGACGAGAATGGAATCTTTATCAGTGTGCTGGGCTGCTACATCGACATCAGCTGCAGGGACCGGGCGGTTTATGAAAATCATCTGGAGCTGTTTAAGAGCGCGATTCAGGTATCTTCCTGGCTGAATGCGGGGATGGTAGGAACCGAAAGCTCCTATGGCGTAGTGGAGATGGAGGATAAGGAGAAGACCATCGGACAGGTGACGGAGGGCCTTTCCATTCTGGCGGAAGAAGGGGAGCGGATGGGAGTCAACGTGGGAATCGAACCGGTTGCCACCCACACCCTTTATTCTCCGGAGTGGACCAGACGGCTTCTGGACCAGGTGGGAAGCTCCAGGCTGCAGGTGATTTTTGACCCGGTGAATATGCTGGCTCCGGATATGGTAAACCGTCAGGATGAGGTTTGGGAGACCTGCTTCCAGGCGTTCGGCAGGGAGATCGCGGCGATTCATCTGAAGGATTTTAAGCTGGATGAGAATGGCATGTTCGTTCCCTGTCCGCTGGGAACGGGCTTGATGGAGTACGATACGCTGTTCCGGTGGCTGCACCGGGAGAAGCCGGAAATCAGCATTCTCCGGGAGGAAATCGACCCGGTTACGGCACAGGATGACGTTGCGTTCATGAAAAAGTGGATAGAGAAATAGGAGCGGGGACATGACAGAACAGTACAGAAAACGGGTAAAGGGAATCCTGGAGACGCTGGGCGGGCTCCGTCTGCTGTATGAGCAGCCGGTTTCCCATTTATATGCAGCGCCGGGCGCCTATCCGCTGTGTACCGAATTCCATAAGGAGATGCTGGACGGATGGAAGCCATTTGCGTCCGGAGAGACCTGGGGCGGAGGCGATACGCACTGGTGGTTTTACGGGAAGGTGGAGATTCCGGCGCATTATGACGGGAAAAAGGTGATTCTCTCTTTATCCACAGGTGCAACGGACATCTGGAATACGGACAATCCGCAGATTATTGCATATGTAAATGGAAAAATGGCCGCGACCCTGGATATGAACCATACCCGAATAATTCTTTCGGAAAAAGCCAGGGCAGGAGAGGTCTATGAGACGGCTTTTTACGCGTATTCGAATCTTTCGGAGAAGACCAACTTCTTTTCTCTTTCCCAGGCGGTGCTGGATGAGAAGACGGAAGAGCTGTATTATGATATGAAGGTCCTCTGGGAAGCGGCGGACCTGCTGCGGGAGGATGAGGAGGAGCGGATTCGTATCTTTGAGGCGCTGAACCGCTGCGTGAATCTTTTAGACCTGCGGGAAACCGGTTCGGAGCGCTTTTACGCTTCTGTCGAGGAGGCGGACCAGTTTATAAAAAAGGAGTATGAGCGGGCAGAGAAAAAAGCGTCTGATCCGGCGGTGGTTCACAGTGTGGGGCATACGCACATCGACGTGGCCTGGAAATGGCCGCTTCGCCAGACCAGACAGAAGGCCGTAAGAAGTTTCTTAACGGTGCTGAACCTGATGGAGCAGTATCCGGAATACCGCTTTATGTCCAGTCAGCCTCAGCTTTACCAGTATGTGAAGGAGGAGGCGCCGGAGCTTTACGAGCAGATTAAGGAACGGGTCCGGGAAGGCCGCTGGGAGCCGGAGGGCGCCATGTGGGTGGAGGCGGACTGCAATCTGTCCTCCGGAGAATCTCTGATCCGTCAGCTTCTGCATGGAAAGCGTTTCTTTCAGGAGGAATTCGGAAAAGGGGACAATGAGGTTCTGTGGCTTCCGGACGTATTTGGCTACAGCGTGGCGCTGCCCCAGATTTTAAGAAAATCCGGGATTAAGTATTTTATGACAACCAAGATTGGCTGGAATGAATATAACCAGATTCCCAATGACACGATGATGTGGCGGGGACTGGACGGAAGCGAGGTTCTCACCTATTTTATTACCACATCGGATTACTGTACCTATCCGGAGCTGCGGAAAAAACGGAATTTTTCTACCACCTATAACGGTCTGCAGAATGCAAGGCAGATTATGGGAACCTGGCAGAGATACCAGAATAAGGCGCTGAATCAGGATGTGCTGACCTGCTACGGATATGGGGACGGCGGCGGAGGGACCACGCCGGAAATGCTGGAGGAAAGCCGCAGACTGGAGTCGGCTCCCGGAAAATGCCCGAAGGTCCGCCAGACCTCCGTAAAGGAATTTTTCCATCTGCTGGAAAAGAATCTGGAGGGCAGACAGGTGCCGAAATGGAGCGGGGAGCTGTATCTGGAATTTCACCGCGGCACCTACACCTCCATGGCGAGAAACAAAAAAGAGAACCGGAAATGTGAGTTTCTGCTGGCGTGGGCGGAGTCCTTATGTGTGCTGGCCTGCCGGCAGGCTCCGGAGTTTTCGTATCCCGATGAGGAGCTGGACCGTGCCTGGAAGCTGGTTCTGTTAAATCAGTTCCATGACATCCTGCCAGGCTCCTCGATCCGGGAGGTTTATGAGGATTCTCGTGTGCAGTATCAGGAGGTGCACCGGATTCTGGACGCCGTTATCCGGCGCGCGGAGGATGCCGTATTCTCGGCGCAGGGACTGGAGCGGGCAGAGAGCCAGACGGGCAAT